>JABISF010000030.1 GCA_018699935.1 Flavobacteriaceae bacterium | reverse complement strand
GTTTTGGAGCCTGTAATGATATCAGACAGGGGTTGTTTTGATTCGATGATCGAATCACGGAAATCTTCCAAGGCCTGACGGGTTGGTTCTAAATGCTCGTAATTTACGGGGATTCCTTTGCCTTCTGTCCAGCTGGCTGTGGCACCGGAAACACCATCCACTTCGCCATAGGTTCTATTGTAACTTCCCTCGGGGTATATCCACGCCGCTTGTGGACCAATCACTATGGTGCCTTTGTCCCCCGAAACATTGATTTGATAATCGTCTTTGGCGTTGGCGGTCAAACAGGTAAAGGTGGCTTTGACCCCATTGGGATACGAATAAATCACATGGGTGTTGTCATAGGTTTCTCTGCCGTCTTTCCAATAATCAATCCCCCCAAAACCAGTGGCTTTTTCGGGATGCGAATTTAAAATCCAATTCACAAAATCGATTTGGTGGGAACTGAGTTCCGCCAAAAGTCCGTAAGAAAACTCGCGATACATTCTCCAATTGATCTGTCGTTCATATTTTTCATCGGGCACAGGGCGTCTCCAATCTCCATTGCGGTTCCATTGTGCCTGTACCGAAACAACGTTACCAATTTCTCCCCCTTGAATCAATTCCACCAAATGGGAGTATAAACGAGAACTGTGGTATTGATGTCCGGTTTGAAATATTTTTTTGTGGTTGGTTAAGACTTTTCGTACCAAATTTGAAGTTGCTGTATCCCCTTTCACCATTGTTTTTTCACAATAGATGTGTCTGTCAGCATCCACAGCAGCCGCAGCAATCTCCGCATGGGTATTCAATGGACTACTGATGACAACGGCATCAATATCTTTCCTTCCCAATAAATCATTGTAATCGGCAAAGGTATTTGCTTTGGGAGCAATGCGCATCGCAGCCTCCAATCGAAAAGGCAAAGTGTCGCATATTCCCGTGATTTCGACATTGGAAATTTTATTTAAAATTTGCATCAAGCCCTGCCCTCGACTTCCGGTACCAATGACTCCTATTCTTACTTTATCCATTTGATTTAAGTTGAGTATGGAAAAACCTGAATTGGGGTACACCATCGAAGCGGTTAGGAGGGTTCCAGTGGTACTTAAAAATTGCCTTCTGTCTTTTTTCATCTGTTTTTTCAATATTTGGTTCCTATAAAAGTAGCAGAAATCTTTTATTGTTATGCAATATTAAAAAAGTTTATTAATAATCGTTAACGTTAACGACAAATTTATTATCTTCATTTTCTCAATTTTAAATCAATTGAATAATTTAAAAACTTAATTACTAAAACACCTTAATAATACTACCGAATCAATGAAAACAATTTTAAAACCATTCTCTACATTAATACTGCTTTTGGCAGTTAATACTTCGGCTTTCTTGCATGCACAAGACGATGCCCCATGGGAAGTCCTTTTTAACGGAGAAAATTTTGACGCCTTTGAACAACTCAACGGCGATGCCACCTATCAGATTGAAGATGGAGCCATGGTGGGAATTTCAAAACTGAAAACGCCCAACAGTTTTTTAGCCACCAAAAAAAAATACACCAACTTTATTCTAGAATTTGAAGTGATGGTGGATAATGGACTCAACTCCGGCGTCCAGTTTCGAAGCAATAGTTTTCCGGATGTAATGAACGGTCGTGTTCACGGGTATCAATGTGAAATTGAGACGAGTGCGCGGAAGTGGGCCGGAGGCATCTATGACGAGGCACGCCGCGGCTGGTTGTATCCACTTGTTCGCAATCCCAAAGGACAAGAGGCTTTTAAAACCGGAGGATGGAATCACTATCGCATCGAAGCTATTGGAAATGAAATTCGTACCTATATCAATGGGATTCAATGTGCCAATTTGGTGGACGGCCTGACCGCCGAAGGCTTTATTGCCTTTCAGGTACACAGCATTGGAAATAAAGAAGATGACGGTAAAAAAGTACGCTGGCGCAACATTAACGTCTTGACCCAGTCGCTCGACAAATACCGAAATTCAGTGGCTCCCTATGCCGAAGAAATCAGTTATTTGGACAACACTTTGACCCCCTACGAAATTCGAAAAGGCTTCCGCTTGCTTTGGGATGGAAAAACGACCAAGGGATGGAAAAGTGCCAACGGCAATGCCTTTCCAGAAAAAGGATGGGCAATTAAAGAAGGAACACTGGTGGTGGAAGGTGCGCAAGGTTTAGAAGCTTCCAATGGAGGCGATATCGTTACCGAAGATACCTTTTCCAACTTTGAATTGAGTGTCGATTTTAAATTGACAGAAGGCGCAAACAGCGGGATCAAATATTTTGTAAATACACTGCTGAACCAAGGAAAAGGCTCTGCCATTGGTATGGAATTCCAAGTGTTGGACGATCGCAATCACCCGGATGCAAAACAAGGAAAAAACGGCAATCGTACAGTGGGTTCATTGTATGATTTAATCCGTGCCGAAAACACCACTACAGGTGGAAGAGGAAAGAATTTCAAGGGAATCAACGCCTGGAACAATGCCCGCATCGTGGTTCGCGGAGGTCAAGTGGAACACTGGCTCAACCATGTGTTGGTGGTTTCTTACGATCGTCATAGCCAGGCTTTTAAAGCTTTGGTTGAAAAAATTAAATACGAAAAATGGGAAGGATTTGGCACCTGGCCCGCGGGGCATATTTTGCTTCAAGACCACGGAAACAATGTCGCTTTCAAAAACATCAAAATAAGAGAATTTTAAATCAAACGATTATGGACAGTACAAGAAGAAATTTTATCAAAAAAACAACTTTAGCCACGGGTGCACTTACTTTGGGAGTTACCTCTGCAATGAGTGCTAAAAGCTATCGCAAAATCCTTGGCGCCAACGACCGCGTTCGGGTAGGAATCATCGGTTTTTCGAATCGTTGTAAAGGATCATTGATCCCTGCCTTTACGAATCATCAAGCCAAAATGAATTTTGAATTGGTGGGGGTTTCGGACATCTGGAATCGCAGAAGAGATGAAGGGGCCGAATACATCCAAGAAAAAACAGGTAACAAAGTTGCCAAATATCGAAACAACGAAGAGTTGTACGAAAAAAACGAGGTGGATGCAGTGATTATTTCTACGGCTGACTTTCAACATGCTTTGCATACCGTTCAAGCGGCCAATGCCAAGAAAGATGCTTATGTAGAAAAGCCTTTTGCAGAAACGATGGAAGATGCGCGATTGGGACGGAAAGCCGTTGAAGAATCGGGTATTGTTTTTCAAATTGGATCGCAACGAAGAAGTGGTGCCAACTACCATGCGGCCAACAAATTTATCAAAGACGGAAAGTTTGGAGACATTGTAATGGTGGAAATGAGTTGGAATGTCAATCAACCCGGAAGATGGAGATTGCCCCAACTAACCAAAGAAATCAGAGAATCGGATACGGACTGGAAACGCTATTTGATGAACCGTCCCTACGAAGCTTGGGATCCTAGAAAATATTTAGAATACCGACTCTTTTGGCCCTATTCCTCTGGGATACCCGGTCAGTGGATGTCGCATCAAATTGATACGGTACACTGGTTTTCCGGTTTAAATCATCCCAGAAGTGTAGCTGCCAATGGAGGTATTTATCTTTGGAAGGACGGTCGTAAGAATTTTGATACAATGACTTCGGTCTTCGATTACGGCCCCGCAGATGACGCCAGCAGTGGTTTCCAAGTGGTATACTCCTCGCGTTTCACCAACTCTGCTGGTGGT
>JABISF010000029.1 GCA_018699935.1 Flavobacteriaceae bacterium | reverse complement strand
CATGCCCATATGGGGCATTATACGGGTTTGATGCATTTGGGGCGGGAAGCCGCCAACACCAAAGAAGTTTCGGTATACGCAATGCCAAGGATGGCAGATTTTTTAAGAACAAATGGTCCCTGGAGTCAGTTGGTAACGCTCAAAAATATTGTCCTTCATGAACTCCTAGCCGAAAAAACCTTGACACTTTCATCGCGTTTGCGCGTCACCCCTTTGCTCGTCCCCCACCGAGATGAATTTTCCGAAACGGTGGGTTATTGGATTCAAGGTGCTCGCAAATCCGCACTTTATATTCCGGACATCGACAAATGGTCGCTTTGGGAAAAGGATATTGTAAGTATGATTAAAAAGGTGGATTATGCGTTATTGGACGCTACCTTTTTTGAAGACGGCGAGCTGCCTCGCCCCATGCGCGAAGTGCCCCATCCTTTTGTGGAAGAAAGTGCTGCTTTATTTGAATCTTTAGATCCTGTAGATCGTGAAAAAATATATTTTATTCATCTCAATCACAGCAATCCCGCACGAGACTCAAACTTTCAGGGACGTCAAGAATTGGAAGCCAAAGGGTTTCATTTTGCACATTTTGGGATGCGCTTGGAATTATAAAATAGCGGTGTTACTCCGTAATCAGATCAAAAGCCCCTTTCACTAAAAACTCTGTCGTTTCATTAAAGTCGCTCAAATTTAGAATTTGAGTATGTCCATCGGAACTTGCCCCCACCTTTATCTTTACTTTTTTAAAAAGCGTGTCATTCTGTTTTTGAAGCGCAAAAAAATGATCCTCAATATTGACCAAAGCGTCTGTGGGTAGGGTTCTATTTGCAGTCGTAGAAGTAAAAATTTCAGCTTCAACATACATGCCCGGAGCAAACCGTTTGAGGTCTTCCTCATCGACAATATCCCCATGAATTTCGATGGTTTTATCCATTTCGTTTATGGCTTTGTCAACCAAATGTACAAGCCCTTTATACACCGTATTGGGATCGTGCTGCAGGCTGAATCGAATTTCTTGACCCTTCTTCACTTTGGGAAGATCCTTTTCAAATATTTTCAATTCAATGTGCAAATCTGCAGTATTAATAACCGTCAACGCCACATCCGAAGGTTGTAAATACATTCCTTTGCCGGCGCGTATGGCTGTCGCATAGCCATTCAAAGGCGAACATACACTGATGAAGGAACGGATATTCTCTGGAACTAGGGTATTTGCATCAATATTCATCAATAAAAGTTTCTTTTTTAAAGATTCATATTGCGCCAAGGTTATCTCGTAATCGGATTTCGCTTTTAACATTTTTTTGGGGGAAGTCACCTGATCTTTCAACAAGGTCTGTTGACGTTCATAATCAGACTTCAAGTATTCCAATCTTCCTTTGGCTTCCAAAAAATCTTGTTGGATTTGTACATATTCCGGATTTTCCAAGGTGAAAAGCACTTGCCCCTTTTTAACAGCATGTCCCGGGAGCAAGGAAATGTCTTTAATGTGTCCTGCAAAATAGGTGCTCACCTCGGCTTGATTTTTGGGAGGTATGGCAAACATTCCATTCGCTTTTACCACCTCGTGAAAAGCTTGGGTGCTGATTTTTCCCAATTCCATATTACCCGTTTCAAACTGCGTTTTTGAAACCACCACTACATCCTTATCCATAGTGTCCATTGCGATTTCTTCTTCGTTGGAAGCAGTTTCTGTTTTTTTAGTGCCGCAGGAATAGACCAGCCACAAACTCAGCAAAAAAAATGAAGTGAATTTTATGGACGGCCAATAAGTGCTGATTGTTGTGTTCATTTCAATCGTTTAAATAGTTGATTTCTAATACCGTATTATTGTAATCATTAAGATTTTCCAAATATTTAATTTGAATATTTTCTGCGGTTTCCAATAGTTGCACATATTCAAAAAAGTCTATTTCTCCTTCATGAAAAGCATTGGAGGCATGTGTTGTCAATTCGGAAAACAGTGTTTTACCGGAAGTCTGATAATAGTCAATTGCTGCTTCATGTTTCTTTAAATCGGACAACAAAATTTTATAATTCGACTGCAGCTGTAGGTTATAATTTTCATACTCATCTGCTAAAATTAAAGTCGCTGTTTTGACGGCTTCTATTTTTGATTTATTAGCACCAAACCACAACGGAACTGCAATTCCTGCCTGAATTCCATTATAGCGGATCGGATTGAGTCCGTTGTTGGTTCCTTGAAAAACAGAGATTTGTAAATCCGGCAGAAGGCGTTGTCGTTCTAACGACAGCTCGTATGCTCCAAACTTTTGCGCCGCATCGTAATAACGTAACCCCGGATGATCGGAAGTGATGAGGCTATTCACTTTCAGGCGAGGTAAGACGGTAAGCTCTACGTTTAGCGGTTCTTCCGATTGTACCCATTGCTGAAGTCGTGTATGCGCTTTTTTGACTTCTTCTTCCGCTTGCATCAATAAAATCGAAATTTCTTTTTGTTTGGCGGCTGCCGTCAATTTTTCCAATAAATTGGTTTCCCCCACTTCATGACGTTTTTGAACAGCCTTTAAAAACTGACCGTAAATACTGTCTAAAAAGGTATATTTCTGAACCAAACTATTTCGATACACCACTTGATAATAGGATTGATACACCGCTTTGGTCAATGTGCGTTCACTCAGTTCGTATTGACGGGTTGAAATTTCTACAGCTTGTTGATTGGCTTTTCGCTGGGTGCCATATAAAGTGGGGAATTGCATTTTTTGACTTAGACCGAAAACTTTTATTGGCAAGCCGTTGGCAGCTGTATTATTTTCATCAAAATTATAATAGACTTCCGTTTTATCGAGATTGAAAGCACTACCCACCAATTGTTGGGATTGTTCTACCCGTTTTTGATCCGCCAGTAAGCTGCTGTTGTTTTCGAGTGCCATTGCTACCGCCTGATCGGCAGTAATCCTTTGGCTTTGAGCAAATCCAATATGGGGCAGTATAAATAAAACAATCCCTACAAGGACTTTTAAAGAGTCTTTATTTTTGAGCGTGGGGAGCTGCTTTTTCCTGTCAAACAAAGCGTACAAAACTGGGAGTACCAACAGCGTCAAGGCCGTTGCAGTGATCAATCCACCCACCACCACGGTTGCCAATGGTCGCTGTACTTCGGCACCGGCAGAGGTTGAAATCGCCATCGGCAAAAATCCTAAAGCCGCAGCTGCTGCAGTGAGCAAAACCGGGCGTAATCTGTTTTTAGTACCCATCAAAATACGTTTGTTGATATTGGAAATTCCATGCGCTTTTAATTCCTTAAATTCTTCAATTAAAACAATTCCATTGAGCACCGCGATCCCAAAAAGGGCAATAAAGCCAACCCCGGCAGAAATACTAAAGGGCAATCCCCGGAGGTATAACAAAAAAACACCGCCAATGGCAGACAGCGGAATTGCACTGTAAATCATCAAGGCTTCTTTTACTGAATTAAAGGCAAAATAAAGCAGTACAAAAATCAAAATCAATGCTATGGGAACGGCAATTTTCAAGCGCGCAGTAGCCGCGCGAAGATTTTCAAATTGTCCTCCATAACGAACCGTATAGCCCGGTGGAATTTTCACCTCTCGCTCAATGATGGCCTGCACATCTTCCACCACAGACTCCAGGTCTCGATTCCGAACATTGACCCCCACCACGATTCGACGTTTGGTATTGTCCCTAGATATTTTTGCAGGGCCTTTGGTATAGCTGATTTCTGCAAATTCACTGAGCGGTAAAGTAATCCCACTGGGTAAAAGAATAGAGGTTGTTTGCAAATCTTCGATATCGTTTCTATAGTCCGATTTATAGCGCAAGACCAAGTCAAATTGTTTCTCTCCTTCGAAGACCGTTCCTGCCGTCATTCCGGCAAATCCGGTGGTAACTATCGCATTTAAATCGGCTATATTCAAACCGTATTTTGCAATCATTTTCCGATTGTACTTAACGGACATTTGTGGCAAACCTGCGGTTTTTTCGACCGTAATGTCCGAAGCTCCGGGAACATTTTCAATGGCTTTTTCTATTTCCAATGCTTTGGCATAAAGCACCTCTAAGTCTTCACCAAAAACTTTAATCGCCAAATCCGAACGAACACCAGTAATCAGTTCATTGAACCGCATCTCTATGGGTTGCGTAAATTCAAAATCAACACCGGCCATGACACTCAGTGCTTCTTTAAATCGATCGGCCAATTCATCTTTGGTCTCGGCAGAAACCCACTCACTTTTGGGTTTTAGTTTAATGATTACATCACTTTCCTCCATAGACATCGGGTCGGTGGGGACTTCTGCCGCTCCGATACGGCTGACCACCTGTGCTACCTCAGGAAATTGTTTTAAGATTTTTTCCATCTGCGTGGTTGCTGCAATGGTATTGCTCAAGGTCGTTCCCGTTTTCAATACCGGTTGAATGACAAAATCTCCCTCATCGAGTGTAGGAACAAACTCCCCACCCATTTGATTAAATAGAAAAACGGTGCCCAACAACAGTCCCACGGCCATACTCAAAACCCATTTTTTCTTGCGCAAAGCCCACAAAATGGTGGGTCGATATTGACGCTCTAGAAAATGAATCAATCGGGAGGATAGCGTCTTTTTTTGTGTTTTTGAAGGTTTTATAAACAAGGAGGCCATGACAGGGATGTACGTAAAACACAACAACATGGCGCCGATGAGTGCAAAACAAAAGACCAATGCCATGGGGCGAAACATTTTCCCTTCTACATTCGCCAAGGAAAGAATGGGTATAAAAACGATGATGATAATCAATTGTCCAAAGACCGCCGAATTCATCATTTTTGTTGCACTTTGAAAAGTGATTTTGTCAATTTGATCTTGTCTTTTTTCTTTGGGCAAGGCAAAAAGCAGGGTGCCTTGACTCGTGATCTTAAAAGCGATGAATTCTACAATGATAACGGCTCCATCAATGATGATACCGAAATCAATGGCTCCCAAACTCATCAAATTGGCATCAACGCCAAAAATATACATCAGCGACAACGAAAAGAGTAAACTCAACGGAATCACAGATGCCACAACCAAACCGGAACGGAGATTGCCCAATAGCAAAACCACAACAAAAATCACTATCAAACAACCCAAAATCAAGTTTTCAGCGATGGTAAAAGTCGTTTTAGCAATCAATTCGCTTCGTTCCAAAAAAGGATTTATGGTGATGCCTTCGGGCAAGGTGGACTGAATTTCTGCTACTCGCTGCTTAACCGCCTGAATAACGGCATTGGAATTGGCATCTTTGAGCATCATCACTTGACCCAAGACTTTTTCTCCTTCCCCGTTTCCCGTAATGGCACCAAAGCGATTGGCGTGACCAAACTCCACGGTGGCTATGTCTTTTACAAAAACAGGAATGCCTCCTTTTTTAGTCACTACGATCTCTTCAATATCATTCAATGAAGTCAAAAGTCCTTCTCCTCGAATGAAATAACTTTCGTTGGTTTTTTCGATAAAGCCCCCTCCAGCAATGCTGTTGTTGTTTTCTAAGGCTTTGAAAACTTCAAAAATGGAAACATCCATAGCACGCAAAAGTTCCGGATTGAGCGCCACTTCATAGGTTTTCAAATAACCGCCCCAAGTATTGACTTCCACAACACCCGGTATTCCAGACAATTGTCTTTTCACCAACCAATCTTGCAGACTACGAACGTCTGTCAGGGAAAATTGATCTCGATGGGCTTCGTCCACATCAATCACGTATTGATAAATTTCTCCGAGGCCTGTTGACACGGGTCCCATAAAAGGTTTTCCAAACCCCTCGGGGATTTTTTCTTGCGCACTGTTGATCTTTTCAGCAATCAATTGTCGAGGCAAATAGGTACCCAAATTGTCGTCAAAAACCACCGTCACTACTGACAAACCAAATTTTGAAACCGAACGAATTTCTTTAACTCCTGGAAGATTGGCCATTTCCAACTCCACCGGATAGGTTAAGAATTTTTCTACATCCTCGGTCGCTAAATTCCTGGAAGTAGTTATGATTTGTACTTGATTATTGGTGATGTCCGGAACCGCTCCTATGGGTATATTTAGAAGTGAATAAAAACCAAAACCAACAATCCCAAAGGTAAATAAGAGTACAATTAACTTGTGGTAAATACTATACTTTATGATACGCTCTATCATGGTGTAGCTATTTGTAGAAAGGATACGTAAATGTAAACATGCTAGTGAAACTGGGGCGATTAAAATTAAAAAATCTTATTATGAATGATATGGTTTGGAGGAGTATTTCGCTTCGCTTTAGGATATTATTTTTGGTTCATAAAAACACGCTGCGCTAAGTTGGAAAAGGGAAACTTGTTTACACTCATAACGCTGATTAGCCCCTTTTATTATTGACCCAATCAACTATTTAGAGATTCAAAGATTTTTTTAAATACGCATTAGAAAGCACGCCCTGGGGGTCGTATTTTTCTTTGAGTTGCACAAAAGCTTCAAATTTTTCATAGCGGCTGCGAAGCGTATCCGCCGGAAGTGTAAATATTTTTCCCCAATGTGGACGAGCCTCAAAAGCTTGCAGGGCAGCTTCAATTTCGGGTAGCACTGCTAAAACTTCTTTTGCCATGGGTTTCCACGTAAAATGAATGGCAACACTTTCTCTTTGATAGGCAGTACTCATCCAAAAATCATCTGCAGCAATACAACGAACTTCAGTAACAAACAAGATGGGGGCTATTTTTGCATGTAAGGCTTCAACGGCCATAATGGCTTCGTAGGCATTTTCTCGGGGCACAAAAAATTCAGACTGCAATTCATCGCCATTACTCGGAGTGAAATCCATTTTAAAATGGGGTAATCTTTCGTGCCAGGGCCCGGGAACCCCCATTTGAGGAGTACAATTGACGGGAGAATTCACCTTGATGGGATGCAAATCATCGGTAGCAGGTGTTGCTCCATAAAAATCGGCTCCCAATGCGTCCGTTGTTCCAACCTTTGATTTGATCCACACCTGATTGATGGTTTTGTCCAACCAATGGGTAAAGAAACTCACACTGTAGCCCGCACTCATAATGGCATCAAAATTATCTTTTAATGCTTCCATCGGAAGATTTTCATAGACGTGTTGTTCTACTTCAAAACTGGGCTGAATCGCCAATTTTATTTTGGTAATAAACCCTAAAGCTCCCAAACTCACACAGCCCGCATGGAACAAATCGGGCTGGGTTTCTGGATCCACCCATTGGGTCGCTCCATCCACCGTTAACAATTCAAAGCCGCGAATGGCAGTGGCCAAATTGCCATTTCCAACGCCAGAACCATGCGTTGCCGTGGCGCAAGAGCCCCCAACAGAAATGTGTGGTAATGATGCCAAATTGTGAAGTGCCCATCCCCTTTCGTATAAGTAGCTTCCCAAAGTGCCGTATTTGATTCCGGATCCTACCAAAACGGTCTGTTCCGCAGTGTTGAGTTCCAACACCTGATCCAAATGTTTGGTGCTGATTTGTATGCCCGAAGTATCTGCTATATCATTAAAACAATGCTGTGTACCCAAGGCTTTGGCTTTTTTTAGTCCCACAATCGACTTCTTCATCTCCTCTACCGAACGGACAAATTTTGTTTCTTCTGCTTTATAGGTATAATTCCCCGCCCAATTTTTTAATCCACTTATTTTTTTGGGATCGTCTGAACAAGAAATTAAATGGGGAAAAAGGGAAGCAGAAATTGCCGAAGTAGCTAGCGTGTTGATGAAGGTTTTACGTTTCATGGATTATAAAATTAAAGTGTGAAAATAACACTATTTTGTATTAAAACAAATTTCTCAAAATCTCGATGTTAAGTCTTTTCTTACTTCACATAAAAATTAATTTTTTTGTTCTTAAAAATGTAGGTTACTTCTTACATTCGCCAAAAAAAATTTCCCTCATGCAAAAGGTAGTTTTCACACCATCAAAGCTTCTATTTACGGTATTTTTAAGTTGTTTTTTTATACTCCATACGTTTGCTCAAACCGAGAAGGAAAAAGTAACGAAAGAAACAACCACAGCAGCAACTTCAGCAACCATAAAAGAAGACTTATACCTGAGCGGGAGTGCTACGGTGGCCAATAATGGCATCTCATTAATCCCTCTTTTTGCTTTGGGAAAACCCTCCTTACAATTTGAATTTATTGTAGGAAAAGATCGGCTGTCGTTTGAACCCCAGTGGTGGTATGCTATCAATGGAAAACCCTGGGCCTATCTACTTTGGTTGCGCTATCAACTCAAAAATGAAGGGCGTTTTAGAACCCGAGTAGGAATTCATTTGGGAATGCCCTTTGGCGAAGGCATGTTGTTGAAAAAACATGAAGCCATCACAACCACCTACATCAATCGGTACTTTGTGACAGAAATTGCCCCCTACTTCATCGTGAATAAAAACCTTCGGATCGGTGCTTATTATTTTTATTCCGTTGGCTTGGACGAAGGTGCGATCAAAAGCAGTCAATATGGAGCAATTAATGCGAGTATTTCCAATATAAAACTTTCTGAAACCTTTTTGCTGGGCATCAATCCTCAGTTTTACTATCTGAATTTGGGCGGAGACCAAGGTGTTTATACTTTTTTAAACGCCAATATCTATACGTCCAAATCTCCTTTTTCGCTTACGTTTAATCTCAATAAAAAAGTAAAGACCAATATTGAAGCGGGGAAAGACCTGGATTGGAATATTGGATTGGTGTATCGTTTCAGAAAATCTTTCCAAAGAATTCAATAGTCCTACTTCACTATCCGACTATAAATACACTTTTAACTGGGTTCCACTTAGGGCTACCTTATAGCAGTCTAAAACGCCTCCTTTTCCTGCCGTTGCACAATCGGAACTGTAAGCATTGTCGTGTTCATGGCAAGTGAACTTTTGTGTGGAGGCAGAATAACTCCATTTATTTTTTACTCTTTCATGAGGGCAAATATTGGTAAAAGCCTTATACTCTGTAGCCGATTTTTTGAGCAACAAAAGGTTTTGTGATGCAAAATTGATCCAACCTTTGCTGTCTAAAGCACCAAAATCGGAATGAGACAAATCAATGGTCAGGACATTGCCAGAAACAGAATATCCACCAGAAATCGGGGCTTGCTCGGCAATTTCTTCGGCCGTACAATACTGCAGCAGGGTACTTCCAACAATGGTGGAAAGTAAAATTGGACAACTTTTGTTTAAGAATTTTCTACGATTTAAAGTTTTCATAATTAAGTGTTTATTATAATAACAATCGAAGCGATTTTTACCCTACCTCAAAAGGTCATTATTGATATAAAAACGCAAACCTACATTGAAAAAAGGCACTAAAGAATAGCGATCCAAAGCTTTTATAGCTTGGGTGCCTTTATCATAAATATGGATTCGCTCCAAGACATTTTTTTTGTTTGTTAGGTTTAAAAAAGAGGCTTTGGCATCCAATTTTATCCCCTTGGAGAGCATCCATTTTTTGGAGGCACTCAAATCTAAGCGTTCGTAATTGGGCAAAAACCGATCGTTTAATGTATTGTAAACCAATTCATAGCCCTGCGGATTCAAAATAACAGTGCTGGGTTGGGAATAAGGAATTCCACTTCTGATGCTATAATTCAGATGAATGTACCAATCCTTCAGATTGACACTAAAGCCAGTATTTAGTTGATCGCGAACCAAAAAATTGCTGTTGAACCAAACCCAGTTTTTTAGATCGTCAAAGCTGTTTTTGTTCTCCTGATGTGAATAGGACGCCCAAAGGTTGAGTCGCTCCCATTTTTTTTGAAAGAAAAAATCAGCACCATATATTTCAGCAACTCCGGTATGGTAGTCCCTATCATTGGGGTCGAGATATCCAAAACTAAAAGTGGTAATCCCCTCCAAATTTCGGCGGTATAAATCAAATTCAAATATGGTTTTATTATTGCTTTTGGTCATCCCCAAACTGAGTTGGGACGATTTCAACAAAGGAAAAGAGCTGTTCCCAATGCCGGCCCACAAATTATTACTGTTGTTAGAAATATTGCTGATGGTTTGGTTTGTGCGGTAAATGGATTGTGATTTTTTTTCGTAGGTCGCATTGATTGACCATTGAAAAGGAAGTAAAAGACTGTAATTGATACGTGGCTCCAACCGATGGAGAGCTATCGCATTGAAATAATTATACCGCAGTCCTAATTCCCATAGATGTCGCTCCGAAAAATTGGATTTTATAGCACCGAATAGTGCTGCAGCATTTCCAGTCAAATCTTCTGTCCGATTGGACATCGAATTATTCACCTCCGAATCATCCTCAAAGAAAATCGATCGATAGGTATAGTCTCCCCCCCATAAAAACAAATGCTCGGGATGGATTTGCTTTTTGTGCAACATCTTAAATTGAAGTTCCGCCACCCGATTGTTTCGTTTGGAAAAATCCTCATATTCACTTTCCAAAGTTTGCTCTTCTTCATCAAACTCATATTGTTCAAACAAGCGTTCATAGTCCATTTCAAAATGTGAAAACGAAATATTGAAATCGCGATTCCACCCGTTTTTTCGAAACGAATGGCTAACACCAAATCCATAGTTTTTGGATTGTAAACCATCTCTGTATTCCAAATCGGTGTCTGACAATTCGTAGTCAATTTGATCTTCAATATAAAAAGCTTTGGTGGCTATGAAATGATTTTCATTGATGGGAAATCGGGTGGAAAATGTAAAGTCATTATAATAAATGGACTGATTGGACAGAGGATTGGCAACCCCAGAGGTGTTTTCCACGGCGATGAGTCGGTTGAAGGTGTTGGTTCTAAAATCATTGGAGAGGGTATTCCTAAAAGACGATCGGGCCGAAAGATTTAGCTGTAGCTTTTTTTCGGTTTGTAATTGAACAACCAGATCAGCATCTAACAGATTCAAGCCCGCCGATACATCCATTTTTTTTTGGTCAGAGAATTTTAGATTTTCCAATAAAATCAAACCAGAAGTATGCTCCCCAAAATGAGCAGGCACCCCTTTGACCATAAGTTGAATAGAATTCAACCCATAGGGATTGATGGAGGACAGCCCTCCATTGGCGTGATTGTTTTGATACAAACGAATTTTATTCCACTGGACAATATTTTGGTCGGGGGTACCTCCCCGCACAAATACCGTGTTGTTTTCATTGGGATTGCTCACCCCCGGCAACAATTGCAATAGTTGAAAAATATCCGGATTTACTGAGCCGGGAACGATGTTAGTCCCTTCTAGATTTATGGTGAAAACACCATTACTGCTCTTTTCGATAGGTGGGGCAATATAATTCAAAATCACTTCTCCCAATTTGATTTCATTCTGATCTACAAAATATTCAAAACAATCTGCTCCGGGAGCAATATCAAGTGTCTGAGATCCAAAGTTGATGTTTTTAAAAAGCAAGCTTTTTGTAGTGGTGTCCTGAGTGGTTATTGAAAAAAAGCCAAAGGCATCGGCGTAAACAAATTGTTTTCCCAATACCACCAAAGTATTTTCCAATCCGTTTTCAAAAAGTTGACTTTTGATATAGCCACATATTGTTGTGCTGGGAACATTTTTTTGGGGAGCCAGCAAGATGTTGGCTTCCCACCGCTGATAGGCAATTTGATAATCGCGTTGCAACTGTTCCAAAAATTCATCCAAGGTTTTGGGTAAGGGCGTTTCTGGACTTAGCCAATTTTGAATAAAATCATCGTCGTAGGAAAAAGACACCTGAAATGCTTCTTCGGCTGCTCCCAAAGTTTGCTTCAGATTTTTGGGATTTTGTTGACTGCAAAGATACAGGGGAAACAAGATTACAAAAACCCGAAAAAGAACTACAAAATTACTCTTTAACAATATCAATAGATGCATCTTGGTTTATCACTGTTTTTAAAGCAAAGGGAATTGAAAGGGCCTGCAAGGCTTTTTCCTGATCGTTTAGAGGAATCGCCCCTGTAAAATACAGTTCGTTTTTGGTTTTCAAGTTAATTCGAATGCCGTACACTTGAGCAACTACTTTGGCGATAAAAGAAAGTGGCGTTCGGTTGTATAAAATTTGATTATCCTTCATACCTGCACTACGTTGAAATTCCTCCACCGTATTGGTGACACTATTGTAACGATTTCCTTTTTCTAAAATATAATCGGCATCATCTCGACTTATTTTCACTTTTCCTTCCTCACAATGAACACTAAAAAAATCTTCGGCACTTATTACTCTAAAGACAGTTCCCAAAACAGTGATGGCACCATTGGAAGTTTCTACCGTAAAAGTAGATCCTTTGGTCACCCGAAAAGTTGCATCTCCCTCCAAACGGAGCTTTCTGTTCCACCATCCGAACGATCGTTGATAACGCAACTCCGAATTGGGGCGCAGTTCGACTTGACTGCCATCTGTCAAAACATGTAGGCTCTGATTGGCTTGAGAAGCAATGACCACGTCCGTAAAGAAAAAGAAACGTACGCCCAGCAAAACCAATAAAGCGGCTGCCATCGCCCAAATTTTAGGATGTGATTTTTTCTGTTTTTTGGGATGCTTTTTTAATTGTTGAGAGAACTTTTCCCATTCCAAACTTTCTGGAATCGATACTTTTAAATCGTCAACGCTTTTAAGAATCGATTGATAATTTTTGAGTGCTTCTGCTCCATCGCGTTCTACAATTTCCGCATCGCCAACACTTCCCTCCATCCATTTTGATAAGTAATGTTCTTCCATGCCTATTTTCTTTTAAGGTTTACGGATAAGCGATTATTCAAATTTTTTAATGCATTATGCATTCGTTTTTCGACCGTTTTTTGGCTGATTTCCAAGCGCTCTGCAATTTCTTTATAGCCCAAATCATCAATGCGACTCATCAAAAAAACAGTTTTTTCGTTTTCGGTCAAGCTTCCAATAGCTGCCGAAAGTTGGTCTTTAAACTGTTTTTCTTCCATTTCATATTCGGGCGATTGAAAATCAATCGCTTTTGGTAAAGGCTGTTCATTTTTAATTTTATTCCTTTTCAATCGATTTAAACTCTGATTTTTTGCCATGGTGTAGATCAAACTTTTGATGTTGTCCAATCGGTATTTTGAACATTCTTCCCAAAGTTTTAAAAATACATTTTGAGTAATGTCCTCGGCATCAATGCTATCGCCAAAGGAGTAGGTCAAAAAGCGGTACAATCCTTTCGAGTAAGAAAGATAAATTTCTTTATGTGCATTTTCGTTACACAACTCCCCTTGACCTACAATCTTCATTATTTATTAAAAGTTAATTCAAAATCAAACGTTAAAAGATCTTCCATGGCGACCATCATAAAGGAGGGCAATGTTATCCCAAAGTCGGTTGGAATGAGTTCAAAGTTACCTTTTAAAATCAATTTATCGGACTTCTCAGTCCATGCTACTGGTATCTTTTTTTCTTTTTTCACACCGTGAAATTCGAAAGTCCCGGTAAGTTGGATGGTTTTTTCTTCGTTCTCAATTGTTTCGGAATAAAAACGTACTTCGGGAAAAGATAAGGCTTCCAAGACTTCCAGTGCATGAGCGTCACGTCCACTGTTGTTGCTGTCAAAATCTTTAACCAACACCAAGATTGCAATTTTATTGATGTCCGTTGATTTCTCGTCTTTTACTAGGATTCCTTTGACCTGCTTGTTGATGCCTTCCCAAGCATGCAAAATATGTTTTGCCTTATACGAAATAACACTTTCCGCCGTATTTAGTTTCAATTGTTGCTCTTGTGCCATTGCTGTTTTAAAACTCAACAGCAGGACAAAACTGAATAACATGGTTTTTATTTTCATCATTATCATAATTTAAAAGAGATTACAGCTAGGGCATAACTTCCAAAGAGGGTGTATGCCGCAGCGCGATGCGCACTTTTATTGCTTTCCGATAGGAGATTGGTGGCAATCATGGCTGAAAAATGTACGCTGGCCAGCCACTTGTGCGCTTTGATGGACGTCAATCCCTTGTTTTTGGTGCTTATCAAAGGAGGGGGAGTAAAAAGGGATAGGGCTGCACCGGTAAAATAAGAGGCTGTTGTTAGATTACCGATGGTTTCATGGAGGTCTTCGTATTGGTATTGACCATTGTACAATTTTACTCCAAATACACCTTGTGCAACCATCCCCGCCAAGGTTAAGTAGCCTATATATTGATGTGCACTCAACATTTTTCTTCGAATTTTTAATTCTTGCTCTCTGTTTTCCAAATTCAGCGTAACAATTCCCGTTTTCCGCATCATTCCTTTTTCACCCCACAAAAGCCTTTGGGTAAAAATCATAGAGGAAGGAAGAAATTCTTGTTTGCTTTCGCTGTTGTCGATTTGATCGAACAAGGAATTACTTTCTTGTGCAAAAAAGAATTGCGCAAACAAGAAAAGCAATACGAAAGGGGTGTGATTAAAGCCTCGCATTAGTTGTCAACTCTTTTAAAGTTACCTTCTAAATCGAAAACAAGCTCTACCCCATTGTTCAACGTCACTTCGATCTTTTGATTTTCTTTTTCGACTTCGCGTATGCTTTGATTGGGGTAATTTGCGGTGATATAAGACTCAATTTTTGCAAAAATTGCAGCACTCAAATTGCTTCCATCGGAGGATACATTTTCATTGGTATCGTCTAAATCGGAGTCTGTGTCAGAGTCCTGGTCATCGTCGTTGTCAACGTCATTGCTGTCGTCTGAATCAAACTCATCGTTGTCATCGTTATCGGAATCGTTCATTTCATCCATATCGCTGTCCTCTTCTGAATCTTGATCATTATCGTAATCAGTATCATCATCATCACTATCGGAACTGTCGTCATCGTAGGATTCATCCTCGTTGTCGTCATTGTCGTCATTGTCGTCATTATCGTCATTCTCGTTTGTTTCATCGAGCACTCCATCGCCGTCGGCATCGGTGCCATTGTCGTCCTCTCCGTCCCCATCAACATCGACATCGTAATCATCATTGATTCCATCCCCATCGGTATCGGTACCATTGTCGTTCACTCCGTCTCCATCGACATCCACATCGGCTTCGTCTTCAATACCATCATTGTCGGTGTCTTTCGCCGTTAAGCCACTATTTGAATCGGTAGTGCTAGAATCTGTTTCTTCCAGAGCGGTGGTTTCGGGATTCAAAAGTGCCGATAGATCTTGTTCTTGTATGTCCTCTATAGCACACGAATAAATGGAAGCAGATAGAAATAAAATTAGTAGTTTTTTCATGATTTTGTTTTTAAGTATTATTTACCTTATAACAATCGTTATCAAGTTTACCCTACCCTAAATCCAAAAAAAATAAATTCTTTTAAAAAAATATAAATTGAGTTATTCTGGACAACTGCCCCACACAGGTTTATTGGATGCCGTGAGCAGCGATAAATTTGAAAAATCAAACGGCTCCGATTCAATTTTTGGCACACACCATTGGGAAAGGTCCTGGTTGAATGCTGCAGCGTTGTAAAACATTTGATCCATATCTCCCACATTGGATGTATCCCAGTTTCCAATGTCATGGTTAAAGGCTATGGCTCCGGAAAACATCAGGTGCATATCGTTCACCCTTGGCGTTGACCAAGCACCAATATCTTGGTTAAAAGCAACTGCTCCATAAAACATTTCTTGCATATCGGTCACGTTGGAAGTGTCCCAAGCACCTATATTTTGATTAAACTGACTGGCATTGACAAACATCTCGTCCATAAAATTCACTTTTGACGTTTCCCAACGACTCAGATCCTGGTTAAAGTTGACGGCATTACTGAACATGCCCACCATATTGGTCACCTTGGAGGTGTCCCAAGCACCAATGTCCTGATTAAAAGCGGCAGCTTCTTTAAATAATCGACCCATGTCCGTCGCTTTTGAGGTATTCCAGTCCCCTATATATTGATTAAAAGCAATTGCTTTTTCGAACATATTCCCCATATCGATAACTTTGGAGGTATTCCAATTCCCGATGTCTTGATTGAACACCAAGGCGTTTGAAAACATACTGTTCATCGTGACGACATTGGACGTATTCCAGGCTCCGATGTCCTGATTGAAACGCTCCGCAAAAAGGAACATACCGGACATATTGGTCACTTGGAACGTATTCCAATTGCCAATCGCCTGATTGAAGGCTATGGCTCCATAGAACATATCCTCCATTGTACTAACACGCGAGGTTTTCCACGAACCAATGGGTTGATCGAATACAGCTGCACCAAAAAACATACTGCTCATCGTGGTTACTTGTGAAGTATCCCAATTTCCAATGTTTTGATTGAAGACCGTGGCTTTATAAAACATCCCCTCCATGCTGGTGACTTGAGCGGTGTTCCAACTGCCAATGGCTTGATTAAAACTTTTTGCATACATAAACATATCCTTCATATTGGTCACCTTGGAAGTGTCCCAAGCACTGATGTCCTGATTGAAGGCAGAAGCTGATTTAAAAGTTTGGCTCATGTCGGTCACTTGGGACGTATCCCAGCCACCAATATTTTGATTAAATTGAGTCGCAAAACTAAACATCGCGCGCATCGATTGTAGCTTGGACATGTCCCAAGCACCAATGTTTTGATCAAAAACAGAGGCTCCGTAAAACATAGCTTCCATGGTGGTGACCTCGCCCGTATTCCACCCTCTGATATCCTGATTGAATTTGAAGGTTACATAGGACTCGCTATAAAACATTTCTTTCATGTTCGTTACTTGTGCAGTGTCCCAAGCTCCAATGGCTTGATTGAATGCAGAAGCTCCATAAAACATGGCTTCCATAGTGGTAACATTTGACGTATCCCAAAAACCAATATCCAAATCAAAGTTGGAATTATACTTAAATAATTCGCTCATGTCCGTAACCCAAGTGGTACATAAATAGATATTGTTTTCCGCAATTTCTCGGGCAATCGTGGAATCATCCACAACGGTATAGGTTATTTCGTCTATGGTTTCTGTATATCCCACCCCTGCCTCCGGGCACTTGCAAATAGCGTTTTCAAAATAAATTAACGGTACGGCTTCATTGACATGAACCGTTCTCGTGACCGAAGCAGAATTACCGGCGGTGTCGGAAACGGTATAGGTCAAAATATAGGTCCCCAAAACAGCGGTGTCGACCTGTCCTGTGCTTTGGATAGCAGTGCTTATATCTCCCTCCACATCATCCGTAGCAGTAGCCCCCGGATCTGAAAAAGTAGCTCCCAACTGTAGGTTGATTGTCGCAGCGCCTGATAGTGTTATGGTGGGAGGAGTGGCATCCAAAAGGTCGAAAAAAGCGGTAAGCGTTTGACTGGATTCTATGGTGATTATCAATGAACTCGTGGTGGAACCATTGGACCAGCCTGTAAAGACATAGCCCGAATTGGGGGTCGCCGTAAGGTTGACCCGCTCGCCCAATACATAGGTGCCTCCGGTCGTATTGACCTCACCACCCGTTTCGGCCAATACGGTCAATGTTAAACTTCCCCATTCGTCATCCGCCCCATTGTAGTTAAAACAAGCTCCTGTAGTAAACAACAGCATAAGCAGCACTATTTTTTTGAACCCCTCCATCAATAAATAATACTCATTCCTGTTAAAACACCACCATGCTTGAAGCTGTATCCAATTTCCGGTACTAGCCCCCAATTTTTAATGATCTTTAGTGTATAAGAAAATGATAATAAAAAATCGAGTTCACTGAAGTTGGTTAATCCCTCTGCTGTATTGTAAATAATTTGGGGATTTGAAAAATCAAAATTGTTTGCAACTTCGGAGGAAGTGTAGGAGCTCAGAATAATCGGTTTTTTTGATCCGCTTCGCAATCCTACACCCAACTTTACATAAAAATTATCAATCCACTGATACCCCACCGTGATCCAATGCGTTTTTGTAAGCGAAGAATAGTCTCCGTTAAAACCTCGCGGTTTCCAAACCGCTCCGCTGGCATCAAATTTTTGAAGAAACAAATATTCGTCGGTCAGGTGATAGCCCACTGAAAAATTGTATACGTAAAAATCTATCATAAAATGATAGGCCCCATTGTTGAGCAAACCCTTAATTTCGGGACCGTAATAGGGGTCGGGATATTGGGTTTGCGTTTCAAAGAGAAATCCTACGGAAATGCCTTTAAACCCCTCCCATGATTTGCTTCTGTCGTTCCATCGTTGAGAAAACGATAGGAGCGGAAGCAACAACAACACTAAACCAAAATTATTCCGCACCTACCCTGTTTGTTAAAATTATCGAATCCAGCTATCACCCATCCTAAAAAATAAGAAGAAAGATACAAAGAAGATTGATGATATCTCACGATTGTATTGTGGGGTAGCAAATCACTTTATTTATTTTATTAGATTAACCACATAAAAGGTTTTGTGCGGTAGCGGGAAATACTTCAAATCCACAACCCGTCATCTTTAATCCGATCGCGGTTCCACCGGGCGGGGTTGTCAAAAATATATTCCCGAATTCTGTCTAACGATTTTTCGTTGCGGACGATAGGGTCGTAATAATTCCGTTGCCATCCAAATTGGGGGGTATGGAACGGCGATAGCAGAAATAAAAAAACCGCAAAATCTGTACAACAGCTTTTACGGTTTTAGGTAGTGACCCAGGGAGGATTCGAACCCCCAACCCTCAGAGCCGAAATCTGATATTCTATCCAGTTGAACTACTGGGCCGTGCATTTAAAGAGATTGAAAAACTCTTTTTAAAAGTTTTTTAACACCGCAAATTTAAACTTAATTTTTGATACTTAAGACATCCTTAACACGATATACAACTATAAATTTAACCTCTATAACATTGCAACAGAAGGAACAAATGCGGTAAGGATATCGTGACTTTGAGAATTTATGATAGCGCACACTTAGCCCGATCTTAAATGAATACGATAAAATCTTACTAAGCTATTTATAAAAAAATCACTTCCTACTACTGATGATTTTTATTCAATTGTAGTGGTCAACACAATATTTCCCAAAGTACGGTTATGAAAAATAAAATATGAGTTCTATTGGTGGTCAGAAATTTCTGTTACAATAAAAACATCGGGATTGAAGAAATAGCCATAGGCACGATATTTTTTGGTGATTCGAAATTGGTATTCCCTGATGATTTTGGTTGCCTTTTTTTAAGGGTTATTTGCTGTATCTTGCCCTTTTTGAATAACTCTTTTTTTTCTTTATACCGCTTTAACAAACCCCGTTTTTCCAGATATGCTCGAATACCCTTTTCCTCTAAAACTGTGTACATTGCTATATATCATCGAAGGAATTCAAGTCGCGGTGGGCGTTTTCAGTTTTATGTTTTTTTACCCGATCTCTAATTTCTTTACTTTCGATGGGTTGCAGCAAAACAAAACCAGCTTCTTCTAATAAAAATTCTGCTGCTTCCATGATCGTATCACAATTTACTTGTATATTTTTTTTTAAACCCTCTTTAATCGTAATTGTGGTCATTGCTGTAATTTTAGATATAGAGGTAAGAAAAAACAAAGAAGAATTTAAAATCCAGAAAGTCGCTGCCCTAAATAAAATAGGTATTAAACTTAATTTTTGATACTAAGGACATCCTTAACACAATATACCACTATACATTTAACTTCAAAAAAATCGTAACAAGAGAGGCAAATGCGGTATGGTTAAAATGATTATTTCGGGTTGTGTAATGAATGTTACTGACCCCGTACTCGCTACGGTGTACTTTTGTAACATCAAAAACAAAAAACAATTCGTATGTCTCTATTCGATTTTCTTTTCAAAAAAACATCTGATGCTCAAAACATTGAACGTCTGACTTCCGACGCCTTTACAAAAGCCATTCAAAAAAGCAACGTACAACTTATTGATGTGCGGACTCCCGATGAATTTCGTTCGGGGCATTATAAAAATGCTAAAAATTTAAATTTCTTTGACGGTGCCAGTTTTCAAAAAGGAATTGCAGCACTCAACAAAGAAGCGGCGGTTTATGTCTATTGCAGATCGGGAAATAGGAGTCGAAGTGCTGCAAGTTTACTCGCTAAAAAAGGCTTTGTTAAAATCTATGACCTCAAAGGGGGATACGTCGGTTAATTCTTGGATAAATGAGCACATTTAATCAAATCATCAATGAAGATCAAGCCGTTTTGATCGATTTTTTTGCCACTTGGTGTGGTCCGTGTAAAATGATGCCACCTATTTTGGATCAGGTGAAAAAAAATCTGGGGAGTCAACTTCGGATTTTAAAAATTGATGTGGATAAAAATCCCAAAGTGGCCGAGCAATATCAAGTCCGTGGCGTTCCCACGCTGATCTTGTTTAAGGCCGGTAAAATACTTTGGCGACAATCGGGTGTACAAGATGCTTCCACCTTAATACAGATCGTCAAACAGCATCTCTAATCGAATAAAAAAGAACGCTTAAGAAAGTTTTGCGCGGACAATATTGGAAATGGTTTTTCCATCCGCCTGACCCGCTAATTGTTTAGAAGCCATTCCCATCACCTGCCCCATAGCTTGCATGCCGGATGCCCCGGTTTGCGCTATAATCGCTTCCACCACGGCTTCAATTTCTTCATGAGAAAGTTGCGCCGGCAAAAAGGCAGCAATCACTTCGGCTTGAGCTTCTTCGGGGGTTGCCAAATCGGGACGGCCTTGTTCGTTATAGATCGCCGCACTGTCACGGCGTTGCTTCACCAACTTTTGTAGCAATTTGATTTCTTGTTCCTCCGTGAGGGTATCTGTTCCCCCGGCAGCGGTTTTTTCCATTAAAACAGCTGCTTTGATGGCGCGCAAGGCATCCAATTGCAAACTGTCTTTGGCTTTCATGGCTGTTTTAATGGAATCGGTAAGATGGTCTAGTAATGGCATTTTGTTTTTTGTTTAATCGACATTGTCGTGTAAAAATGAATTATTGGATCGCAATTGGATGTCATCATTGGCGTCATTGCTCAAGCTTGTTCTAGAAGGACTGTTCCTTTGGTCTTCTTCCAAATCCAAACCTTGACGTTTGTAGGCGGGGATTTTTTCCATATCATCCACCCGTTGCAATTGATGTGCTGTAAATTTATGATTAAATTCCTTGAGATAACTTCTTCGCTTTTGGTTTTGGGATTGAAGTGTCGCTTGAATCGATTGATCAAAAGGGTTTTCTTCTTCTTCCGATTCGGCTAGGGGAGTCCGCTTGCTCGATTCTTCCTCAACCTCCTCTGTGGCTGCCACAGGTGCTTCCACTTCTTTGAGTTCAAAGGCAATTTCATGTCCCGCTTCTTCCAAATGCGTTTGTAGGCTATTATCCTCTTGTTCGTCGGTTACATCTTCCAAGGCAAATCGAACTTCATTATTTTCCGAAACTTCTATGGAGTCATCTATGATTGTTGGGGCGGTCTTTTGAATGGGAATTTCAAAATCCATTTGGATTTGTTTTTCTTCCGCAGTCAAATATTCTGGATCTACCACTTCCATGGCTGAAATTTCTGCTGAAATCTCATTAAAAATAAACGCTTCTTCCTGCTCTTCGACAGTAGTTTCCGATGTAAAAAAAGTTTCTAAATCTATGGATTCCTCAAGATTTGTATGGGTTTCCTCGAGCCTTTCCGTTTGACTTAGCGGTTCCGAGGGAGTCACTTCAAGGGTAGGCGATTCTTCCTCCAAATTAAACATCAAACTGTTGATTTCTTCCACAAAAGCAGCCTCCATAGGACTTGACTCAGTAGCTTCTTCGGCTTCTTCTTCCCACACGTCCTGCACCGCAAAGGGTTGCTCCGCTACAGAAAATTTTTCTTCAGTAGTTTCAAAAGTGGAGATCGTTGCTTCTGTATCATTGTTCATTTCATTTTGTTCATCAAAAGTATTGAACGCTTCATTTGGTGTTTTGAAAACTATTTCTTCTTCGGTGGATTCAGAAAAATTTAGGTTAAAATCCAAAACATCTGTTTCTTGTGTCAGATCCACTGCAGTGGGTTGCTGCGGAGGCGTTACAATGTCGTAGATCACTTCCATATTCATGATCAAAGCGTGCTGTTCCGCCGGAGTCAATATAGGAGCATCATTATCTGGAAAAGAACTTTCGGAGGTTTTCAAAACTGGCTCATCAAAGGCATTTTTGGGAGCTGCAGAAGTATTAGATGCTTTTTCAGCTGCATCAAAATTCTGCTCCATTTTTTGCTCCTCTTCCAAATTATGGATGATTTTTTTCACTTCAGTATTAGAAATCT
This sequence comes from Flavobacteriaceae bacterium, assembly GCA_018699935.1. Taxonomy (GTDB): domain Bacteria; phylum Bacteroidota; class Bacteroidia; order Flavobacteriales; family Flavobacteriaceae; genus MS024-2A. The sequence continues at coordinate 38,782 of JABISF010000029.1, read as the reverse complement.
CGTGTTGTTGTTCCATCCCAAATCCGGTCGCAATAACAGTAACAGAAACCTCATTTCCCAGCTGTGGATCTTCGCCTACACCCATAATTATATTGGTTTGGTTGCCTGCTTCGGTTTGGATAAAGTCATTGATTTCTCCTATTTCATCGATGGTGATTTCGTCCGAGCCAGAAACAATAAGCAGTAAAACATTTTTACAGCCGGTGATTTTATTGTCGTTGAGCAAGGGAGAATCCAAGGCACTTGAAATTGCCTCTTGGGCACGATTGGAACCTGATGCTGTTCCAGACCCCATTATGGCGGTGCCCGAATTGGTCAAAACGGTTTTGGCATCTTTTAGGTCAATGTTTTGTGTATAGTGGTGGGTTATTACTTCTGCGATTCCTCGCGCCGCCGTGGCCAACACCTCATCGGCTTTGGCAAAACCTGCCTTAAACCCAAGATTTCCATAGACTTCACGCAGCTTATTATTATTGATGACAATCAACGCATCCACATTGGCTTTTAGCTTTTCCAACCCTTTTTGCGCCTGATCCAAACGAAGTTTTCCTTCAAAAGAAAAAGGCATGGTTACGATCCCCACGGTGAGTATATCCAAGGCTTTGGACATGGCAGCAATCACAGGAGCTGCTCCTGTTCCGGTTCCCCCTCCCATTCCAGCAGTGATGAATATCATTTTGGTTTGGGTGGTCAATACATCCTGAATGGCTTGTGCACTTTCCTCCGCTGCCAGTGCGCCCACATCGGGATTTGCACCGGCACCAAGTCCTTCCGTCAAACTGGCACCCAATTGGATTTTAATCGGCACTGGACTTTCTGTCAAGGCCTGTGCATCGGTATTACTCACTACAAAATCTACGCCCTTGATGCCCTGCTCGAACATATAATTTATCGCATTGCTTCCACCGCCACCGACGCCCAATACTTTAATTACATTACTTCTGTTTTTGGGTAAATCAAAACTGATATCGTTTGTTTCTGGTATATCCATGTCCACTACTATTATGCGTTATCTAAAATTTCTTTTAATTTTTCTCCGAACTTTTCTAAAATCGATTTGCGGTGTTTCTCAGGAGTACTCATTTCTACCGCTGCTTCCGCTGTGTCTTCCGCGTCTGGCACAGCTTCTAAAGTTGTATTTTCCTCCTCTTCTGTTGTTGCGGATTTTTGCTCCAAAGCGGTCATTAGCAATCCGACGGCTGTGGCAAACAAAGGTTTTGCAACACTTTCCTGAGTATTTCCTGCCAAATGCTCACTGGGATAACCCACACGGGTATCCATCCCGGTGATGTATTCCACCAATTGCTTTAAATGTTTGAGTTGACTCCCTCCTCCGGTGAGCACAATTCCGGCAATCAATTTTTTCTTTTGGTCGTTATGCCCATAGTTTTTGATTTCTAAAAACACTTGCTCAATAATTTCCACCACTCGGGCATTGATAATTTTGGAAAGCGTTTTTAAAGAAATTTCTTTGGGGTCTCTGCCTCGTAAACCAGGAATGGACACGATTTCCGTATCGCGGTTTTCACCAGGCCAAGCCGAACCAAATTTTATTTTTAAAAGTTCCGCCTGTTTTTCTATGATGGAACAGCCTTCTTTGATGTCTTCCGTAAGCACATTGCCTCCGAAAGGAATCACGGCGGTGTGGCGGATGATCCCATCTTTAAAAATAGCCAAATCGGTAGTCCCGCCCCCGATGTCAATCAATGCAACACCGGCTTCTTTTTCCTCTTGGCTCAAGACCGCTTCCGAAGAGGCTAAAGGTTCCAAAGTGATGTTGGACATTTCCAAACCCGCACTTTTTATACATCGCCCAATGTTTTTGATGGAGGTCACTTGACCCACCACCACATGGAAATTGGCTTCCAATCGCCCTCCGTACATCCCAATGGGTTCTTTGATCTCCGCTTGACCATCGACCTTGTATTCTTGTGGCAAGACATGAATGATTTCTTCTCCGGGTAGCATCACCAACTTGTAAACCTGCTGAATCAAACGTTGAATATCCTCTTCATTGATCACTTCCTCAGGATTGTTCCGGGTGATGTAATCACTGTGCTGAATACTGCGAATGTGTTGTCCGGCGATACCCACCACCACGTCAGCAATCTCATAACCGGAGTTGATTTTGGCTTCTTCTATGGCCAACTGGATGGACTGTATCGTTTGGGTAATGTTGTTCACCACCCCACGATGCACACCCAAGCTTTGAGATTTTCCAAGCCCAAGAATTTCAACTTTGTTAAATTCGTTCTTTTTTCCTACCAATGCCACTATTTTGGTAGTTCCGATGTCGAGGCCGACGCCAATTTTTGTCTGTTTCATACTTAAGGTCTTAATGCTACAACTTGATTTTTAAATTTTAAATTTATGCTGGGATAACCCGTGAGGCTGTCTTGTACTTTTTGATAGGCACAAAACACTTTTAATTTTTTTATTTTTTCTTCCAATTGATCCGATCCTCCCAGGATCACCTTAAAATCAAAAGTTTTTAATCGCAATTGATAATCCTTTTGGTTGTTTTCGAGCGAAATTTGGGTCACCTCTTTGGACATAAAACCATCCTCATTCAGCCCCTCTACCAACTGCACAATCTCATCCAATTGTTCCTCGCTGGGCATACCCTCAAAAACAGGTAATCGAAGGCTTGAATTTTCAACATAGGGGAACTTCACACCAAAGCGATCCACATAGCTAGAAGTGTTTGAAGCGATCTTGAACAAGGGCGTTCGCTCCGTACACAACAACCCTAAAGTCCCACTGGGTAGGAGATACACCTCGGCCCTTTCGACAAATGGAATGGTTTCTAGATAATTTTCAAGCATATTCAAATCTAAACTATCTTTAGTCTTGAGTGACTCTACGTCCCACTTTTGTGTTAACAATTTATTAACGATGGAATCATCTAAAAACAGCGTCGGTGCCGTGAATTGAATCTGTGTCTGAAACTGTATTCGTTGCTTATTTTTCAATATGGAAAACCCAAAAACAGCCATCAAAAGCAGCGCAATTCCAAGCAGCGAAAAAAGTTGCTTTATTTTCATACGGCGGTGGAATAATGGTTTACAATCGGGGCTACTTCCAAGCCAATATCTCCGGCTCCAGCAAAGACAAAAAGTGTTGCCGAACTCTGTTCTAGGGCAGATAAAATTTCGTTCTTAGTAATGACTTTTGCATTTTTATGATCCATTTTAGCTAAAAGTGCTGCACTACTCACCCCTTCGATCGGCAACTCCCGCGCAGGATAAATCTCTAAAAGTAAAACCTCATCAAATTGCTTGAGGACGGAAACAAAACCCTCCATAAAATCTCGTGTTCTTGAAAAAAGATGCGGCTGAAAAAGAATGCATTTTTTTTGGGTGGCATAAAACTCCTGAACAGTATCGTACAAGCCTCGCAACTCAGTGGGATGATGGGCATAATCATCGATCAAAATACGATGTCCCAGACGGTGGACATTCATCCGTCGATAAACGCCTGGAAAAGTGGCTACTGCTTCCAAAACATCTGGCATTTTTAACTGCGCTTGATCCGCCAATGCAATCGCACAAAGTGCATTGGATAAATTGTGAGCGCCTAGCAAAGGCAAGTGGTTATTGTGATAATTTCCGGAAGGCGTTTGTAGGTCAAAAATATAGCCCGTTTCTGTTTTTTTATAATTGGGAATGGCATAATCTGCCGGAACTTGAATTCCATAAGTCAAGCCTTCCAAAGGAAGTCCATAAGCCACAATCAACTGATCCTTGACTTGCGCTGCAAAAGACCGGAATGCCATTGCTACGGCATCGGCAGCTCCATAAATATCCAAATGGTCGGCATCCATGGAGGTAATCGCTGCGAGATTGGGATGTAATTCTAAAAACGAACGATCAAATTCATCGGCTTCCACGAGGGCAGTAGTATCCCCTCGGTGGATTAAATTACTTTCATACTGATTTAAAATACCCCCCAAAAAGGCTGTGAATTGCTCTTCCGAGTTGGCATAAATATGCGCCAATAGGGATAGTGTAGTGGTTTTGCCATGGGTGCCCGCCACCGCCAGTGCGTATTTATCTTTACAATAAGCCCCTAAAAAAGCGGCTCGCTTGATGACTTTGTTTCCACACTCCAAAAAGTAAGCAATCTGAGGATGTGAAAAAGGAATCGCTGCGGTCACAACGACTATAGTGTTTGGATTTTTTACTGCTGGCGGGAGGGCTTCCACAGCAGCATCGTAGGTAATTACCGCCCCCTTCATTGCCAAATCCTGGGTGATAGGGCTGGGTGTTTTGTCATACCCCATCACTAGAGCACCTTTGGACAAATAATACGCTGCCAGTCCAGACATACTAATCCCCCCGATACCTACAAAATAATATGTGTCTCTAAGGTTATGCATGAGGCAGTAAGGTTTTTAAATGTTCTACAATGGTTCTTGCAGCTTCGGGTTTTGCCAATTTTTTCAATGCCTGCCGCATTTTCCCTTGCACTTTCGTATCAGTAGCAATCGAACTAAAAGTGGCTTCAAAATCGGTTTCCAAATCCTGTTCTTGTACCAAAAAAGCAGCTTGCTGATCCACCAAAGCCTTGGCATTGTGGTATTGATGATTGGCTGTTACATTGGGTGAAGGAATCAATAAAACCGGCTTGGCCACGCAGCACAATTCGGACAAAGTACCCGCTCCAGCGCGTGAAATAATCACATCTGCAGCCGTGTATAACATTTCCATCTCTTTTATAAAATCCAGAACTTTCACTGTTTCTGAAGTCATGGATTTATATTGATCATAGTACAAAGCACCACACTGCCACAGTAGCTGATAGTCCAAGGCTTCGAAAAAAGTTTGTTTTTCAGCAATCAGGGCATTGATTCTTTTTGCGCCGAGACTTCCCCCCAAAACCACCAATACTTTTTTTGCTGGATCAAGTCCAAAATGGGTTTTTGCTGTTGCCTGTTGCGTCTCCTCATGAACAAGATTTGCACGCACTGGATTTCCAGTAATTCTAATTTTTTCTTTGGGGAAATAATGCTCCATCCCGTCAAAAGCCACACAAATCAAACGACTGCCCTTTGCCAAAAGTTTGTTGGTCACTCCAGGGTAGGAATTCTGCTCTTGAATTAAGGTTGGAATTTTCATCCATTGTGCCATTTTTAATAAAGAACCACTGGCAAATCCACCCGTTCCCACCACCACTTGGGGTGTGAATTTTACTAATATCCCGAACGACTGTATCAAGCTGATCATTAATTTGAGTGGGAAAAGTAAATTTCTTGTCGAGAAAGAACGTTGAAAACCATCAATCCAGATTCCCTTGATGGGAAAACCTGCCTGAGGAACTTTTTGCATTTCCATCTTTCCTTGGGCACCCACAAAAAGCAGGTCGGCATCGGGGAATTGACGCTTAAATTCCATCGCAATGGAAAGCGCCGGATAAATATGCCCGCCTGTTCCACCTCCCGAAAAAATAATTTTACTCGACTTCACTTAAAACATCTAAAGGGTTACTATGAATATCATCAAAAGCATTGGCTTCGGATTCTTGAATAATTTTTTGATGGTCGGCACTCACACTCAATATGATTCCAAAAGCAATACAGGTCATCCATGCGGAAGTTCCTCCACTACTGATCATTGGAAGGGTTTGTCCTGTGACTGGAAACACTTGCAGTGCGACCCCCATATTGATGAACGCTTGAAATATTACGGGAAGCCCCAAACCGATAACCAACAGTTTTCCGAAGGCATGATCCGTTTTGTGTGCAATGACCAACATTCGAAACAAGAGCAACAAATAGATAAAAAGTAACCCCACACCGCCCAGTAGCCCAAACTCCTCCACGATGATGGCGTAAATAAAATCTGAAGAACTCTGAGGTAAAAAATTTTTCATCCGGCTTTTTCCCGCACCCAAACCGAAGATTTTTCCGGAAGCAATGGCCATTTTGGCGCGTTCGATTTGATAATTCCCATCCGCACTTTCGCCACTTTGAAAATTCTCAATACGGTTCACCCAAGTGTCAATACGATTGGGAAAGGCATTGGGATAGGCCTTGGCAAGTACAAAAAACAAGAGCAATCCGAGGATACCCGTGCCACAGATGGCCAATAAATATTTTATTGGGTAACCGCCCAAAAAAGCCACCACCAGCACCATCACAAAAAGTAGTGCCGCCGTGGACAGGTTGGCCGGGAGAATTAATAAAACGACACTCAAAACGGGGAGCCATAGCTTTAAAAAAGAAGCTTTAAACGTTGGCGCTTCACCTTTGAGTTTGGAAAAATACAGTGCCACATAAATCATAAGTACCACCGAGGCCAAAGTGGAGGTTTGAAAACTTACGCCAATGATGGGAATTTGTATCCAACGGTTGGCATTGGCGCCATCGATCACATTACCCTGTGTAGCGGTATAAATCAAAAGCAAAAGCACCACGGGCATCATCAGCAACGCAATGCCTTTGAAGTAGTTAAATGGAATTTTATGGACAAAAAACATGAGCACAAAACCAATAGCCAAAATGACAAAATGCTTCATCAAATAGCCCCAAGGAGTGCCTTTCCCAATGACATAGGCCAAATTGGAACTGGCACTAAAAACGGGCAGGAAGGAAAATATAGCTAAAAGTGCCAATATCCCCCACAAAACACGATCTCCTTTTAAAAATCCAAGCATCTTATAAATTTCTTACCGCATTTTTAAACTGTTCGCCGCGGTCTTCGTAATTATTAAATAAATCAAAACTGGCACAAGCCGGTGAAAGCAGTACGGTTTCCTTTTCGGAAGCTACTTTGTGTGCCACTTTTACGGCCTCTTGCATGGATTGGGTCTCTACCCAAATTTCGCAGACATTCCCAAAACTAGCTTTCAGCTTTTCATTGTCCACGCCTAAACATATAATCGCCTTGACTTTCCGATTGACCAGAGGCAAAAGCGACTCATAATCATTTCCTTTATCTACTCCCCCGACAATCCAAACAATGGGCGTCTCTATACTGTCCAAAGCAAAAAAAGTAGCGTTGACATTAGTTGCTTTGGAATCGTTGATGTATTTCACTTTTTGAATGGTCAATACATTTTCCATACGGTGGGGTGCCCCCTTGAAATGCGATAAGCAGTCTCGAATGGAAGCATCGCTAATATTTAATAGATTTCCAATAGTGGCAGCAGCCATGGCATTTAGCATGTTGTGTTTTCCTGAAAAAGGAAAGCCGAGGGTGTCAATGGTGTTCATTTGTTCATTTTTATTAATGAAAATCTTGTCGTTTTGGAAGGAGGTCCCTTCCGCTTTTGGCAATAGACCAAAAGGCAGCAATTTCGCTTTGGGTTTTTGATCCAAAAGGAAGTTGGTCAGGATGGGATCGTCCTCATTAAAAAGGATCCAATCCTTGGATTTTTGATTTTTGGTAATATTTAATTTTGCTTTTAAATAAGCGTTAAAATCGTAATTGTATCGATCCAAGTGATCGGGAGTAATGTTGGTGATTACCGCAACATGGGGCGCAAATTTTTGAATGTCGTCCAATTGAAAACTACTGATTTCCAAAACATAGTAATCGTAATTATCTTCCGCCACTTGTTGTGCAAAACTCTGACCGATATTCCCTGCTAAACCGACATTAAACCCGGCATTTTTAAGAATTTCATAGGTCATTAAAGTGGTTGTGGTTTTACCGTTACTACCCGTTATTCCAATAATTACTGCATCAGTAAAACGAGAGGCAAATTCGATTTCGGACAGGATTATGTGTCCCTCGGCGCGTAAGGATTGAATGATGGCCGCTTTTTCGGGAATTCCGGGACTCTTCACCACCCATTTTGCTCCAGTCATAGCGGTTCCACTGTGTTGCCCTTCTTCCCAATTAATTTCGAGTTCCTCCAACAATTTTTTGATCGCGTTTGGAATCGGGCTGTAATCCGAAACAAACACTTCATAACCTTGCTTTTTGGCAAGTATAGCCGCTCCTTTTCCACTTTCCCCTGCACCCAGTATGACTACTTTTTCTTTCATCAGCGGAGTTTTAAGGTTACAATGGTGAGTACTGCCAAAAGAATTCCGATGATCCAAAATCGAGCAACGATCTTGCTTTCATGAAAACCCAATTTTTGATAGTGATGGTGCAAAGGCGCCATTTTAAATATTCGAACCCCTGTTCCTGTTTTAGATTTGGTGTATTTAAAATAACTCACTTGAAAAATCACGGAAAGGGTTTCTATAAAAAACACTCCACATAAAATGGGAATTAATAATTCTTTGCGGACAATAATGGCGATTACAGAAATCAATGCCCCTATGGTTAAACTACCCGTATCGCCCATAAAAACGGCAGCAGGAAAAGTATTGTACCACAGAAAGCCAATTAAAGCTCCTAGAAAAGCCGCAATAAAAACTGAAATTTCCCCCACATTGGGGATGTACATGATGTTGAGGTAATTCGCAAAATTAATATTCCCAGAAACCCAGGCAAAAATGCCCAATGCAAAAACAATAATGGCAGAGGTTCCCGCTGCTAAACCATCAATACCATCGGTCAAATTGGCTCCATTGGAAACCGCAGTGATGATAAATACGACGATGGGAATAAAAATTAACCAAGCATATTCTCCCATTCCTTCCCCTGTCCAACGGACGAGAACTTTATAATCAAACTCATTATTTTTCAATAAAGGAATCGTCGTTAAAACTTCTTTTACGTTATTATCCGCTGGAGAAGTTTCCACCGCTTGTTTCACCACCGGATTGACACGAACAGTTACATCGGGATGGAAATAGATGGTAGCTCCAATAAAAACACCCAATAATAATTGCCCAAAAAGCTTAAACTTCCCTTTTAATCCTTCTTTATTCTTTTTAAAGACTTTGATGTAATCATCTACGCCCCCTATCATGCCCATCCACAGGGTGGTGGTGATGAGAAGTAGGATATAAATATTATTTAACTGAGCCAGTAAAAGTACGGGGATGAGCGTGCCTAAAATAATGATGATCCCCCCCATGGTGGGGGTTCCTTCTTTTTCCTTTTGACCCTCTAGCCCTAAATCACGAACGGATTCACCAATTTGCTGTTTTTTCAGAAGTAAAATAATCCGTTTTCCAAAAAGCATTGAAAAAATTAGGGACATCAACACCGCTGCGGCTGCGCGAAAGGATAAATATTGAAACACACTGGCACCGGGAAACTGAAATTGCTTTTCTAAAAAATCAAAGAGGTAGTACAACATATCAGCTTGGATTTAAAAATATTTGTTGTGCGATTTGAAAATCATCAAAAGGCAGTCGTTTTCCAGCAATTTCTTGATAGTTTTCATGTCCTTTCCCGGCAATTAAAATAACATCCCCCGGCTGTGACAATTGACAGGCCGCTGCAATGGCTTCCTCTCTGAGTGTAATTTTCATCACTCTTTTAAAATATTCAGCACCCACGCCCTTCATCATTTGTGCAATGATTTTGGCAGGGTCTTCGTCTCTTGGATTGTCCGAAGTGAAAATCACTTTGTCGCTCAAAGCAGCTGCCATTTTTCCCATCAAGGGCCGTTTTTCTTGGTCGCGATTCCCCCCACAACCCACTATAGTGATCAAGGTTTCATTTTTAGTGCGAATGCTGTTGATGGTTTTTAATACATTTTCTAACGCATCAGGGGTATGGGCATAATCCACCACAACAGTCGTTTTGTTTTGGGTGGTAAAAGTCTGAAAACGACCGGGCACACTATTTAAAGTGCTGAATTGTCGTAAAACGTTGAGGAGGTCTAAGTCCAAAATTTTGGCAACTCCATAAACCGCTAATAAGTTTTGTGCATTAAAAGTTCCCACCAAAGGAGTCCAAACTTCTTGTTGGTCAAACTTCAGCAGCATGCCCGAAAAACTATTTTCTAAAACTTGAGCCCTAAAATCAGCATGTTGTTGCTGGGCGTAATGATATTTTTTTGCTTTTGTATTTTGCAGCATGAACGCACCATTTTTGTCATCGCTATTGGTCAATGCAAAAGCCTTTTGGGGCAATGCATCAAAAAAGCGCTTTTTCATATCTCGATAGGATTTAAAATCCCCGTGATAGTCCAAATGGTCATGTGTTAAATTTGTAAAAACGCCACCTCTGAAATGCAAACCATGGGTACGGTGTTGCGCAATGCCGTGGGAGGAAACCTCCATAAAGCAATGGCTGATACCCGCTTCCACCATCGCCGCCAAATGCCGATTGAGAGACAAAGCATCGGGAGTGGTGTGCAGCGTGGGATGGTCTGTATTGTTATAGCGAATCACCACCGTTGACAATAGCCCCGTCGGATACCCTTCGGCCATAAACAAATTGTACAACAGACTCACCACTGTCGTTTTTCCATTGGTCCCTGTCACCCCGATCAAACTAAGTTTTTCGGAGGGATTGTCATAAAAATTGGCGGCTATAGTCCCCAGGGCTTTGTGGCTGTTTTCCACTTCTATAAAAACGATGGAAGGAGGGGGTGCTTTTGGTAAACTTTCACATAAAATTGCAACAGCTCCAGAAGCGATTGCTTGGTCCATATATTCGTGACCATCTTGAAGCACTCCTTTTAGCGCCACAAACAAAAACCCTGCTTTCACTTCACGGGAATCAAAAGCAATACCCTGAATGGGGGTTGTTGTCTTCCCCACCACGCTTTCTAGGTTTACTTTATACAATAAGTGTTTTAGCTCTTTCACGAAAGTTCCAATAGGATTGTTTTTTTACTCGTAGCTGTTTTTCCCGGCTTGATGGATTGTCGCACTACCTTCCCTTTGCCTTTCAATTGCACTTCCCAACCCATCGCATCTAAAAGCTCCACCGCAGATTCGGACTCCATTCCGGTTACATTGGGAACGGATTCGTCTCCTGCCATTGAAGCCTCTTTTTCAAGGGTGGATAAAATAGCTGCGTTGTTTAAATGCACTTCTTGAGGCAAGCTGTTGTATATTTTTTTGGCGATGGTTTTAAAAACTGGAGCAGCCACCGTTGCTCCATAGTACCCTTTCTGCTTATTGGGGCGATGAACGACCACCATACAGGAATATTTGGGGGCGTCGGCGGGAAAATATCCCACAAAACTGGAAACATACTGCACCTCATCTTTCGTATAATCGACCTGGCAAGTGCCTGTTTTTCCTGCCATTTTTAGCAAAGGATCTTTGATGCCATGACCCGTTCCCCATTTTTTGTCCACCACATTGAACATCATCTTCTGCACTTTTTCTAGCGTAGGTTTGGAACAAATGGAAGGGTTGATGACCTCAACAGAAAAACGCTTGGTGGGAAGATTTCCCAAATTGCTGATTTGTTTTAATAATCGAGGTTTGACCATTACCCCGTCGTTGGCCACAGCATTATAAAAAGTGAGCAGCTGCAAAGGCGTAAAACTCACTCCGTAGCCGTAGGCCATCCAGGGCAAATCCAAACCGTCCCAATCGGAGTCGGTGGGATAGGGTATTTTTGGAAGCCCTTCTCCCAAGATTGGCATTTCCAAAGGCTTGTTGAGTCCCATATTATACAACCGATCGATAAACTGTTCGGGGTTTTTGCCGTAATGATCTGTAATCAAACGCACCATTCCCACATTGGAGGAAACTTCAAAGGCTTTTGCCGCTGTAACGATTCCGTAGCCTCCGCGATGAGAATCCTTTACCTTGTATTTACCATAAAATTTGATCTCCCCATTCCCCGTATTAACCGCCGTATTTTCATCAATATAATTATCCTCTAAAAGGGCTATCATCCCCATCAATTTGAAAGTAGATCCGGGCTCGTGGGATTCGCCCAAAGCGTAATTGAGCTTTTCAAAATATTTGCCATCCGAAGTTCGACCCAAATTTGCAATGGCTTTTACGTCTCCGGTTTTGACTTCCATCAACACCACACTGCCATGATCGGCATCAAATTTTTCCAATTGTTGCAAAAGGGCGTTATGAGCAAAATCTTGATAATTGACATCTATAGTGGTGTGCAAATCAAAACCCTCGGTGGGTTCTTTTTCGTTGTTGTCATTAATGGGTTTCCACTGGCCGTTGGCAATGCGTTGTTTTAACCGCAAACCCGATTCTCCCCTTAAATATTGAGAATAGGCCCCTTCCAAGCCCACTCTAAAATAGGTGCCATCAGTATCTTTTTTTTCATAGCCAATGGTACGTTCTGCAATTTTTCCCAACGGATGTGCCCGAACAATTTGCTGCTCTACGATCAAACCTCCTCGGTAGGCACTTTTATTGAAAAGTGGCAGTGCTTTGATTTTTTTATACTCTGAAAAGGTTAAGTTTTTTCCCACTAACCAATACCTGCTTTTGTTCCGCCGGGCACGTTCCAATTCTTGTAAAATTGATGCACGCTCTTTGCCCAATATATCCGCCAAGCCTTGGGAAAGTGCCGCTTTATTTGCTTCAAAATCGGAAGGTGAAACCACCACAGCATCCCAACGCAATTCATACCGAGGAATGGATGTGGCTAAAATATTGCCGTCCGAAGCATAAATGTTTCCTCGACTAGGCTCTAAGACAACATTTTTAACAATTTGATCTATGGCGATTTGATTGTATTTTTCGCCCAACACAAATTGTACATAAACCAGTTTTCCAATCAACCCCAAAGCAAAAAGAAATAAGCCTGCCGCAACAAGATAAAATCGTTTCATGATAGACTTTGAAAAAGGGGTGGTTTCATTCATGGTTGACAATAAGTTTGATGGATTGCGAATTGGAGGGCGCCACGCCTGTGGCAATAAGATTTTGAGTGACGGTAGTTTCTTTTTTTAAATCCAATAAAATGGATTTGTTTTCAATAAACTCACTTTTTAAAGCTTTGATTTCACTATTGAGCCGAGCGATTGTAAAGATTTTTTTATCGGCACTGTGCCCACTGGCAATCATGATAAGCGCCAAAGTGGAGAGGAAAAAAATCATTCGCCAATTTTTTAAGGCGTCATCTTTAATCAAAAACTCGATGTTCAATATGGCTAAAAGACGTTTCATAATTTTTCTGCAATTCTCATTTTAGCACTCCGTGCTCGACTGTTTTCCTTGATTTCATCGCCTTGAGGCACTATAAGTTTTCCTACATTTTTCAGCGGTCGGATGCTGTTTCCGTAAAAATCTTTTTCTGTTTCACCCTGAAAATTGCCGTTTTGAACAAACCGCTTTACCAATCGATCTTCCAAGGAATGATAGGAAATACAAACCAAGCGTCCTTGAGGTTTTAAGACCGTTGCCGCTTGTTCCAAAAACTGTTTCAGCACTTCCAACTCTTGATTGACTTCAATCCGTAAAGCCTGAAAAAGCTGTGCAAATATTTTGTTTTCCAACACTTTGGGGATACTCGATCGCACCTCAGCCATCAATTCTCCTGTGGTATTGATGGGTTTTTCTTCCCGAGCAGCGACAATTCGTTGGGCTAATGTTTTTGAGTTTCGAAGTTCCCCATAAGTAGAAAAAATTTCCTGTAACTCCTTGGCCGAATAGCTGTTCACAATTTGATGTGCATCCAATTCTTGGGATTGATTCATCCGCATGTCCAGACGGGCATTGGCCCGCGTTGAAAAGCCTCGTGCTTCGGTATCAAACTGATGTGAGGAAACTCCAAAATCCGCCAAAATCCCATCTACGGCATCTACTTTATAAAATTTTAAAAACTGTTTTAAATGACTAAAATTTGAAGCTACAAACTCAAATCGTTCATCTATAATACGGTTGGATTGCGCATCTAAATCTTGATCAAACCCAAAAAGCTTTCCTTGGTCGGAGAGGTGTTCCAAAATGGCACGAGCATGTCCGCCCCCACCAAAAGTCGCATCCACATAAATTCCATTGGGCACAATCGCCAAGCCCGCTATGGCCTCCGAAAGCAGTACAGGTTTATGATACAACGTCATCATCTCGATCTCCCATTACTTCTTCTGCAAGGGTGCCAAAATCCAAAGTGGCAGCATCTATCGCATTTTCATACAGCGTTTTATCCCATATTTCAAGAATATTCACTGTGGCACTCACTACGACCGATTTGGAAATCTGAGCAAAATGAACAAGATCTTTCGGGATCAATAATCGCCCCGAAACATCCATTTCAACAATTTTCACTCCGGCCGTAAACCGACGAATAAAATCATTGTTTTTCTTATTAAATCGATTCAATCGATTCACTTTTTCCATCAATGCTTCCCATTCTTTCATTGGATATAATTCCAAACAAGGATTGAACACGGCGCGCTTTAAAACAAAACCCTCTGACAGCATCCCTGACAATTGCTTTTTAAAGGCAATCGGCATCATGATGCGCCCTTTGGCATCTGCTTTACACTCGTATGATCCAATAAAATGGTGCATTTGACTCTTAAAAATTAATATCAAATATAACATATATTTCCCACTTTTTACCACATTATACCACATTGTTGATAAGTTTTTCGACTTTTACTCCTACTCGATTTTGCTGCGAGAATTAAGAAAATTGAATTTCTAAAAGGGAATTGTCTATCTTTGGCGGATAATCAGGACAGACCAAATAAGAGGAATGATTGAGCATTTAAAGAAAGAAGAGGATTACAGCTATATCGAAGTAGGCGTTGGTCAACCCATAATAATCCTTCATGGTTTGATGGGGGGATTGAGCAATTTCAGTGGTGTTCAGGAATATTTTCCAAGTAAAGGCTATCAAATCATCATCCCTGAACTGCCCGTTTATGAAATGCCTGTATTGACTACCTCGGTGAAATCTTTATCAGAATTTTTACTTCGATTTATCGAATACAAATCGTTGAAAGATGTGATTCTTTTGGGGAATTCTTTGGGAGGTCATGTGGCTTTATTGTTTACCAAAAATCATCCTGAATTTGTACGTGGTTTGGTGATAACCGGAAGTTCTGGTTTGTACGAAAACAACATGGGAGACGGATACCCCAAGCGAGGTGACTACGAATATATCAAAACCAAAAGCGAAGCCGTTTTTTACGATCCCAAAATCGCTACGAAAGAAATTATCGATGAAGTTTTTGAGACCGTAAATGATCGAAACAAGCTGGTACGCACCCTCGCTTTGGCAAAAAGTGCGATTCGTCATAACATGGCCAAAGAATTGCCAAAAATGAAAACCCCAACTGCAATTATTTGGGGGGCTCAAGACACCGTGACTCCACCCAATGTGGCAGAGGAATTCAAAAACCTTCTTCCCGATGCACATCTCTTTTGGATCGACCAATGTGGTCACGCACCCATGATGGAGCATCCCAACACCTTCAACACCCTTCTGCACGAGTGGTTGGAGATGAGAAATTTTTAGTTTCTGATGAAAATCAAGTCTACCGCTTTTGTGATTAGCAATACAGAAGTATCCAAGTGTCCCAACTCGCCACTTCCGGAATACGCTTTTATTGGTCGTTCTAATGTGGGGAAATCCTCGCTGATCAATGCGATCACCCAGCGAAAAGATTTGGCGAAAACCTCCTCTCGCCCCGGAAAAACACAACTCATCAACCATTTTTTGATCAATGAAAATTGGCATTTGGTAGACCTTCCGGGCTACGGATATGCCAAGGTTTCAAAAAGTAAGAAAAAGGTTTTTCAAAAATTTATAACGCAATATTTCAAAAAGCGGGAGCAATTGGTCAGTGCCTTTTTGTTAATTGACATTCGGCACGAGCCCCAAGCCATAGACCTCGGTTTTATGGAATGGTTGGGTCAAAATGCGATTCCTTTTTCTATTGTTTTTACCAAATCCGACAAACTTTCGGACAAAGGCATTGCAAAGAACGTTGCGGATTATAAAACCCAACTGCTGGCTTCGGTTTGGGAGGAATTACCCCCAATTTTTGTCACCTCGGCGGCGCGGCAAATTGGCGGAGAAGAAATTTTGGAATACATCGATGCGTTGAATCAAATGTATGCCGAAGAGATGAAAAAAAGTTTTTAGGTGTTTCCTACTTCTTTTTGAGTTCTAATTTTTCTGCAAAATAATCACAAAAATCTCGCATGGTGGCGGTCATTTTTTCGTCTTGAGTTGCGCGATAGAAGGTTTCGCTCATAGCAACTAAGGTTTGATGAAAAAATAACTGCATTTGATCCACGGGCATATCTTTCACCCATAAATCCATCTTTAATGTTTCTTGGGCTTTCCCGTCCCACAACGAAAGCAAAAAGGCTTGCGCCTCATTTTTATCAATGCCCCCGTCGGGTGCCGACCAAATTAATTTTTCAGGGATATTGTTTTCGTCCAAACTGATGTCGATATGAATGGGTGTGGTTTTATGGATGGCCATTAGCGTTTTGGTTTGTATTTTGATTGATTAAAAAGTTCTAATGCAGGGGTCTGTAACACTTGTTGAATGCTCCGTTCAGGATTTTGAGCGGCAAAACTTTTTACAATTTGCCAGCCCACCCATCTTCCAATACCTCCGGGAGATTCTTGATCGATTTCTAAGTAAAATTTGGAAAAGGGTGCAGGATCGAGAAAACGTTGCTGAAATTCGGGATGAGTGGTGTACAGCAATTGTTTTTCAACAAAATATTGCCATATAAAAAGTTCATTATCCACGGCCCAATCCAATTCCGATGGGGTGTAACCGATTTTTAAATAGTCCTCCAAATGAGGGAGAAGCAAATCTTGTAAATACAATTTTTTGCCATAATAAATCAACTGCGCCAGAAAGGTACGATCCTCGGGTTGAGGAAGATAATACGATCCGAATTTGTCGACAATTTGTCCGGGCAAATAAACCGGATCGAGTTCTTTTTTTACATAGAGGGGGATTCCTTCATATAAAGGGTTTTTGCTGCCCAAAAAAGTATCTAAAGAAATCAAAAGCAAACTATCTGTATAAACCGTTTTTAATTGATAATCCACATTGTTGGTTAGAGTCACCACGCGTGGAATGGGAAGATTGGGGAAATAATATGTAATATGCTGAAACAAATGGGTTAAGGTTTTCTCCAGTGCTGCTGTATCGGCAAACGTTTTATTTACCTCTTGTTGCAACAGCAATTGTAGACTGTCTTTTTGACGTGCAATCCATACACTGTCTTTGTATTGGACAGGAAACAAAAAAGGATAGCGTGCTTTTAAATCGGGGATTTTGGAAGCCGCTCCTCCATAAAATTCTTGATCGAAACGTTCCACTTCCAAGGAAATGGGGACGGCATTAATGGCAGCTTCTTTATCCGAATCAGAATCACATGCAAAGCTCCCCAAAAGCATCATAAAAAGAAGCGTTCTTTTTATCAATACAAGTTGCAGTTTCTTAAAATTGGTAATCATCGTTATCATTAAAAAATAAAATCTTTTCACTTATGAAAAGCATTCCCATGGATCGTACGCCTAAGATCAACTTTGATTCTTTGCTTCTGATTGCCCCAAATACAGTAATTTTGAACAAATTTAACGTCAATAAACCACTTTACAGATGAAATCACCGGAAAAAATTGTTCAACACATCACCCAATGGCTCTCCCAATATCTCCTTAACGCAAAGATGGAGGGTTTTGTTGTGGGTGTTTCCGGGGGGATAGACTCAGCAGTAACCTCCACCCTTTGTGCGCTGACCGCAAAGCCGGTTTTGTGTTTGGAAATGCCCATCCGACAAGATCCCTCACAAGTGAGCAGAGCCCTTGAACATATTGCCTGGTTGGAGGCTAAATTTCCCAATGTACGTCATCGTTCCGTTCCGTTGACCCCTGTTTTTGATGCCTTTGAAAGTCTTACCCAAACCGGAGAAGAAAACGAAAATAGGCTACTGAGTTTGGCCAACACCCGCGCGCGATTGCGAATGACAACTTTATATTATTACGCAGCCTTGCATTGTTATATTGTGACAGGAACAGGGAATAAAGTAGAGGATTTTGGCGTTGGTTTTTATACCAAATACGGTGATGGTGGAGTCGACCTTAGCCCCATTGCGGACTTGATGAAAACTGAAGTTTTTAAACTTGCAAAACACTTGTCTATCATTGAAAGTATTCAACAAGCCGCCCCTTCTGACGGGCTTTGGGGAGATGAACGCACCGACGAACAACAGCTTGGAGCTACCTATGCCGAATTGGAATGGGCGATGGTCGCTTATGAACAAAAAGTTGATCCCAGCACTTTTTCAGAAGCCCAGAAAAAGGTTTTTAACCGCTTTAAAACATTACACCTCCAAAACCGGCATAAAATGGATCCTATACCCATTTGCAAAATTCCCTCCGACATGCTTTAAATTTTTTATTATCTTTATCCAAGTTTTCACCCAAATTCTACCTGCTAACGATGATCAATATTGTGTTACTTGACCCCTATCCAGTAGTTCAAAAAGGTTTTAAAACTTTTTTTGAAAATCTAGACAAAATCAATCTTTTAGAAAGCGTTTGTTCCGTTGAAGCACTTTTTGACACCCTAAAAAACAGGACTGTTGATGTGGTTATTACTGAAATGGAGCTCCAAGACGTGAGTCCCGTGCGGTTGATTCGAAGTTTAAAAGACGCCTATCCCAAGCTCAAAGTAATTATTTTCACCACCTTGCCCAAATCAATTTACGAACTCTCCTTGCTAAAAGCGGGGGCAACAGGCTTTATTTCCAAAAAGGTCGCCCCCGAAGTAATGATTGAAGCCATTGAAAAAGCTGCGGAAAACGATTTCCACATCACCACCAATTTTGCTAATGAAATTACTCGAAACATTGACGTGCATAAGCCCCGAAATGCCTATGGCACGCTTTCCTCAAGAGAAATCGAGGTGTTGAAATACTTGATTGATGGCAAACGAAATATTGAAATTGCCGAGCTGCTCAAAATCAACCAAAAAACAGTGAACACCTACAAACGTAGAGTTATGAAAAAACTGGATGTGAAAAATTTGGTCAACCTTTACAAACAGGTCGCAGACATCATTCCGGTGCATTAGCATCGCTTTTCAAAGCCGCTACAGCACCCGATCCAATTTTGCAGAAAGCACCTTCTTCAACTGCTGATACTGCATGACGTCTTCTAAAAATTCGTGCTTGGAATCGGCATCTGTTTTATCTTGAACTTCCTGCATCAACTGTTTGATTTTTTGATCGATTAAATTCCTTCTCAAAGTCAGTATGGTTTCACTCACCAATTGACCTACGCCAATTTTTCGATCTTTAACAAAAATGTTCTTCTTTTCCCAATCATGCAATTGATGGACTTCCTCGGCCACCAACAAATCGGCCAACAACTGCACCATTTCGGGATCGTCTTGTTGCATCAATTTTTCGGGTTTAAGTTGCCCCTCCATTTGATAGGTAGTAATAAGAAATTGATAGACTTTTTGAAAAATGGGTTGTACCAATTCAATTTCGTCTTGTTGCAGGTCGAGAAAAATCTTTTCAAATACTTTTGAATTAACCACTTTGGATTCTTCCACCAAATTTCCTTCTTCATCGGTAATTAAAAACAACTCGTCAAAAGAGGCTTCAACATCTCCGTATTGGACTAGTATACTGATGAGCTGCTTTTCAAGACTTTCAATCGGATTCAAGACCGGCATTTTGGCCACCGACTTGATGACTCCTTCGCTACTTGGGCTAGTAGGAGTCATTTTTTTTACGCCCGGAGTTTTTTTGTTGTGTTCCTGCGCCAACGCATTAAAAAGCACCTCCTCCGAAAGCTCCATCAATGCGGCGCAGTGTTTTATGTAGATTTCTTGTTGTATGGAATCCGGTATTTTTGAGATACTTCCCACAATATCACGAACCGTTTCCGCTTTCTTTACAGGGTCGCCTTTGGAGGTTTCCAGCAGCAGTGCGGTTTTAAATTCAATAAAATCTTTGGCGTTTTCATTTAAGAAAAATTGAATCTCTTCGGTAGTATTTTTTTTGGCAAAACTGTCTGGATCCTCTCCCTCGGGAAACGTACATACTTTGACATGCATGCCCTGCTCTAAAATTAAATCCACTCCACGTAATGCGGCTCTAAGCCCCGCCGCATCCCCGTCAAAAAGAATGACAATATTGGAAGTGAGTCTTCGGATCAACCGAATTTGCTCACTGGTCAAGGCGGTTCCCGAAGAGGACACTACGTTTTCGATCCCTTTTTGATACAACTGTATGACATCCGTATAGCCCTCAACCAAATAACAAACATCTTCTTTTGCAATGGTTTTTTTGGCTTCAAAAAGACCGTAGAGCACCTTGCTTTTGTAATAGATTTCACTTTCAGGAGAGTTGAGGTATTTTGCTGCTTTGGCGGTTTTGGACAATATCCTTCCGCCAAAGCCTTGCACCCTTCCCGCCATACTGCGAATGGGAAACATCACTCTTCCTCGAAAACGGTCAAAAGCACCTTGATCATTGAGAATGGACAAACCCGATTGCTCCAAATATGCTTCCGTATACCCTGCTTTCTTTGCCTTTTTGAAAAAAGCATCTTTTTCCTCCAGCGAATAGCCCAATTCAAAAAAACGGATGCTTGCATCCGTAAATCCACGCTCTCTAAAGTAACTCAAACCAATGGCCATCCCCTCCGAAGATTCCCAAAGGTTTTTGGAAAACGATTCCATGGCGTATTGCGAGAGTAAATACAAGCTTTCCTTAGCATTGGCGCGCTCTTTTTCCTCTTGCGATTGCTCGGTTTCGTCTATTTCTATATTGTATTTTTTGGCTAAAAAACGAATGGCTTCCGGATAGGTGAAATGCTCGTGTTCCATCAAAAATGCCACTACATTCCCACCCTTTCCACTACTAAAATCTTTCCAAATCTGCTTTACTGGCGACACCATAAAACTGGGCGTTCGCTCCTGTGAAAAGGGACTTAGACCCTTAAAATTGGATCCCGATTTTTTTAAAACCACAAAATCCCCAATCACCTCCTCTACTCGTGCGGTTTCATATACTTGATCGATGGTTGTTCTATTAATCAATGGATTGAATTTGTATAAAAATAAGTCTTTTCCTTAAACCTGTAAAAGAGAAAATCGCACGATTGAATTGCACTATTGCGGTTGCTATATTTTTCGCTCAATGACATAGTTGAGCATTTTTTCTAGCCCATCTCGATAGGCGTCTTTGGGGAATTGCATCAAAATTTTCAACGCCTCATCGCGATAGTGATTCATTTGGGTAATGGCAAATTCCAATCCCCCAGCTTCCTTCACTTTTTCAATCACTTGACGTACTCTTTTTTTGTCGTTATTGTGGTTTTTAACAGAATTGATCATCCATTTTTTATCGGCTGGGGAAACCACATTCAGTGCATGAATCAGCGGGAGGGTCATCTTTTTTTCTTTAATGTCTATACCCGTAGGTTTTCCGATTTTTCGATCGCCATAATCAAAAAGATCATCCTTGATTTGGAAGGCCATTCCTAACAACTCCCCAAATTGATGCATTTGTGTCACTTCAGCCTCCGGGGCATTCACCGATTGTGCCCCCATGGCACAGCAGGCAGCCAGCAAAGTCGCTGTTTTTTGTCGAATAATTTCGTAGTAAACTTCCTCGGTGATATCAAGAGCTCTCGCTTTTTCAATTTGCAACAATTCTCCTTGGCTCATTTCCCGTACTGCGATGGAGATGATTTTTAATAAATCAAAATCTTCGTTTTCTATGGAAAGCAAAAGCCCCTTGGACAAGAGGTAATCTCCCACCAAAACGGCAATTTTATTTTTCCACAAGGCGTTGAGCGAGAAAAAGCCGCGACGGATGTTACTATCGTCCACCACATCATCATGAACCAAGGTCGCTGTGTGAATGAGCTCAATTACGGAAGCTCCACGATAGGAACGCTCGTTGACTTTTCCGTTGCCTAACATTTTCGCCACCAAAAAAACAAACATGGGACGCATTTGTTTTCCTTTGCGGTTGACAATAAAATGTGTGATCCGATTTAATAGTGCCACCTTTGAGGACATGGATTGAGTAAACTTTTCCTCGAAAAGCTCCATTTCCTGATGAATTGGCTGTTTTATTTGTTCTACAACTTTCATTGAATTCCCACTCTAGTCCAAAGGTATCATTTCTAGTTGAGGAACAATAATAAATCCAGTGGGATTAAAGATCAATTTTATTGGCCAATTGTCCACAGGCAGCATCAATATCCTTACCCCTTGATCTTCTATAGGTTACACTAATTTTAAAACGATTCAGTGCTGCTATATAGGCCTCTACCCGATCCGGAGCCGCTTGGGACAGGGTGGCGTCATCAATAGTATTGTATTCGATAATATTTACTTTTGAGGGAATATTCGTGCAAAAACGCACCAATGCTTCAATATCCTCATCCGTATCGTTGACTCCCTTAAACACTATATATTCAAAAGTAATTCGCTTTTTGGTGGTAGCATACCAATGCAAAAGGGCCGCTTTTAAGTCTTCCAACGGAAATTGTTTTGCAAACGGCATGATCTGCTCGCGCACTTCTTGTCGTGCACTGTGTAAAGAAACCGCCAATTCAAATTTCACCCCGTCATCCGCCAACTTTTGAATCATTTTTGGAATCCCAGAAGTGGATAGGGTAATGCGCCTTGGGCTCATGGCCAAGCCCTCGGGATGTGTAATCTTGTCAATGGCCAATAGCACTTGATTGTAGTTCATCAAGGGTTCTCCCATGCCCATAAAAACAATATTGGTCAATGGACGCTTGAAATACAATCGGCTCTGTTGATCAATGGCCACCACTTGGTCATAGATTTCATCGGCATTTAAATTCCGCATTCTTTTGAGGGCCGCAGTGGCACAGAAGGTACAATCCAAACTGCACCCCACCTGAGAAGATACACAGGCTGTTGATCGCGTTTTTGTAGGAATTAGTACCGATTCCACCACATAGCCATCGTGCAATTTAATCGCATTTTTTAGGGTTCCATCCGTGCTGCGCTGCTGGCGGTCAATATTGATATGATTGATCACAAAATGCTCCTGTAGTAAATCTCGAAGGGATTTAGAAAGATTGGTCATACTTTCAAAATCATGCACTCCTTTCTGCCACAGCCATTGATACACTTGATTCGCTCGGAAAGCGGGCTCCCCTTTTTCGGTAAAAAACGCAAGAATAGCTTCCTTAGAAAGCGCGCGAATATCGGTTTTATCTTTAGTATCCAAAATCCTTGGCTTTCCCTTTCATACTCTTAATATACGTTATTTTTCTTGCTTATATTATCAACATCGCATCGCCATAGGAGTAGAAATTGTATTTCTCTTTAATGGCAAGATCATAGGCTTGCTTAATAAAATCGGGGTCTGCAAAAGCAGAAACCATCATCAGCAAGGTTGACTTGGGCGTATGAAAATTGGTAATCATACTGTTGGCCAAAGAAAAATCATAGGGAGGAAAAATAAATTTATGTGTCCATCCAGTATATTCATTCAGCATACCCGCAGAGGAAACCGAGCTTTCCAAACCACGCATTACTGTGGTTCCAACCGCACAAATCCTTTTGTTTGCTTTTTTGGCAGCATTGACTTTTTCCACCGCAATGCGATCGATAATCAATTCTTCAGAGTCCATTTTATGCTTTGACAAATCCTCAACTTCAACCGGACTAAAAGTACCCAATCCAACATGTAAAGTCAATTCCGCCAAATCAATTCCTTTGATTTCCAAACGCTTCAATAGATGCTTTGAAAAATGCAGCCCGGCAGTAGGGGCAGCTACGGCTCCTTCGTGTTTGGCGTAAATGGTTTGATACCGATCTTGATCTTCTTTATCTACTGGGCGTTTGATATATTTTGGCAAGGGTGTTTGACCCAATTCTTTCAATTTGGTTCTAAATTCCGCATAGGTGCCGTCAAAAAGAAAACGAAGCGTTCTTCCACGCGAGGTGGTGTTGTCAATTACTTCGGCCACCAAACTTTCATCATCGCCAAAATAAAGTTTGTTCCCGATTCTGATTTTCCGCGCAGGATCTACCAAAACATCCCACAAACGCTGTTCTTGGTTGAGTTCTCTCAATAAAAAAACCTCAATACGGGCACCCGTTTTTTCTTTATTTCCAAAAAGGCGAGCGGGAAATACTTTGGTATTATTCAACACCATCACATCCCCTTCATCAAAATAATTGATGACGTCTTTGAATGAATGATGTTCAATGGTTTTTTCCTTGCGGTTTAAAACCATCAATCGAGATTCATCGCGATCGGGTGCAGGTCGTTGCGCTAAAAGTGTATTGGGAAGTTCAAAATTAAAATCTGAAAGTTTCATTGGCTATAAATAAGCTGCAAATATAACACCTCACAGGAGGGCTTGTCAAGGAAAAGCGTGTTTATCTCACAAGACACTGAAAACCAATGGCTTCCATGTCTTTCCAAAAATCGGGATAGGATTTGGATACCACCTCAGCTTCCTCAATTACTAAAGGAATTTTTAGAGCTAAAGGCGCAAAGGCCATTGCCATCCGATGATCGTTGTAGGTCGGCAATACACAATGGTCTTGAAAATTTGTTCCCGCAGCTAAATGCAAACTCTTGTCGGTCACTTTGATATTCGCACCGAGTTTGGTGAGTTCGTTATCCAATGCCACCAAACGATCGGTTTCTTTTATTTTTAGGGTGTGCAAGCCTGTTAAATCACAAGCTATTCCCAAACCATAGCAAGTCACCGCTATGGTTTGTGCAATATCGGGACTATTCACCAAATCCAATTGCAGTGAAGAAACCACAGAATTTGATTTCGACAATACCAAGGTATTTCCTTCAAAACGACTCTGAACTCCAAGAGCGTTGTAAATTTTCGGCAATACGGCATCGCCCTGCAAACTGTTTTCAAAAAAATTGGACAAACGGATTTCTGCATGTTCGGAAAGTGCCACACAACTGAAAAAGTAGGAGGCCGAACTCCAGTCGGATTCAACCGTTTGTAGGCTACTATTTATACTAGGAGTCGCTGCTACTTCTATTTTATTTCCCTTAAAATGTGAAGCAATCCCGATCCGTTCCAACAGGGCCAATGTCATTTTTATATAAGGAACAGAAGTAATACTGCCTTCCAAAGTGAGGGTCAATCCTTTTTCCAAACGCGGGGCAATCAACAACAAGGCAGAAATGTATTGACTACTCACATCGGCGGGTAATGTCACTTGATTTTGAGTGATTTTTTTTCCTTTTATTCGTAAGGGCGGATAGCCTTCCTTTTTATCATATTGAATGTCGGCTCCTAAAAAGCGTAAAGCTTCCACCAATATTTTAATGGGTCGTTCTTGCATCCGTTTCGATCCTGTGAGCAGTACTTCACGTCCTTCTTCTACAGCAAAAAACGCGGTTAAAAACCGCATGGCCGTACCCGCATGATGAATATCAACCAACATATTATCACCCTGCAATGCTTGTTGCATGACTTGACTGTCGTCGGAGTTGGAACAATTTTCTAACGTCAATTGCGGATACAATGCCTGCAACAAAAGCAAGCGATTGGTTTCACTTTTAGAACCCGTTAGGGTTAGTGCTCCCTCACAATGCTGTGAAGGATGCGAGAGCGCTAGCTGCATATTTATGAATTTAGTTTTGGATTGTTTTTATGCCGTTGCTGGTCTCTTTTAGATTTGAGTTCCAACTTGGCGTCAAAAGCACTTTGTAAATCAATCCCAGTTTGATTGGCCAAACAGAGGACAACAAACACTACATCAGCCAATTCTTCGCCCAAATCTTTCTCCCGATCACTCTCCTTTTCGGATTGCTCGCCATAGCGACGGGCAATGATACGGGCAACTTCACCCACTTCCTCGGTCAATTGAGCCATATTGGTCAACGCATCGAAATAACGCACGCCGTGCGCTTTAATCCAATCGTCAACAGCCTGTTGCGCATTTTTTATATCCATGGGTCAAAAATATGTATAAATGTTGGCAAATCGAAAGGCTTACCCTTGATGCTTAAAACATTTTTTTAATTTCAGCCAAGGAATACACGATGGGACACAGCTCGTGCTCGGGTTCGTGATGCGAATTAAAATGAATGGCTTGCATCCCCAACGCCAATGCTCCTTGTATATCGGCTTCTACATTATCACCAATCATCACCGCCTTTCTGGCTTGGGTTTGGGTCTGCTCCAAGGCTGTTTCAAAAATCAAAGGATGAGGCTTCTTTTGACCTATTTTTTCGGCTGTAAAAACCTGATCGAAATAGACCTTTAAACCACTGTTTGAAATCTTTCGATGCTGCACCGATTCAAATCCGTTGGTGATGATATGCAAGCGATATTTCGTTTTTAAATCCCTTAACAATTCGTGAGTATGCTCAAAAAGATGTGTGAAAGTGGATAGATTTTCAATATATATTTCCGAAATGACTTTGATCAAAGCTGGGTCTTGAGGGGCTTCGATCTTTAGAAATGTCTTTTCCAAACGGGCATAACGCAATTCCTCCTGACTGATCTTGTTTTCGCGATATAGCTTCCAATAATACTGATTGATGGGGTTATAGTGTTTCAAAAATTGAGGAGTATCAATATTTGGTAGATGGAAGGAAAAGGCTTTTTCAAAAGTCAAAGCCGAATTTTTTTCAAAATCCCAAAGCGTATGGTCTAAATCAAAAAAAATATCTGTGGTGTCAGGATGTAATCTCATGCTTATTAATATAAGCCTCAAAGGCTTTATTCCAACTTTTTTCGCTTTTATTTTTTTTAAGGAGGGCATTGGTCATTGCAAAAATGTGTTGACAAGACGAAAGCGGCAGTGCTGTATATAGTTTTTCCAATTTGGAAAAGGCAGCGGCAGGAGTCATATTTTTAAGTACCCAAGCACTTGCTACCACTGGGTATATTCTAAGGGGAGATTGCAACTCATGGGACAAATCATAATGGTAATAGGGCGTTGCAGTGCCTGCACGATATCCCATCACAGTAGCATAACCCATGCTATAATCTTCCTCAATCTCCATCTCCGTCAGTGCGCTGTAAAGCTCCGAAACTGAAATAATCCCCTGACTCATCCGAACCGTTTTTATCTCCCGATGAATTTCTTTTTCTAAATATTTGAGCTCTTCGGGCAGCGCCTCAAAAAGCCTGTGTTGAGATTTTACAGATACCAAAGCACACACTTTAAAATAATCTGAAACCGATTTCATCAAATCGTGATAGGCATTGTTATAAATGGAAATGGTGGTTTCAAAAGGGGAACTTTTGGAAAATAAAAAAAAGAATGTTGGCTTCCATCCGTTTTGTAAGCAACGCTTTTTGATGAACTCAAACGTATTGTATGGATCGGAGCGCAATCGTAATAAAACACTTAATTGCTCATAAATTTTATAAAAATCAAAAGCAGCGAGTGCCCGCAAAAAGAGTCCCAAATTACTCAACAAAGAGTGATGCAAATATTGAAAGGGTAAGGCAATATCAAACAACAGGCTGCGCTTTACTTTTGGCGCATCCAAAGGGGGCAATTGAGGAAATGCTTGGATTAAATCTCCATAAAATTGTTTAACCCAACAATCAATCACGGGAAGCTCTAAAAAATGATTGATCCCCGCCAAACTTTGCGAAGGATCAAAATGACCTTCCTTGTTTTTTATATGGGGGAGTCCTTCCTCATAGCGGGTGATTAAATAGAAAGCAGCCGCAAAAAGATCGAAAGGGATTTTGGAGTGTGGAGAAGTTTTAAAAAAAATGGGGAGTCCCTCCCATTCATCCATCTCAATGAGCTGTTCCTGCACCCCTTGTTCAAACAAAAGATTGTGCGCAGCGACAAAAAAAGCATCCCCCAAGGGAGCTTGGGTGTAGGATATTTTGGGTCCCGAATGCGCCACAAAAACCTCAATTGTGGTGGTAAACTCAATGGGTAAATGGAGCATTCGAACAAAGAGCTGTTTAAAAATATATGTTAATCGCGGCGTGATTTTGTGCGTATAGACCAATAGCATTTAAAGGATGTTTTCGTCGGCAAAGCTAAAATAGCCTTTTTCAGACACAATCAAATGGTCTAAAATACGAATGTCCAAATTTGCAGCTGCGGTTTTAAATTTACGCGTTACATTTTTATCTTGCGCACTGGGAATGAGGGCTCCCGAAGGATGATTGTGAACCAAAACCATGGCTGTAGCCCCAAGCTCTAGCGCCTTTTTAAACGCCAAACGAATATCCACTGTAGTGGCTGAAATCCCACCTTTGCTCAAACAATACTTTTGAAGTAAGAGAGCCGCTTGATTGGCGTATAAAATCCAAAATTCTTCATGAGCCAAATCCACCAATTCATGCTGAATGGTTTGAAAAACTCGCTTACTACTATTCAATATAGGTTTTTCAGAGCGAGGAAATTGTTGGAGTCGTTTTCCCAAGGCTAGGGCAGCTTTTATTTTTAGGGCTTTGGCTTCTCCTATTCCCTCCAAAGCAGTCATCCGTTCCAAGGGCATTTTTGCCAATTGATGTAAATCGTTATCCACCTGCGACAACAATCGCTGCATCAAAGCTACTGCACTTTCTTTGCGACTCCCACTCCCCACCAAAACCGCCAAGAGTTCTGAAGTACTCAACACCTTTTCGCCCAAAAGCGCCAATTTTTCTCGAGGTCGATCCTCGGGATCCCAATCTTTGATGGTAAGTTTGTCGATTTTCTTTTCCACGGTTTTGAAATACGTACTACTAAAATCTCAAAAAAGCATCGAAAATCAAACCTTAATTAAAAAAAATAGCCTGTTAAATTTTAGTCTGGTGCAGTCGTTACACGATTTTTCAACAACTCCCAATCCAAACCACCAAAATTTCCAGAGCTCATCATCAAGAGAACTGTATTCGAATAATCCAAGTTATGCAAAGCCTCAAAAAGCAATGCACTCTTAGTAAAAACTTGAAGTTCAGGTTGTTGAAAAGCTTCTTGAATTCGCTCCGGTTCGATGGGGGTTCTGTTTTTGATTTTAAGTGCTTCGGGATCATAAAACACCAATGCAGTGTCGGCTGCTGCCAGGCTTTCGCAATAGGCATCGATAAAATTGGAATCCAAGCTGCTGTAGGTGTGGAGTTCCAAGACCGCTACCATTTTAAATTGCGCAAACTGTTGGCGAACGGCCTTCACCGTTGCCGTTACTTTGCTGGGAGCATGCGCAAAATCTTTGTACAAAAAACAGTTTTTCCCTTTTGCCATCAACTCCAAACGATTCGCAGCCCCCTTGAAACTGCTGATGGCCTCGTAAAAATCAGCCAAATCCACTCCCATAAGTTGACAAATCCATTGCGCGCCGGCTAAATTCATCAAATTGTGTGCTCCAAAAACCGCCAATGGCAACCAGCCTTCTGTCGTTTCTATTTGCGTTACGCCATTTTCGGTTTTGTAATGGGGTAATTGATATGGGATTTTCTTTATCGGATGTGTGCTGGCTTCCACCATTTTTTTCAGTACGGGATCGGCTTCATTATAGAGCAACACCCCGCCCTCTGAAATGGATTGGATAAAGGCTTCAAATTGCTCACAGTAATGGTCAAAAGTGGGGAAGACATTCACATGATCCCAAGCAATTCCGCTGATCAATGCAATTTGCGGATGATACCATAAAAACTTTGAACGCAAGTCGATGGGAGAGGACAAATATTCGTCTCCTTCCAACAACATAAAATCATTGTTTTCTGATATTTCTATCGTCTGCTGAACTCCGGGAATAGGAGCTCCCACCATAAAATCTACAGCCAGATCGTGATAGTGAAGAGCATGAAGTATCATGGCGGTTATGGTTGTTTTTCCATGGCTACCCGCGATGACCACTCGGGTTTTTTGGGCGGCAAAAGCTGCAATAAATTCGGGATAGGACTGTATGGAAATGCCCAACCCTTGCGCCGCCAAAAGTTCCGGATTGTCCTTTTTTGCATGCATTCCCAGGACAATTACATCGATCTCAGAGGTAATGGATTCTGGATACCACCCAAGCTTTTCCGGTAATAAACCCACCGCAGCCAATTTGGAACGCGAAGGTTCAAAAATAGCGTCATCACTTCCACTCACTTTGTGCCCGGCTTGGTGCATGGCCAATGCCAAACTGTGCATGGCACTACCACCTATCGCAATAAAATGAATCCTTTTCATAACGCTAATTTCTTTTTTAATTCTAAAATTTCAGAGAATTTAGGATCTATTTTTAAGGCTTGATCGATCCACTGTTGCATTTGTGCCCCATCTTTGTTGGTGTATGCAATTTGTGCCAATCGGTAGATTACCCAACTTTTTGGTACCGTATCATTTTGACTGTAGGTAGATAAAAAATAGCGTAACAAGCAAGCCCCCAGGGTACTTTCTATTTGGAAAACGGCAGCAGCTCTACCTAAATTATAGGCTAAATTTCTTCGTGAAGCCATCAAATAGGCCTCCATTTGTGGGGTACATTCGCCTTCTTTTCCTTTTAAAATTTCAAATGCTTTTTGAAAATATCGTCTTGCTTCCTCCGGATGGTAGGTTTGTTCTTCGATATAGGCAAATGCCAATGCTCCTTCAACAGGGTCTCTTTTTTCAATTCGAGACGCATATTCTTTGGCTTTTTCCAAATCGCCTCCAATCAGTGCGGGCAATACGGTATATACATTTACTTGGGCACGTAGTCCTGGAATAAAATCCGGCAGCAGTTCCGCTGCTTTTTCAAAACCGACACGCATACTACTTACATAGGGCAATGAAAAGATTCGCGCCACTTCCAACGACCGAAACCCCGCTGCTCCGCCGAGACGAAAATAGCCCATTCCGCTGGGGGCTACCTCCACCAGTTGACGACTATAATCGTGGGCGGTTTCCCAATCTTTATAGAGAAAAGCTAATTTGGCAATACTATCTAAAAGTTTGGAATGTTTGGAGGTATTGTATTGCGTTTTTAATGTGGACAGTGCCTTTTGATAGCCTGAGTCATTTGCAAAGTCGTACTTGGCAATGGGCGTGTCATCTTGTGCCAAACTCATCGAAAAGGTTCCTAAAAATAAAAGGAAAATAAGACCACTGGAATTAGGCATGTACGGGATTTAACGTTTTCCAAAGCGCATCTTTCAAGGTCATTAGATTTTGTTGTGCCACGCTGGAAATCATAAAATGGGGTTGGTCTCCAAAAATCTCTTTCATTTCCACGGCGTATTCCTTTTTTAAATCATCGTCCAATAAATCAGCTTTAGACAAGGCCACGATATATTGTTTGTCTAAAAGTTCGGGATTGTATTTGAGTAATTCACCTTGGAGAATTTCAAATTCTTCTTTCAGGTTTTTGGTGTCCGCCGGAATCAAATAAAGCAGAATGGAATTGCGTTCAATATGTCTTAAAAAATAATGCCCCAATCCTTTTCCTTCTGCAGCTCCTTCAATAATTCCGGGAATGTCTGCCATGACAAAAGATCGGTAGTCACGGTATTCCACAATTCCCAAATTGGGTTTCAATGTAGTGAACGGATAATCTGCTATTTTGGGTTTCGCCGCAGTGAGTGCTCCCAAAAGCGTTGATTTTCCGGCATTAGGAAAACCGACCAAGCCAACATCGGCCAAAACTTTCATTTCCAAAATGATATTAAAATCATCGCCTTTAATTCCGGGTTGTGCATAACGCGGCGTTTGTCGTGTTGACGATCTAAAATGCCAGTTCCCGAGTCCTCCCAATCCACCTTTGAGTAAAATTTGCTCTTGTTGGGCTTCCGTAATTTCAAAAAGCACTTCTTCTGTTTCTTGATTTTTTACAACTGTTCCCAAAGGCACATCGATATAAATGTCTTCCCCCTGTAGCCCGCTGCTTCGGTTTTTGCTTCCATCGCCTCCGTGGCCGGCAGAAAAATGACGCTTAAACTTAAAGGGATACAAAGTCCACAATTGTGTATTGGCACGGATAATAACATGTCCTCCTCTGCCGCCGTCGCCGCCATCGGGACCTCCTTTGGTAATGAATTTTTCGCGATGCAAGTGTACAGAACCTTTGCCCCCGTTACCGGAGCTTACAGTGAGTTTTACATAGTCAACAAAGTTTCCTTCAGTCATAAGTTATAAAAAATGATCAATAACAGCCGTGAGTCGATCGGTGATTTCTTCTATGGTTCCAATCCCGTCAATGGAATGAAACTTGTTTTGCGCCTCATAATAAGACCGCAGTGGAGCCGTTTTTAAATTGTATTCCTGAAAGCGATTTCTAATTTTTTCTTCATCCTGATCATCGGTTCTCCCACTGGTTTGTCCTCTTTGAAGCAAACGTTCTACCAAACGATCATCATCGGCTTCCAAGGCTATGGTGGCGGTAATGGGCATTTGTTTTTTTCCTAAAAATTCATCCAAAGCTTTGGCTTGATCGGTGGTTCGAGGAAAACCATCAAAAATAAAACCTTTGGCTTCGGGGTGTTTATCTACTTCAGCTTCCAACATATTAATGGTCACTGAATCGGGGACCAAATCTCCTTGATCTATAAACGATTGCGCCAATTTTCCCAAGTCTGTTCCATGTTGAATATTGAAACGGAACAAATCTCCAGTAGAGATGTGTAACAAATTGTATTTTTCTTTTAAAAAAGCAGCCTGAGTTCCTTTTCCAGCACCCGGTTTTCCAAATAGAACGAGGTTAATCATGCGTAATAATTTTTGACAAAGATACCTATTTTGACTGGGTTTTTTCGATTCCCAAAAACTTATGCCTATTTTTGTAAAAAGTATAAAATGGGATTCTTTTCAGGTGCAAAAACATTGGGTATTTTAGGCGGAGGACAATTGGGGAAAATGCTGCTCAGTGTTACTCGACAGTGGGACATCTCCACCAAAGTATTGGATCCCAGTGCCGAATCCCCCGGACGACTGGCTTGCAATGAATTTGTACAAGGCGATTTGATGGATTATGACACTGTTGTTGCCTTTGGAGATCAATTGGATGTGCTCACCATCGAAATTGAAAACGTCAATACTGCTGCCCTTGAAACCCTAGAAAAAAGAGGAGTTGCCGTTTATCCACAAGCAAAAGTTTTAAAAATCATTCAGAACAAATGTCTTCAAAAGGTTTTTTATAAAGAACAAAATATCCCTACAGCTCCTTTTGAAAACTTTGCTGATACGACAGCACTCAAAGATGCTGTGGGTCGTGCTCAAATTTCCTTTCCCTTTGTTTGGAAATCCGCTGCTATGGGATATGATGGCTACGGCGTCAAAGTAGTACGCTCCAATCAGGATTTGGAATCCTTATCAGAAGGTCCCTGTATGGCGGAGGAAATGGTGCCCATAAAAAAAGAATTGGGAGTAATTGTGTGTCGAAGACCGCAAGGAGAAATTGCCATCTATCCCCTAGTAGAAATGGAATTTCATCCCGAAGCCAATCAAGTGGAATACGTCATCAGTCCGGCACGGGTTTCGAAAAAAATTAGTGAACAAGCCACTGCCATTGCAAAAAAAGTATCTCAAGCCTATCAACACGTTGGGCTTTTGGCCGTCGAATTATTCCTTACCCAAACTGGAGAGCTATTGGTGAATGAAGTCGCCCCTCGACCTCACAACAGTGGACACTATTCTATAGAAGCGGCCTACACTTCCCAATTTGAACAACACATTCGCGCTTTGTTGGATTTACCATTGGGAAAAACGCAAAACAAAGCCGCTGCTGTAATGGTCAATTTGGTGGGGAAGGAAGGTTTTTCCGGCCCAGTTCACTACAACAACATGGATCAAATTTTAGGAATTGAAGGGGTAAATCCCCACATTTACGGGAAAAAAGAAACTCGACCCTTTCGCAAAATGGGGCATGTCACCATCATTAATGAGGATTTGCATCAAGCCCGAAAAATAGCAGGACAAGTAAAAGAAATGATGGAGGTAATTTCAAAATAAGAATATGGCACAGATAGGAATTATTATGGGAAGTCAATCCGACCTCCCGGTTATGGAAGAAGCAATACAGATTCTAAAAAGCTTTCAAATCGACTATGAGGTGGAGATCGTTTCGGCGCATCGAACCCCGGAAAAGATGATGGAATACGGTCAAAAAGCACACACAAGAGGGTTGAAAGTCATTATCGCAGGGGCCGGAGGTGCTGCCCATTTGCCCGGTATGATTGCCGCTCTTACACCACTTCCTGTGATTGGGGTGCCTGTTAAATCCAGTAACTCCATCGACGGTTGGGATTCCGTTCTCTCCATTCTCCAAATGCCCGGTGGGGTGCCCGTGGCCACCGTAGCACTCAACGGAGCCAAAAATGCTGGAATCTTGGCCGCACAAATTATCGGCACTGCAGATGCAGCTGTACGCGATCAAATCGTCGCCTACAAAGAGGAATTAAAATCCAAAGTCATTGAAAGTAACACCCAATTAAAAAACAAATCACTTTGAAAAACCCCTTATTCCAAAGCTTCTCAACCCCGCATCAATCCATCCCTTTTTCAAAAATAAAAACCGAACATTTTATTCCGGCACTCAAAGAAGCCATTGAAAAAGAATTGGCGGCCATCGATGAAATTGTAGCACAACCGGACCGTCCGACCTTCAGCAACACCCTAGACAAACTGGCAAATTGTGGCGATCTGGTAAGCAGAAACGCAGGGATATTGTTTAATTTAAACAGTGCAGAAACTTCTGAGGCGTTGCAAAAAGTGGCGCAAGAAGCTGCTCCCCTTCTATCTCAATTTCAAAATGATATCCGGTTAAATTTTAAACTTTTTGAACGGATTAAGACCGTCTATGAAACAACGGATCACAGCAACTTGTCGGCAGAGGAGCACATGTTGCTCGAAAAAGAATACAAAAGCTTTGTCCGAAATGGTGCGCTTTTGAACGACGCACAAAAAGAAACGCTACGTGCCTTAGATACCCAACTCGCCCAATTGAGTTTGACCTTTGGAGAACACGTTTTGGCTGATACACAAGCCTATGCACTCAACGTTTTGGATGCGGAAGATTTAAAAGGGCTTCCCGAAAATTTACTCGAATTGGCCAAGGCCACTGCCGAGCAGAAAGGACAAAAAGGTTGGACTTTTACCCTAGACTATCCCAGTTATGTTCCTTTTATGACCTATGCAGAAAATCGAGCGTTGCGAAAAACTTTAAGTGTCGCCTTTGGTAAGCGGGGCTTTCAAGACAACGAAAACAACAATACGAAATTGATTTTGGAAATTGTCCAATTGCTCAAAAAAAGAGCGGCGCTTTTGGGCTATCCTTCTCATGCTGCTTTTGTTTTGGAAGAACGTATGGCACAATCCGAAACCGAGGTGCGCACTTTCTTGGACACCCTTTTTGATAAGGCCTATCCGGCGGCTCAAAAAGAATGGCAAACGATGGAAAAATTTGCCGAAAAAGAGTTCAACCTCAGCCCACTGGAAAAATGGGATACCGCTTTTGTCGCCGAAAAGCTCAAACAAGCCCAACTTTCCTTAGATGAGCAATTGTTGAAACCCTATTTCCCTATGGACAAGGTGTTGGATGGACTGTTTAAAATTGTTCAAAAACTCTATGGTTTGGAGTTTGAAAAAAACGAGCAATTGGATGGCTACCATGAAGATGTAACTGTTTATGAGGTGAAGAAAAATGGCCTTTTTTACGCATTGTTATACACCGACTTTTTCCCACGTCCAGGAAAACGAAGCGGGGCTTGGATGACACAGTTTAAATCGCAAAAAGCGGCAGAACGTCCCCATATTTCCATCGTTTGTAATTTTTCAAGAGCCACCAAAACCCAACCTTCATTATTAACCTTTCAAGAGGTAACCACCCTTTTTCACGAATTTGGTCATGCGTTGCACGGTATGCTGGCAAACACTACTTACAGCGGATTGAGTGGCACCCATGTATATTGGGATTTTGTGGAATTGCCCAGTCAAATCATGGAAAACTGGTGCTATCAATCTGAAGCCTTGGCACTCTTTGCAAAGCATTACGAAACAGATGCCGCATTACCCAAAGAATTTATCGAAAAAATCAAAAAAATAGCTCATTTTCAACAAGGCCTTCAAACCCTTCGACAACTCGGTTTTGGCTATTTGGATCTTTCCTATCATGGAGAAGATTCCACTGCTATCAATGATGTTAAGGAACATGAAATGCGTCAGCTAGAAAAAGTACAATTCACTGCCGATACTCCTGAAAATTGTACTTCTACCGCCTTTTCCCATATTTTTCAGGGAGGTTATGCAGCGGGTTATTACAGCTATAAATGGGCGGAGGTATTGGATGCCGATGCCTTTGAACTGTTTTTAGAAAATGGGATTTTTGACAGTGCTACAGCCAAAGCTTTTGAAACCCACGTCCTTTCCAAAGGAGGAACGGAGCATCCGATGACTCTTTATAAAAGATTTAGAGGCAAGGAACCCGATCCCTCAGCACTTTTGAGACGTTCCGGCTTGGTTTGATTTTTTAATTTTTTTTTCTTAATTTTTGAATGAAAAACCCCAAAAATTATGTCAAATGCATCCTCGACTTAGCAAAAAAGTATTCCTGCTCTGTTTGTTCTCCCAATGGCTTTTGGGACAAGTCAGTTTTTTTGGGGACATCTATATTGCAGCCGGAAACGAAATGCATATTGCTTTTCCTACCACCTATTTATCCGGCGCCACCCTCACCACCGCTCGTGGTATTGAACCCGGTGTGGTTTCTTTCAAAGCAACAAGTCTATGGGAACAGACCAAAAAAAACTCTTTTGTCTCTGGTGTGGTGCGGGTTTATGATACCGGAGAATTTATTTTTCCGCTGGGTGAAGACGAGTTATTTAGCCCCATTGGTTTTACTATTACATCGAACCCCCAGCACATTGATGTTCGCTATTACCAACAACATCCTTTTGGCTACCCCATAGTGACGGAGGGTTATTTATCCCCACAATATCACTTTTGGGAATGGGAAAGCACAGGAAATGCCACGGCTCGAGCACAGGTCTATTGGAATGAAGCGCATCGGCTTGCCAGTCTTGCGCCTTTTGGCAATATTGATGCTCTTGAAATTGGAGTACTCGAAGGCAATCAATGGAAATTAATTCCCACCACACTGGAAATCAATTCTTTTGAAAACGATAATTCCATCAGTTTTAAAAGTGGCAGTGCTGTATCCCTTCCTATCATTAATTTATCCCAGACAAAAGGGATTACCTTTGTTTTGGGAAA
The DNA here is from genome assembly GCA_018699935.1 of Flavobacteriaceae bacterium. Classification (GTDB taxonomy): domain Bacteria; phylum Bacteroidota; class Bacteroidia; order Flavobacteriales; family Flavobacteriaceae; genus MS024-2A. Next base: position 1,889 of record JABISF010000029.1, on the reverse strand, counting down.
ACCCATCATCCCTTTGGAACGCAAGATTATCAGTGAAGTGATTACACCCAACAATGATGGCAAAAATGATCAATGGAAAATCAATGGAATTCTATTTACTGAAGCCTCCAAAATTCGGATTTTCAACCTCCGCCAACAGTTGGTTTTCGAAACCCAAGGGAAGTATACCAATGATTGGGAAGGCACCCACAATAACGGAGCACAAATTCCCAGTGGAAATTATTATTACACCCTCGACCTAGATGGAGCTCCTCCGTTGGAGTACAAAGGTTGGATTTATATTAAAAGAGAATAAGCCGATGAAACGATCCCCTCTATTTTTCTTTTTGTGCCTATTGGGAGGCTTGAGTAATTCTTTTTCTCAAAATGCCCCCGATATTTTTATCCTGCCAAAACAGTTGCAATGGGTGAATCCTTCCCAAGTGGGCTGGGAACAAAAATCGAGTGCAGGAATTCATCTGCACAGTCAATGGTTGGGAATCGACAATGCACCCAAACAATCCATGGTGTATTATGAAAACTATCAAGAAAAAAACAACCTTAGTTATGGCTTTGTTTTGCGAAATAATACCACTTTTGGAGAGAACAACACTGCGGTTTATCTTCAATTTTCCAAGCCCATCCAGCTTTCTCAGACGATGAAATTGATATTGGGAATTCAAGGAGGTGGAAATTTCTACGATCAAAATTTTAATTATTTCAACTCGGTGGATGGGGTGGTAGACGACCCTTTTTTGGAACCTCAAAATATTTTTGTTCCCAATATCGGTGTGGGTGGAATCCTCTCTTATAAATCTTTTTTCTTTTCCTCGGGTTTGCCACAACTCTTCAAAAAAAATATTTTTAGAAGGGACGATCCTATTTTTTTACCCAATCGGATCGCCCAATGGTATGGCCTAGAATGGCGTTCCAATCTGTCGCCACTTTGGGAGCATTTGTTTTCCCTGCAATTGCACAATTTGAGTGTTTCGAACTGGACACTTCAAGCCAAAGCGGGAATTCAACATCAACGCGGAGCCGGGTTTTTAGTGATCAACTCGGAAAAAGAAATAGCTTTCGGGCTGCTTTTTCATGAAAAAAGATTTTTAAGCGTGGGCTATAGTTTTCAATTTCCCTTAGTCAACGATACCGGTGTCCGTTTTAACAAACATCAAATTAATTTCCGATTTCGTTTTCGAGATCGACTCCCTAAATAATTGTTTAACTGCAAAATCTCTATCATGAAAAACGACCTACTCAACAATTCAAGCAAGATAGTTTTGATGGTAATGCTGCTTCCGCTGACGCTTTTTTGCCAAATAAAAATGGGGGATCACCCACAAGAGATCAACCCCTACGCCATTTTTGAAATCGAAAGCTCAAAACAAGGAGTGCTGCTGCCCAGAATGTCAACCTCGGAACGAAATACTGCTTTTCAAAGTGAAATTCCGAATGGTTTATTGATTTTTAATACCGATGAAGATTGCTTACAATGGTATTCCGAAAAAAATTCCCTTTGGAATTGCATTACTTCCCAGTTCACTGTTGAAAACAATCAACTCCTTTGGGAGGATCAGGTGGTAATAAATTTCGATGATTATCTTGACAATACCGATGCACAACAACTCCAATTGGAAGGTACAATCTTACGTCTTGAATCCGGAGGAGCGGTGGATTTAAGTGTTTTGATCCCTGAAAACAGGGTGCAAAAATTAAGCTTAGAGGGAACGCTCTTGACCCTAGAAAATGGTGGGTCGGTTGACTTGGCACCCCTACTCGTCCCCTCCTCAAATCCCAAAATTGATCGATTCCAATTGGTGAGCAATACACTGGAAATATCCCTCGAAAATGACAATGTACCTCCCCTTCAACTTTCCCTCAATCCTTTGCTAAAAGACGAACAAAAACTT
>JABISF010000028.1 GCA_018699935.1 Flavobacteriaceae bacterium | reverse complement strand
TAGCTCGGTTTTGCTTTATATCCAAAATCGTTATTAACGATCAAATCCATATCGTGATCGTTATCAAAATCTGTGAATACACCTCCAAAACTAAAGCCTCGGTGATTGAGTCCGTAATCTTCATAAGATTCCACCAATTTTTTCCCCTTACGGTTGATATAGAGATAGCCTTTGGCGGTTTTTCCGGCATTGACGATGGTCGCATCGCTGATTTCTTTGAGACCGCCATCATAGTCGGTAAAATAATTCCCCACATAAACATCTGGATATCCATCCCTATTGACATCACCCACAGCAACTCCCGTACTAAAAGAGCTCGTTTGATCTAACCCAAAAGCAACGCTTTCCTCCACAAAAGTGCCATCGCCTTGATTGATGAAAATGAGATTCTGAGCACGAGGAATTTTTTGCTTTTTATTTTTAAGGGTAATGGTGGTTATAAAAAGGTCTTTAAAGCCATCACGGTTGAAGTCAGCTGCAGCTACGCCTTGGGTGACAAAGTCCAAAACCTTTAGCATCCCTGCTTTTTCAAGTTGGTCTTCAAAGCTACCATCACCTTGGTTCAACAGGAGTTGATCGGGTTGCATACCCCCGGTTAAATACAAATCTTCAAAGCCGTCATTATTGAAATCCAAGACGGCAACACCCCCCCCAAACATCCCCTCATAGACTTCAAAATAGTGTTCCAATCCGGCTTCTTTTGAAATATCAGTAAACCCTTGTGCAAGGAGCGCACCGCATGAAAGCAGCCATGCAATTAGGAAGGTAAGGGGGAAGTTGTTTTTAAAAATTTTAGTAACCAATTTCCCTATTTTTTCCATGCTAATATAACGATATTATTGGCGATGATGCTTCCTTGTTCCAAACCCACTTGATTGTCTTGGGGGGTGTGTATACCACCAAAAAACCGAGAGTCTGCGGTTTCAAGAGCAATTTGCCAAATCGAGTCAAAGCTTTGCGCAACAAATTCGGTATTGCGCACATGGTCACGTTCTCTGCCTACATGAGCACTGTCAATAATGGCCGTTTTATTGTCATAGAGCGAAATCAAGACAGTGGCAGCAGCTCCAGCTTGTATGGCATGTCCCGAGGGAAAAGCAGGAAAAGGTGGGTCAGGCCAAAAGGATTCCCACTTCTGATCGATAAATTGTGGAATAAAGGTGTTGGGACGTTCTGAAAAAAAGTGATATTTCCATTTCCAACAGTTGATAAAAGCATCGGCTACTGCCATGCCCACGCGGGCAAAAGTCTGGGCACTGTGAATCAAAGTGGGTTGATTTTTTCGAACCATGGCGTTGGCTAAATAATACAAATGCCCTCCGGGACTAAACGTCACATCCGGATCGTCACTCCACCAAATGGCTAATTCTTTTTCTTCTTGCGTCAACTGCCGTTCTTTTTCATACACCTTTAAAAATTGATCGTAATAAGAACTACCTTCTTTAGGATCATAAGAAATGAAATCGGGGAGGGGGAGATTTTTGTTTTGAGGAGCAAAAGGACGATTTTCTCCCCAATAGGGATGAAGCGGATGATGGCTAAAAGATTGTGCGAATAGCGGGGGTTTCCAAGACCCGGGAAAAGGTTCTTTTTTAAAATCGGTATCAAAATTATTTAAATACCCCCGATGTCCTCCGTCGGTTGTGGACCACTCGAAAATAGCTCTTGCCAGTGCTGTTCCGAAGGCATTGGACCGCTCAGCTGTGGCTTGATCTGTTGATTTTTTTAGTATCGCATAAATTCTTTTTTCTAAAGAATCAATTTTCTTTTTGTTTTGATCGGAGGTTTGAATATAAATCGACGCAAGGATTTCACTTTCGGCACGATTTAAAACCATTGGCCAAGAATAACGGGCATTGGCTTCGGGTAAGGGTAACTCCTCCAATCCCGAGAGTTGCCCCACTAGGGATTGATATTCCGGAAAACCATGCACCACAGCTTCGTATTGGGTAAGTCCGATATAACCCAAACAACGGGAAGCAAAAGTGGGAGAGTTGGCAGGTGTATCTTTGGTAATGTGTAACGTCATATCTGCCCATTGTGCCGCAACTTCATGATCGGGTATCCCATCGGGGAGGGAGTCACATTGTACAACTCCCAAAACCAAAAGTAGGAGCGATCGTTTCATCAAACCAAAACCACAAAAATAGTTCATGGAGTATTTAATTTATAATTGACAAGGGAGTCATTACATGTGCTGAAGAAAAAGGTATTGTCAATAGTGATTACATTACTGATGTCCCCTTGCAGTTGCAATCCAGAGGCTTTTGGAGTGAGTAACTGAAAATTGCCTTTCCCATCTCCCAAAAGAGTGCAACCGTAGTTGGCATCATAACGCCCCAGTTTGAGTGCCATATTGGAGCGATTTCCCAAGAGCAAAAGATCTTTGTTGCCATCTTTATTGAGGTCTTCCACGGCAATAGCCGTTATGGGACTGAACTGAGCCTCCCGCGGAAGTGCTTTGACAGAATACCCCTCAGGGCTACTCAATATCACTATGGATTGGAGTTGTGTTGCCTGCCAATGTTGAATTTCAGCTGTAGCTTCCCGATTTTCCAGCAGCAGGGCAGTGGTGACTTTGGAAAAGGAGGCATAGGAGGGGTACTTGGCTTTTAGTGCGACCCATTGCGCAAGCAATTCATCCCTACTGGCCATGGGATAGGATTCTCCTTCGATATAATAGGAAAGTATAGGATCCACGGTTCCATTGTTGTCCAAATCACCGAAATCCAATTGTACGGGTTGTTCGGAAGCAGCTTGATAGGCTGTATTGCTGCCTTCATTGCCAACGATAAAATCAGTTTTTCCGTCGCCGTTGAGGTCGCTGGATTGGATCCGATTCCACCAACCGTTTTGTGTTAAGGGGGAATTAAAATAATCCTCCTGAGATTCAAGTTGGCCGTTTCGGTTGAGAAACACTTGAATGGGCATCCATTCGCCGATGAGGATCAAATCTTTTTGACCATCACCATCGAGGTCTTCCCAAAGGGCATCTCGAACGATGCCAGGGGTCTTGTTGATTGCTATTTGTTGGGTGGAATCTGGAGTAAAGTTGCCTTTTCCATCGTTCAATAGTATTTGATTGGGATAATGATTGGGATAACTTCCGGGAATGATCCCTCCACCCAAAAACACATCGGGGGCACCATCCTGATTCAAATCGTATACGGCAACTTTGGAAGTAACATGAGGGTCTGCTTTAAAGCCGGAGGCAATTTTAAAAGTCCTATTACCTTGATTGAGATAGATAACATCTCGAAGTTCGGGGCTGTCGGATTGGAATTGATGATAGCCTCCATGAGCGATGTAAACATCGGGTTTTCCATCCAGATTAGCGTCCAAGATAGCAATATCACTCACCACCGCAGCGGCATGTTGATTAAAAATAGGGTCGTTAGACTTTTTAAAGCTCCCCGAGGGTGCTTGCCACCATATTTCGGTTGCTTGTTTTGCTCCACCCCCGATGATGATGTCTTCTCGACCATCTTGATTCAAATCGGCTTTTATCATCGTTGGACCAGAAAAAGAAGGTTGAAAATGCAAGAGCTTTTGACGATCAAAATCTAAAACATTTTTGACTTGATGCTGGAAAGTGATTTTTGGAGCAACGGAAGCAAATAGCGGTTCTACCTCTTTTGGAGTGATGGGTTCAACCGCTTCGGCAGCTTCCTGCGACAAACGAATACGCTGTTGCGATTTAAGATCGTATTGTTTGCAAATTCGTCCGTCAGGCCATTGAACAATTAGAGAGTCAATTTGAGAAATTGTTCCTAAGCCAAAATGCACTATAGGACTTACTGTGGAGAGATATCCTCGTGCGGGGTATTGTTCCTTGACTTGCTGTTGGTCGTTGGCATAAAGACTTATTTTGGCACCAATGGCATGGGTGTTGGGCGTAGTTCCTGCAAGCGCTACTTGTAGATAATTGCCACGTTGGTTGGCGGTATTTTCATAAATTCCCAAAGGACTGTTGATGTTGTTGATGATGAGGTCCAAATCCCCGTCATTGTCGAGGTCTCCATAAGCCGCGCCATTACTATTTACCGCTTCATACAATCCCCATGATTGGGTGACATCGGAAAAACCTTTTCCTTTTTGATTGGCATAGCTGTAATTGGAGATATTGGAGGCGGGCATATTATTGATGATTTCTAGAACATCTTCTTTTTTAAGATTGGAGGATTTATTTTCAATAAAATCTTCCATATAGCTTAGAAAATCCCTGTTGGTATAATCTCTTTTATAACCGTTGGTAACCAATAAATCACTCCAACCGTCATTGTCGTAATCGGCAAAAAGGGCAGCCCAACTCCAATCGGTGTTGGCTACGCCAGAGAGTTGTCCAATTTCACTAAAAGTGCCGTTGCCATTGTTCAGGTGGAGCATATTGCGCATATACTGATAGTGAAATCCACTTTTTAAATTCAGATCAAAAAGGTTGTAATTATCGGGGGCGCGTAAGATTTTTTGGCGCTCGTTGCTTTGCGGAAGCATGTCCAAGGTCATCAAGTCGATTAAACCGTCATTGTTAATATCTCCCGCATCATTTCCCATTGAAAAATGACTGGTGTGGGGCATGCTTTTTTGGAGTTCGTCCCGAAACCCTCCTTGTTGATCATTGATATACAAATAATCGGGAATGGTGTAATCGTTACAGACATAAAAATCGGTCCAACCATCGTTGTTGAAATCGGAAAGGGCGATTCCCAAACCATAGGACAAACTGGAACCATTGATGGCGGTGTTGGGAGTAATGTCATAAAAATAGCGATCTCGCTGTTCATAGAGCCGCAAACCACTTGAAGGACTGTCCTCTTTCAACAGTACTTTGGTTTTGGCTTCACTCAAAACGGGTAAGGATTTAGGATTGTGATTAAGAAGCAACATGTCCAAATCACCGTCTTTGTCATAATCAAAAAAATAGCCCTGATTGCTATAGGCTGGACTGTCGAGTCCGTAGAGTTTTGCCACTTCTGTAAAGGTGGGAATGCCGTTATTGTCATTGCCCATATTGAGAAAGAGCTGATTGCGTCGACTGTTTTCTTTCACCGCACCAGAATAACAAACATAGAGGTCCATGCGGCTGTCTCCATTGATGTCAACGGCGGTCACTCCAGTTTTCCAAGGTCCTGAACGTCCTTCCGTTTTGGAAAGGGCAGTAATGTCTTGAAATTGGAAATCTCCTTGGTTGAGGTACATTTTATTGGTTTGCATGTTGGAGGTAAGGTAGATGTCCAAGCGTTGGTCGCCGTTAAAATCGGCTAGGGCAACACCCCCACCATTATAGAAATATTCGTACATCAACACATTGGTGTTGGGACCTTCGGTCAAATCGTTTTGAAAGGTAATTCCGGATTTTTGAGCCAGATGTTTAACAAAAAGTGTTTCGCTTTTTTCGGATTGAGGGCTGCAAAAACAAAAGAGCAGGAGGAGTGCGCTGGTACTGAAAAGGGTGCTTCGAGGATGTTTCATTACATAGAATCAAGAGATGAGACAGTAACTGTAAATTGTCATAAAAAACATATCCTCTAATGAAAGAGGATATGCTTTATTAAATATACAAAAAAAATGAATTAGTAGCCCGGATTCTGTACGAGCAAATCATTCTTATTCATCTCATCGCGGCTGATGGGTCGGTAATACATTTTGTCTTTCCAAGTACGTGTTTCAACTTCAGTATTATTTTGAACCTCATACGCATAATCATAAACCGCTTTGTCATGTCGATAAGGCACCAAAGGAGCTTTACCCGATTTTAACGTAGCCGTTACATTAACTACTTGTACTCCACGACCTAACGTTTCTGGAGCAATGATCCATCTTCTTGCATCGTGATAACGGTGCTCTTCGAACGCCAATTCAACTCTTCTTTCGTTGCGGTATCTTGCTTTTAAAGCCTCTCCCGAATCGGTTACAGCAGGCATTCCTACTCTAAAACGAATTTTGTTCAACCACGCTTGTGCTTCGCCTTCTTGCCCTAATTCGATACTCGCTTCAACGTAGTTTAATACGACTTCAGCATAGCGAATAAAAGGCCAAGGGATTAATTGGTGACTGGTTAGATTTTCAACAATTGAAGGATCTGGATCGATGAATTTTCGGGTGTTGTAGTGTGTTCTACTACCGTTCCAGTTTTCAATGGGAGATTCTCTAGTATCTACCCCATTAATAAATCCACCACTTCCGTCAGCATAGTATCCTGTTTGAATTTCATCATTCGGATCGATAGAGACAACATCAGAGGGTCTGGGTTTCCACTTGGAACCATCGTATAATACCGTAGCATACATACGTGGATCGCGATTGGCATAAGGATCTGCTTTGTGTGTAGCATTATTCCAATCAAAAGAAGAACCATCCATAAGTTCATAATCGTCGACCAATTGCTGAATTGGAGGATTCCCACTCCAGTTGTGATAGCCATTCGGGCCATTGTTTACTCCAAAGTGTGTACCCCCTAGAGGCCAGTTGTCTTCGGGTTTATAATCTGAAGACAAAGTACGTTGGAAGATTAACTCCGAACCTGCACCGGCATCGGCAACTGCACTTTTTCCACCCATTGCAATGGAGATTGCGTTTGCAATACCATCCGAATGAGAGACAGGAGCACTCAAATCTGTTTTGTAACCCGTTGTAAGGTCCAAAACGGCTTTGGCAGCTTGCTGCGCTGCTGTCCAGCGGGCTTGTTGTCCACCACTGTATGCGTGTAAGCTAGTTCCAAATCCAGCTGGAGCTTTAGAGGATTCATGTAAATCACTCGCAGCATAGGTGAGCACTCTTGATTTTAGTGCAAGTGCAGCCAAACGGTTGGCTCTCCCCGCAGCCATGTTTTTGCCATTTAAAAGATTGGCGGCCTTGTCTAAATCGGCAATGATGAAGTTGATGGTTTCTTCATAAGTGTTGCGCGCAATAGCGAGATCGTCTTCTAAAGTATACGGACTGTCGATTAAAGGAACACCTCCGTAAAAACGTGCAAGTTGTTGGTAGTAATACGCTCTTAGAAAGTGCGCTTCTCCCATCAACTGGTCTTTTAAAGCCTGGTCTTCAAAGGTTGCTTCAGGAATACTCTGAAGTGCAACATTGGCTTGGCGAATTGCAGAGTACATAGTTCCCCATTCGTAGGTACCACTGGTCCAAGCTAAGTTAGAAGGGGTTTCAGAACCCTCGTTGAAGGTGTTGATGTTTCGCCCGGCATGGGTAAACATCGCTTCATCGGTATATACGGCGAGCATTTGCTCTTCAAATCCGCCGTATCCCAAATAGGAATAGACGCTAAAAACAAAGGCTTCAGCCAGCGTTCCATCACTCCACGTCGCAGAACTGGAAATTTTATCCAGTGGCGTCGTCTCCAAAAAATCATCATTACAAGCCGTAAACAATGTTGCCATTGCCAGCGCACTTGTTGCCATTACTGTTTTTAAGTTATTGAAATATTTCATTTGATTAAATTTAATTGTCTAAAAGGTTGCTCTTAATCCTACATTTAAAACTTTTGACATGGGATATCCACGACCCGCAACTTCCGGATCCCAAACATCAAATTTTGAAATTGTCAAAAGATTTAATCCACTTGCATATAAACGAAGATTTGAAATAAACCCTTTGTTTATAGCACTTTCAGGAACGGTATATCCAATCTCTAAGTTTTTCAAACGGAAGTAATCCGTGCTGAAATAGCGATAGGTATTGTTCCCAAATCCACCACCTGTATAATAGGTGTCTCCTCTTGAAGCCAATCTTGGGTGCTCACTACTGGGGTTGTCAATACTCCAACGGTTGTCGTATTGCCATTTGTAGAAGTTCCCAATGTCTCCAAACTCTCCATCAAATAATGCTAATGCACCTGTTGATCCCTGGAAAAGCACAGATAGATCGAAATTTTTGTAATTCATATCTAAAGTGAATCCGTATTGGAATCGAGGTGTAAAACTTTTGTCTTGACGTACTTGGTCATCCGCATCAATTTTACCATCTCCGTTGTAATCTTTTAATTTAAGATCACCGGGTTTGATTTGCGAGGTAACACCACTGTAGTCAATAGTATTGGCTGCGATATCGTTTTGATCGAAGAAAACACCATCGGCCTCATACAACAAATAAGCGCCCAAAGGCTTGCCTTCTTGAAGTTGATATTCTGGTGCTCCAGATACTTCGTCAATAAATACCACTTGGTTTTTAGAATATCCTCCATTTACTCCTAAAGTATACCGCAAGGCATCCGGATTGATATAGTTCGTATCACCCCCGTCATAGCTCAAAGAGAATTCATAACCGCGGTTGTTCATTTTTCCAAAGTTGGTTGGAGGTAACAAACGACTGATCCCTGAAGATGCAGGCGTACTTCCTTGCTGTTGGATTAGGATACGATCCCGTTGGTTGTTAAACCATTCCAAGGTCAAATTGAAACGGTTGAATACTTTAGCATCCAAACCAATGTTGGTGTTTCTTGCCACCTCCCAAGTAAAGCTGGGGTTAGGAAGAACGGTTTCATACAATGTTTTCACTACTTGACTGTCGATAGGATATTCGCCAAATCCAAAAGTGGATAAGAACGCATATTCTTGCAGGCTGCCGTTGTAGAATACTTGATCATTTCCAAGTTCTCCGTAAGAAGCCCTAAGTTTTAAGTATTGTACTTGTTCCGCATTAAACCAAGATTCGTTTCCGATGTTCCAACCGGCAAGGATACCGGGGAAGTTTCCATAACGCCCTTCGGTAGGGAAGATGTAGGAACCATCACGACGGAACAATAATTCCACCAAATAAGTGTCATTATAGTTGTATTGTAAACGACCGTAGTACCCCAAACGAGAACGGTTGTAAGCTGAACCTCCCGTGTTTTGATCGGCAGTACCTCCGGCAAACAATTGGTCGATGGCAGGGGAGATGTAGTTTCTTCTAAACGCAAAGAAATTTGATCCCGTAAACTGCTCCCGTGTTGCTCCAACAAATAAACCGAAGTCATGATTTTCACCGATGGTGAAGTCATATTTCAACTGACCGGTAAAGGTTGAATTCAAAACAGAGTTAGCACTTTCTTGAAGTCTTGCATCGGTAAAAGGAGAACGAATGGATCCTGTAAGTCCAGCAGAACTTTTGTCCACTCCATTCCAACTGTACAATTTCCAGGGTGTTTCCCAACGTTTGTTGGTTTCTCTGTTGACGTCAATAGAACCGTTGATGATTAATTCTAACCCTTCAATCCAAGGATTGGTAATATTGATTCCAGAATTAACTTGAATATAATCTTTAGGATTTTGTTGGTAACCTGTAGCTCCCGTAGTTACGACAACGGGGTTTTGACCGTTTTCGATATCGGGTCCAGCCTCACCTGTAGGCCATATCGCGGGTTCGGTTGGGCGTCCTCGTTGTAACATTCTAAAGATGGCACCCGCTCCAACGGTTGGGGAGTTGCGATCCTCTCTACGAGTCATCAAACCAAAATTCATTTTGATGTAGTCATTCACTTCTGCATCCAGATTCATTCTCAAGTTATACTGATTGTAATAAGTTGCAGAGTTTTCATAGATCGCATCTTGGTAGACATAACCCATAGAAGTGAAATACTTTACTTTTTCAGTACCCCCAGACAACTGTAAATTGTGTCGTTGCTGCGGTGCCCAGTTTTTGAAAGTTTCACCATACCAGTCGGTATCGGGATATTTCCAAGGGTCATTACCCGTTTGATAGCCTTGAACGGCTTCGGGGCTGTAATTTGCATTTAATGAAGCCACGCCAGCAGTGGGAGAATTGTAATTCCCAGAAGACTGAATACTTGACCAAGCACTTCCCCATTCGTTGGCAGGAATAGAGTTGTAAATGGGTAATTCATTCATGATGTTGGCATACTCATAGGCATTTGACATTTGAGGGAAAACGGTTGGAGTAGAATAGCCCGCATTGAAGCTGTATTCAAGCGTTGGCTCTCCGGTAGTTCCTCTTTTTGTGGTAATCAGGATCACCCCGTTTGCTGCACGTGCCCCGTAGATGGCAGAGGAAGCATCTTTCAATACAGAGATGCTCTCAATGTCTTGAGGGTTTAAACGTCCAAGCCCACCATCACGGTCAGGAATTCCGTCTATAACCACCAAAGGACTAGAGTTTCCTAGCGTGTTGATCCCACGAATGGAGATGGAAGCTCCGTCATAACCAGGTTCTCCCGATCCTTGACGGACAGTGATACCGGGTAAACGCCCTGCAAGCGAGTTGGTTAGGTCAACCGCAGGAGATTTGACAATACTTTCTCCTTTGATGGCTGTGACCGCACCGGTTACTGTAGCTTTTCTTTGTGTTCCATAACCTGTAACAACAATCTCGTCTAACTCGTCAGAGCCGGATTCCATAGTAATGTTAATGGAGTCTGCATTAGCAGTGGCTTCTTGGGTGAGAAATCCAAGGTAAGAAAATACTAGGACAGCATTCTCATCGGCTACAGTAATGGAGAATTCACCATCAAAATTGGAAACGGTTCCATTTGAAGTACCTTTTTCAACAATACTTACACCGGGTAGTGGACCGGATTCATCCGATACAACACCAGAAACATTTTGCTGTGCAAAAGTCAGTCCTCCTACAAAAAGAGCGATGGAAAGAACCAATTGCTGAGCAAAATTCAACTTCGTTTTTTGTTTCATTAGTTTATAGATTAATTATAGTAGTTAGATTCAATAAAAATCAAATATAAAAAATTATTCATGTAATGAATAAAAAATTTAGTTATGAAGGTTTTGTTTAACTCTTTATCGCAATGGAGTTAGAAAGCTGTTCCTTGAGAACTGATCTTTCCCCCAAAAAGATAGAGGTGAAAAAAAACATATCCTCCAACAAAGGAGGATATGTCAATTAAAATATGTTTAAAAAATAATTAATAACCGGGATTCTGTTCCAGTAATTGATTCTCGTTGATCTCATTACGACTGATGGGTCTGTAATACATTTTGTCTTTTTAATTCTTGCTTCAAGTTGGGATAGCCACAAATAATTCTTTCACAAACCTTAATAAAATAAAATTTCATTTGTTGGTTTGAGGAGCTCCAAAGCTTCCTGGACTGTGGTTACGGGACGTAAACAAACTTTGTTTTGACAAACATAAATATAGGTTTCGTCTTCAAAAAAACGATCTTTTAAAAGGGGTAAGTTACTTGAACGGCTACTGATTTGTACTAAAAGGTTTGGGAGGTATTGTTTTTGAAATGCTGCGCTAAGTGCTTTCGCTTCTTTTCCAATAATAACAACTTCAAAATATGGATAAGCTTCTTTGAGCATCAATTGTGCCCATTGGGTATAGTCACTGCTATATCCTTGATGAAAAAAGGGAAGAATTCCTTGCATCATCGTCAAAGCCTGATTGTAATAATTTGTTTGCGGGGTCAATTGACCCAATGCCCACAGGTTTTCAGCCATGATTGCATTAGCAGAAGGAAGCACGTTGTCGTCTAGGGTCACAATTTTAGTCAATAAAGTAGGAGCTTCGGTATAGGTGAAAAAAGGGGAGGAGTCATCTTTAAAATATTTTTGAACACTTTGGGTGAAACTTATAGCATCGTTTAGAAATTTTTCGTCACCTGTGTTTTTGTACAATTGAAGTGCAGCCTGTATCATATATGCATAATCCTCTAAAAATCCCTCCTTTTTTTTGGTTTCCTTATTAAAAATATGAACTAGGCGATTTTTGTAGGAACAGTTGTTTTTTAAAAACGCATATGTGTCCAAGGCGTTCATTAAAAATTCCGGATCATTGAAGGCCTCATAGGCTTGGGTGAATCCCACAACCACAAGAGCGTTCCAGGAGGTGATTATTTTTGAGTCAACAAGCGGAAATTCCCTTTTTCCGACTATTTTTTTAATCCTGCTCCTCCATAAATTGTATTTTTTTCAAATTCCTTTTTTGAGCTATTATTTTCTTTTAAAAAATCAGTGTCAATCTTACGAGCTCTTAAATTGTAAAAGTGATTGTCTAGGGGTTTTTCAAGATTGATTTGGAAAGATTTTAGAAAGATTTCAAGGTCCTCTTCTGCAATTTGCTGCAGTGTTTCCTTGGTAAAAAGATAAAATCTGCCTTCACCCGCACTGTTGTCTGCGTCAATGGCGGAATAATAACCTCCATTTTCATTTGCCATTCGCTGCTGAAGGAAGGCAAAGCTTTGATAAACACGATCTTTATAAACAGGATTTTTGGATTGCTTAAATGCGTTCGCATACATTCCAATGATTTGTGCATTGTCATAAAGCATTTTTTCAAAATGCGGCACTTCCCAAAACGAATCGGTTGCATAGCGAAAAAAGCCTCCATCAATGGGATCGTATACTCCACTTTGCGCAATCGTGTTCAGGCTGTGTTCAAAATATTTTTGGATTGCTGTATCTTTTTTTAGTGTTTTAAATTGTTGAATGTAATTGTACTTTACCGGTGTAATAAATTTCTGATTTTGCTTTTCGCCTCCATAAGTCTCATCCCATTGTTTCCCCCACAGCTGCATTTCATTTTCAAATATTTCAGGCTTTAGGAGGCTCGTCTTTTGTGGAACTTCAAAAGTATTGATCTCTTGAATTCCATTTGCTACATCACGGGCTATAGTCATCAATTTACTTTCATCGGTACTGTAAATTTCATTCACTTTTTTTAGAATTTCCATCCATTGTTCTTTGGTGTGATAGGTCCCCCCGTAGACCGGTCGTCCATCAGGGAGGCAGATCACATTCAGGGGCCAGCCACCTCTGCCCGTCATCATTTGAGTGGCGGTCATATAGATGTTGTCAACCTCAGGATTTTCTTCTCGGTCTACTTTAATATTAATAAAATTTTTATTCATAAAATCCGCCACTCGGGCATCCTCAAAAGTTTCCTCTTCCATGACGTGGCACCAATGACAACTGGAATAGCCAATGCTGACAATAACCAGTTTTTTTTCATGATTAAACTCTTGATAGGCATCCTTTTTCCAGGGCTGCCAATGTACTGGGTTTTTGGCATGTTGAAGTAAATATGGACTCGATTCTTTTTCCAATTGATTCTCCGAAAAGGCGTTGTGGGAGGAGCAGGATAATTGAAAAACAAAAAACGAACTTGAAAATGACAGTAAGTAAAAGAATTTAAGAATTTGAGGCATTTAATTTTTCTTTTGTTGAATTTACAAATTATTTGTTTTTAAAACGACATCAACCAAATTCAATTTTTTTGTGATCGAACGTTTAAGGAACATTAAGCTAAAATTCTGCATTAAAACCTAATCCAGTTTTTTCTTATACATTTATGGCTAAGATGTATTTTTTTTGTTTGTAGATAAATTATACATTTAGTCTTTTAAGAATGTTTAAATAGCGTTATGAAAAAATGTATTCTTGTCTTTGTTCTTTTTTTTAAGGGGTATTTATCTCTTGGGCAAGAAAACTATCAAGAGCAAATAAAGGGAGTGGCATTTAAGATTCCGATGCAGTATATTAAGGGAGGAAGTTATATTATGGGAAGTTCCAAGTCCGAAAAGGGACATTTTGCCGATGAAGAACCCCAACATGAAGTGGAAGTAAGCGACTTTTGGATGGGGCAGTATGAGATTCCCTGGGATATTTACAATTTATTTGTAACCCGTGAAATCGATCAAAATCAAATAGCCAAGTCAGTAACGATGGAGTCCAATGTCGATGTAGATGCCGTTTCCGGAGCTACTGCGCCTTATGTGGAAATGAGTTTTGGAATGGGAGTTGCAGGATATCCTGCAATTGGGATGACGCAGTTGGCGGCGGTGAAATTTTGTGAATGGCTATCTGCTATGACGGGACATTTTTATCGCTTACCCACCGAGGCAGAATGGGAATACGCTTGTCGCGCGGGAACCACCTCTGCCTATTCGTTTGGTGACGATGTATCTCAATTGGGAGAATATGCATGGTCGGTTGAAAACAGTGCGGAAAAATACCACCCTGTGGGAACCAAAAAACCCAATCCCTGGGGTTTGTATGACATGCATGGCAATGTCGCCGAATGGACACTCGATCAGTATATTCCTACAGCTTACAACCAACGAGAAACTAAGGTGAAAAATCCCTATGAAATCCCCACAAAAACCTACCCTCGAACCGTTCGTGGTGGAGCTTGGACAGACGCAGCGCAGCGATTGCGATCGGCGGCACGTCGCCCTTCTTCCAGTAAATGGAAAAAACGCGACCCGCAAATTCCAAAAAGTAAATGGTGGCATACCGATGCCCCTTTTGTTGGATTTCGCATTGTCCGTCCCGTTGAGGTGCCGAGCCCTGAAGAACAAAAAAAATATTGGAGTTACGAATCAAATTAATTAATAGCAGTGTATGAAAACTAAAAACAAATCAATCGGGAACATGGGACATTCAAGACGTTCTTTTGTTCAAAAAACAGCATTGGCCACAGGTGCCATGATGACCCTGCCGTTGGGTGTAGATGCCATGGCACATGTTTATGGAAATCAAAAATTAAAAATCGCCCTAGTGGGTTGCGGTGGAAGAGGTTCCGGAGCAGCCGTACAAGCCCTTACGGCCGATGAAAACGTTGAGTTGGTCGCCATGGCAGACGCCTTTGCCGATCGTATCGAAGAGAGTTTAAAAAGCATTCAAGAACATTTTGGCAGCGAAAAGAAAATAGATGTAAAGGAAAAAAATCGTTTTGCAGGTTTTGATGCCTACAAAAAAGCCATTGATTTGGCGGATGTCGTCATCCTAACCACCCCTCCAGGCTTTCGTCCCTATCATTTTGAATACGCCATCGCCAACGACAAACACGTTTTTATGGAAAAACCGGTAGCCACCGATCCCGTAGGTGTGCGTAAGGTGTTGGAAACCGCCAAAATCGCCAAAGCCAAAAAATTAAATGTGGTGGTGGGCTTACAAAGGCACTATGAGTCTCGCTATCTTGATCTTAAAAAACAAATTGATGCTGGTGCTATCGGTAAAATCCGAAGTGGTCAAGTATATTGGAACAGCTCTGGAGTTTGGGTGCGCAAGCGGGAAGCGGGACAATCTGAACTGGAATACCAAATGCGTAATTGGTACTATTTCAACTGGTTGTGCGGAGATCATATCCTCGAGCAGCACATTCACAACATCGATGTTGCCAACTGGTTTGTCGGGGACTATCCAATTTCTGCGCAAGGAATGGGTGGGCGTCAAGTGCGTAACGGAAAAGATCATGGTGAAATTTTTGATCACCATTTTGTCGAGTTTACTTATGCCAGTGGGGCAGTAATTGCCAGCCAATGTCGACACATTCCAAAAACCATGAGTCGGGTAGACGAAACCTTTCAAGGAAGCTTGGGCAGCATAACTATTGGCAAAGGAGAAATCACCGACTTGGAAGGAAATCTCAAATATAAATACGACAAAAAATGGGGAGAAGACCCCAATCCCTATCAAGTGGAGCACGACCGACTGTTTGCGTCCATTCGCAGTGGAGGAGTTATTGCCGATGCCGAAAATGGTGCAAAAAGTACACTTACAGCCATCTTGGGAAGAATGGCAACCTACAGCGGACAACAAATCACTTTTGAGCAGGCGTTAAACTCAGATTTACACCTGATGCCGGAAACCATGACTTGGGACAGTATACCACCGACCCTGCCCGATGCCGATGGAAATTATGACATCCCAACCCCAGGAAAAACTAAATTTGTATAAGATGAACCGTAGACATTTCACTCAATTGGCCGGACTAACGGGTGCGGGACTTTTGTCCAGCACTGCTGGTTTTTCCAGAACGCTACAGACGCACGAAAAGCATCGCTTTAATTTACAATATGCCCCCCATTTAGGGATGTTTCGTCATCACGCGGGTTCCGATCCGATTGATCAGTTAAATTTTATGGCGGATCAAGGTTTTACGGCCTTTGAGGACAACGACATGCGCAAAAGGGAGGTGGCACTTCAAGAAAAAATGGCGCAGACGATGGAGCAAAGAGGACTCCGCATGGGTGTTTTTGTCGCTCATGAAATCTATTGGCAAAAACCCAATTTGGCCAGTGGAGATTTGGCACTCAGGGAAGAGTTTTTGGATTATATTCAAAAAGCAATTCCGGTGGCCAAAAGAGTGAACGCCAAATGGATGACAGTGGTGCCGGGGCATATTGATCCGCGCCAAAACATGGATTATCAAACGGTGCATGTGGTGGAAAGTTTAAAACAAGCAGCTGCCTTGTTGGAACCCCATGGGTTGGTGATGGTTTTGGAGCCTTTAAATTTTTACAACCATCCGGGATTATTCTTATCGGAAAGCCCACAAGCGTATCAAATTTGTCAAGCCGTAGGATCGCCTTCTTGCAAAATTTTATTTGACATCTATCACCAACAAATTCAAGAAGGAAATTTACTGCCGAACATTGAAAAATGTTGGGATGAAATCGGGTATTTTCAAATTGGTGATAACCCGGGACGTAAAGAACCCACTACCGGGGAAATCAATTACACCAATATTTTTAAATACATCCACAGTAAAGGATTTGATGGGATTTTAGGGATGGAACACGGCAATTCTCGTCCCGACAAAGAGGGGGAGCAAGCGGTTATTGATGCATATAAAAAAGTGGATCAATTTTTATGATTGACAATCGGGTTACCGAACTTTTCAATATTCAATACCCCATCATTCAAGCGGGGATGCTTTGGACCAGTGGTTGGCGGTTGGCAGCTGCGGTTTCCAATGCTGGAGGTCTGGGCTTAATTGGCGCAGGCTCCATGTATCCCGAGGTGCTGCTGGAACACATTCAAAAATGTAAAAAAGCAACTTCCCGACCGTTTGGGGTGAATATTCCTTTGTTGTATCCCGACATTGAACCCTTGATGGAAATTGTAGTCGCAGAAAAAGTTCCAATTGTTTTTACAGCAGCAGGCAATCCCAAACTTTGGACAGCACATTTAAAATCCCATGGCTGCATCGTGGTGCATGTGGTCAGTTCGGTACAATTTGCACTCAAAGCCCAAGCTGCTGGAGTAGATGCGATCGTCGCAGAAGGTTTTGAAGCAGGCGGACACAACGGTCGCGAAGAAACGACCACCATGACCTTAATTCCTTTAGTCAAAAAAGCCATTCACCTTCCGTTGATTGCTGCAGGTGGCATTGGAAGCGGAGCAGCAATGCTGGCGGCCATGGCCTTGGGTGCCGAAGGAGTGCAAGTGGGTTCGCGTTTTGTCGCTACCCCCGAAGCTTCTTCGCATCCCAACTTCAAAGAAGCAGTACTTAATGCAGAGCAGGGGAGTACCGTATTGTCGTTGAAGGAACTGACTCCGGTGCGTCTGTTAAAAAATCCCTTTTACGAAAAAATTCAAGAATTATACGCACAAGGGGCAAGCGTGGAAGAGCTGCGTCAACTGCTTGGGAGAGGACGCGCCAAAAAGGGGATGTTTGAAGGTGATTTGGTGGAAGGAGAATTGGAAATTGGGCAAGTGGCTGCGCAAATCAACACCCTTGTTCCTGCGGCGGACATAGTAAAAGCGTTTATTGAGGATTATAACGCCAAGTTGAGTGCACTTCCCTCAATTGGCTAGACCGTTACTTTTTCTTTAAAATCAATTAAGACTTGATTGTGTACCAAATCTTCAAAAGTTTCTCTTTTGCGAATGATATGCGCTTCATTGTTGTACCACAGTACTTCAGCGGGACGGAAGCGTGAATTGTAATTGCTCGCCATGGTAAAGCAATAGGCTCCGGCATTGTGAAAGACCAAAACATCTCCCTCCACAATTTCGGCAATTTTGCGATTGCTCCCAAAGGTGTCGGTTTCACAGATATAGCCCACAACCGTATAAAAACGCTCTTTACCCTTGGGATTGGAGATGTTTTTTATTTCATGATGCGATCCATAAAGCATCGGACGTATCAAATGATTAAAGCCAGAATCAATTTGGGCGAAGACGGTGGAGGTCGTTTGTTTGACGGCATTCACCTTGGCTAAAAAATAACCGGCTTCACTCACTAAGAATTTACCCGGTTCAAAGGCCAATTCCAAATCCCGACCATAGGTTTTGCAAAACCGATGGAAGCGCTCGCTGAGTTTTTCTCCCAATTCCTCAATATTGGTTTCAATATCTCCGGGTCGATAAGGAACCTTAAAGCCGCTTCCAAAATCGAGAAATTCTAAATCTTTAAATTGAAGTGCAGTATCAAAAAGGATTTCCGCGGCGTATAAAAAGACTTCGATGTCTAAAATATCGCTGCCGGTGTGCATATGAACCCCGTTGATTCGCATATTGGTGTTTTCAACGATACGCAATACATGGGGCATTTGATGAATCGAAATCCCAAATTTTGAATCGATATGACCCACTGAAATATTGCTGTTTCCACCCGCCATCACATGCGGATTGATTCGAATGCAAACGGGGGTATGGGGGTATTTGGTGCCAAATTGTTCAAGGATGGAAAGATTGTCAATATTGATTTGAACCCCCAGTTTTGCCGTTTCTTCAATTTCTTCCAAAGAAACGCCATTGGGCGTAAAAATGATATCCGAAGGTTCGAATCCGGCTTTGATGCCCAATTGGACTTCCTGTATCGAGACAGTGTCCAAACCTGCTCCCATTTTTTTCATCAAACGTAAAATGGAAAGATTGGACAAGGCTTTGCAAGCATAATTCACGCGAAGTCGTTCCACGCCTTGAAAGGCCTTTTGAAGCCGTTGAAATTGGGCTTCAATTTTGGAAGCATCATATACATAGGTAGGGGTTCCTACTTTTTGCGCTATGGATTTCAATACCGATTCTTTCATTTTTATTTTTAATTGAGGCCAAAAATAGGAAGTAAAATTTCATTGAACAAAGGAAAAGAGGAAAGCACATGAAATTTAAACAGAATGTTATATTTATAACAAAAGTTTTGGGGATGTGGGTTCCATTTCCGCTTGGGTTTCTCTATTTTTGCAACAGATTTA
Organism: Flavobacteriaceae bacterium; assembly: GCA_018699935.1. Lineage (GTDB taxonomy): Bacteria > Bacteroidota > Bacteroidia > Flavobacteriales > Flavobacteriaceae > MS024-2A. The sequence goes on along the minus strand of JABISF010000028.1, from coordinate 15,453 downwards.
GAAACTACTATGAATTTACACGAATATCAAGGAAAAGAGGTCTTGGCAGGATTTGGCGTTACAGTGCAACGCGGTATAGTCGCCAAAACAGCTGCCGAAGCTGTAGCTGCCGGTAAGCAATTAACCGAAACAACGGGCACCGCATGGCATGTGGTGAAAGCTCAAATTCATGCCGGTGGTCGCGGAAAAGGCGGGGGCGTAAAATTGGCTAAAAATCTTAGCGAATTAGAACGTATTGCCGAAAGTATTATCGGGATGCAGTTGATTACCCCACAAACACCTCCGGAAGGAAAAAAAGTGCACCAAGTTTTGGTAGCAGAGGATGTGTATTATCCGGGAGCCTCAGAACCTAGTGAATTTTATATGTCGGTTTTATTAAATCGCGCTACCGGAAAAAATATGATTATGTATTCTACTGAAGGGGGAATGGATATCGAAGCCGTGGCAGAAAACACCCCCCATTTAATTTTTACCGAAGAAATTGATCCGGCACTCGGCTTGATGCCTTTTCAAGCCCGCAAAGTGGCCTTCAATCTTGGGCTTTCCGGTGCTGCGTTTAAAGACATGACCAAATTTGTAAGTGCTTTATACAAAGCCTATGTGGGTTCCGATGCTTCTCTTTTTGAAATTAATCCGGTTTTAAAAACGTCCGATGATCGCATTATTGCGGTGGATGCTAAAGTTACTTTAGACGATAACGGTTTGTTCCGTCATCCTGACTTTGAAGCCCTACGGGATTTAAGCGAAGAAAACCCTGTTGAGGTGGAAGCACGTGAAGTAGGTCTGAATTATGTCGATTTAGAAGGAAATGTAGGCTGTATGGTCAACGGTGCTGGTTTGGCTATGGCTACTATGGATTTAATCAAACAGGCGGGGGGAGAACCGGCCAACTTCCTAGATGTGGGAGGAACGGCAGATGCAGCCCGTGTGGAAACAGCTTTTCGTTTGATTTTAAAAGACCCCAATGTGAAAGCAATTTTGATCAATATTTTTGGAGGAATCGTTCGTTGCGATCGAGTGGCACAAGGGATTGTAGATGCCTATAAAAATATGGGGGACGTCATTCAAGTGCCTATCATTGTCCGTTTGCAAGGAACAAATGCCGATGTTGCAAAATCCTTGATTGACGATTCTGGATTGAATGTCCTTTCCGCTACTGCTTTCCAAGAAGCCGCTGACAAAGTACAAGAAGCATTAAACGAGTAAGACATATTGGCAGTTTTTTTCTAAAAAAACATGACAAAATGACAAAAAAGTGAAATGGTATTTCTTTTGCTAAACGTAATGCAAATGTTTAATTAAAAAATTGTGTTATGAATTTAATCAAAAGTCAAAAACCGTTATTTCCATCTTTAGTAGATGAATTTTTAAAAAATGATTGGCAAGTTAATGTGCCTTCATTCTCCACCACAGTGCCTGCAGTCAACATCAAAGAAACCGATACTGCATTTCACTTGGATTTGGCAGCTCCTGGAAAACAAAAAAGTGATTTCGAAGTTGAAATTGATGACAACGTATTGTCGATTTCTTCTAAAACTTCGGAAGAAAAAAAGGGCACTGCCGAAAAATACACACGCATGGAATACAGTTATAACAGTTTCCGCAGAACGTTTACCATTCCAGACAGCGTGAATCTCACAAAGATTGAAGCGAATTATTCGGAAGGGATTTTAAGTGTGATCTTACCCAAACGTAAAGAAGCACTTCCCCAACCTAAAAAGGTGGTTAAAATCCAATAATTAAATTCAATATTTGTTTTGTTTGGTCGGCTCCTTCGGGAGCCGACTTTTTTTTACAACTTGATGTAAATCTTTCGTTTAAACAAATAATAGGTGGGTAACCAAATCACAACCACATAAAGCAAGGCATAACATAAAGAACCCAAGGCAAGCGGTAAGCCGATATTTCCCCACCCCGCCATAAAACGTTCGTTGAGGGCTAGACCCAACCAATCAGCGCTGTAGAATATAATCGTAAGCAGACTGGAGAGGGAGTAGGAGAAAATAGAATTTACTCCAAATACTTGGGCAAATTTAAATTGATATTTACTTTGTATTACGTCAAAATAATAACTGAAAGCAGCCAAGGAAAGCATACCGATACCTCCCATAAACAAAGTGAAGGAGGAGCTCCAAACGTTTTTGTTAAACGGAAAAAACCACTGTAAAAAATCGCCGGCAAACAGGAGTATAAACCCGAGGAAGAAAAGTTGATTGAGTCGATTTTTGAGTTCGTCTTTTTGAAGTAATATATACCCGGCCAACATTCCTATCAAACCACTGGCGATGGCGGGAAATGTACTCAGAAAACCTTCCGGATCCCAAGTTTGACGATATAATTTTCCGGGAAGCAGTAAATGATCTAAATAATGCGCCCAATTTTTTTCGGGGACACTCAGGTCGGGACTACCGATGCCCGGAATGGGAACATAGGCCATCAGCAACCAATAACCTAGAACAATTCCGATTCCAATATACAGTTGGGCCTTTCGACTCGTATATAAAAACAATAAAGCACAGGCAAAAAACACAAAGGCAATTCGCGGAAGTACACCCACCCAACGAATGGGTTCACCAAAATTGAATTCTGGCCAAAACCACAAGAAAAGCCCCACCAAATATATTTTAAGGGCACGCCAAGCTATTTTTTTGGTGAGCTGCATGCGACTTTTTCCATTGGCTAATTGTTTGGTTAAAGACAATACGATAGACACTCCAACGATAAACAAAAAGGTGGGGAATACATAATCTGTGGGAGTAATCCCATTCCAGGTGGCATGTTTGAGCGGTGCATAACTGTGTCTCCATGATCCGGGATCATTGACGATGATCATTAAAATAATCGTCAGCCCTCTGAGGATATCGAGTGCAAGTAAGCGGTTGTTGGTTGCGTTCATAAATACAAATTTTAATCAATAAATATTGTTTTCCCCCCTCTGCCACGGACGTCAAAACTACGTAGTCCAATTTTTGAATTTGCCGGATCTACGGGAATGGGTTGGTCAAATTCTGGAGAAGAAGGAGTGGGTTTGCTGCCATCCAGACTATAGCGAAGGGTTTGTCCGGGAAATTGTTGTCGAACATTTAGCATGCCCTTCTCAATCTGTCCGCCGGGTTTGGGAAGTTCAAAGGCGAGACCTCCGTATACGTGCTGGATAAAAGGGAGTTGTCGTTGTCCTAAAGTATTGGTGAATCGATTCCAACTTTGTAGGAGTAAAGGTTTTTGCGCTGCTGCGGTGGGAAGCTCCAACCAGGCTTCTTTTTTCGCCCAAGCCCGTTCGGCGAAAATGATAAGGTTGGGCATCAACATTTCATCAAATTGGGATTCATTGGTGGCGGTTTCCGTCCAAAGTTGCGACTGAATTCCCAAGAAATTTTTAACAGAATCGGGCTGAAGCATTTCTTTGGTTGCGACCTCTTCCGCACGAATTCCTTGTGCCTCCAAAGTGACTTTGTTGGCAAAAACGTTGAGTGGTTCGGTACCCCAACTGTCTCTATAACTGACATAACCGGACCAACTCATTCCAACATTTTCCATGTCCCGATCGTCCACCATATCGAAATAAAAAGCAGAGGAATTACTCATAATGGCAGGAAAGCCTTGGTTACAAAGACGGTAAATCATGTCTTCACGACCCCCTCCCCAACTGTTGTTCCAAACATAGGGTGTAAAATCCAAATCGGTTAAAGCGGGGTTGATCCCAATCTCTGATTGCTCATTCTCGCTGTGCACCAATAGCGCATCTTCCCAGCCCACCATTTTTGCGCCCACCTCACTTATCATTTTATTGAGTAGTCTTAAATTAAAATTGTATAAATCGCTATAGCCTTCAATAGCTGGATTTTCTTTGATGTACGCCTCGCACTTTGGGGCTTTTTGCCATGGCCCATAGGGCAATTCATCGGCACCAATATTAAAGACTTTCATGGGGACTTCGGCTGTTTGGTAGATTTGAAAAATCTCTTGAATCACTTTTTCATAAAAACGGTAGGCACTAGGATCACAAATACAAACCACATTGTCGCTGTACAGTTGTGCTGATAAATATTCGCTACTGTCCTCGGGGTCATGCAAAAGGTATTCAACGGCGGCATTATAATCGCCTTGTTCTTTATAGTTTTCATAGCGCGCTTTCATCGCAACTATGGCTGCTCGGGCATGGGAAGGAAAACTGATTTGAGGAATGACTTCGATATAGCGTTTTTTGGCGTATCGGAGGATGTCCGCAAAATCTTGCGTACTCAAAAAGCCCGAACCTTGATTTTTTTGATCGCCTGAACCGGAGCTGTACATGGGAATCAATCGATCCCTTTCATCTGTGGTATATCCTCTGTGTCCCCCAACTTCCGTAAGTTCCGGAAGCCCCGGAATTTCTATACGCCAACCATCGTCATCGGTCAATTTTAAATCAAAACGATTCAATTTATAAAGCGCCATATAGTCGAGGATTTGGAAAATCTTTTCTTTTGGATAGAAATTCCGCGCAATATCGGTCATGAATCCCCGATTTTGAAATCGAGGCTGATCTTCAATGTGTAGTAAAGGCCATTTGCCCGCTTCGTTTTGTGCCATCCATAAAATTTGATGTAAAGACTCAAATGCGTAAAATACCCCGATTTCCTGTGCGGCTTCTATGTGAATTTGATCTTCAAGGATATTTAAATGATACCCTTCCGCTGCCAATTCATCGTTTTTGCTCACGATCAGATTGAAAGGCACCTGCGGATTGGCAGTTATTTTTATAGTTAAAGCTTCTTGCAGCCGTTGTTGCATAAATTCTTCCTCCATAGCAAATGCACTCCAATCGATATTTAAATCCGTTGGAACCCGAAAAGCACCCCTAAAATCTTGTTTTTGAGGCGTGGGGATGACCCACTGCAAAGCTTCTTTAGGCAAGCGTTCCATTCCTTCGTAACGTAGAAAACGAACTTCCGCCGAGGGGATTTTCAATCCCTCAAGACCCAAGGCTTGTTCCCAGACAATAGTGCTTTTTAAATCAATATTTTTTTGGGTTTTATGATTGTGAACAAAAAAACCACCGGGACCCATCACCAAACGATTTACGATGCCTTTGATGGAAACAGGGAGTGTGAGCGTTTCATCGGGTGGGAGCGAGAAATCCGCGCCAAATTCAAGATATTGGTAATGTTGACCGTCCACATAGGTGAATTGGATGCCTTGGGGTAAACTTTCGGAATCCACCACTCCGTAAATGGAGTTCCAATGTAAAGACCACGCTCCACCTTCCCAAACTGTTTGAGTGGGATTGGTAATTGAAAAAACGACTTCCATACGGCTGTTGGCGACATCGAAAGTTTGGATTTGGAACTCAACGGGAATACGATCTGAATTTGGGCTTTGGCAGGATAAAAATAGGAAAAGAATAAGAATTGTGGAAAGAACGTTTTTCATTAAAAATTGTTTTAAGCTAATTTAAAAGAAATAATCAATACGACACTTTTTTTTCTTATTCAACAATTTTTCCGTCTAAAAACAACTTTTTTTGAGGGCACCCATTCTCGATTTGATAAAATTAAGTTTGGTCGAATCTTTTTTGTAGCGGAACCTTCGTAAGTATAATTCATACTTTTTATAACCAATTTTTCATAACCCCTTGCAACCTTATATCGATGCGCATCAGTTTCCTCCAGTTCCAATAGTTGAAGGCTGTATTTCAACGCTTCACGATAATTTTCAATAGAAAAATTCAGTGCTTGTAACTGTTTTAACTGATCCAAGCTGGTCGGTTGTTTTTTTAATTGCAGAATAATTTCGGGTACGTTTGAAGCATCGAGCACCCTCCCTTCATCTTCCTGTCCAAAATGCAGCTGAAAACAAAAAATAAAGATTCCCAAAAAGATTGAATTTTTCAAGATTTGAGGATTTGTGTAAAGAAATTTATAAAATTATTCGGACACTTTAAAATTTTTGATGGCTTGATTGGGTTCAATAATCGTGTGTCCTTTCCAAAAAGTGGGGTCGTATTGGGTCAAATTTACAGGAACAACTAGGGCTTTTTCATCAACAGCATCATAGGCTTGCTGGGTCAAGGGCAGGGTTTCAAAAATCACCATTTGGAATTTTTCAAATTGATCTTGCTGGAGATTCAGTGCCATTTTTAATTCATTTTGTTTTTTTCTCCCCCGAACATGCTTGTTCTTCTCCAACAAGGTAAATGAGCGATCCGCCCCCATTTTATAGCCGTTGCTGATTTCAAGGTATTGGGGACTGTATTTTCCGGAGTTTATTTTTGTAAATTGAATAACAACCTCTTTTTGATGGTACTTGAAAAACAATCCAAATAAATCAAAATCACGAAGGGGTCGAGTGTTTTTATATTCCATACGGATCATGGTCATTTGATCGGCATCCACATAGAGTTTGCCAGTAAATTTCCCCCTTGAGATCGGGCTAAATCGCAAAACATAAACAGGCGTTTCCCCATAAAACGTAAAATCAACTTGTTCAAAATGGTATTGGGAGGACTTTTTGAGGATGTTTAAATTCAGCTTATCTTCATCAAATATTGAATTGAGTATTGAGGTGATGCTACTTTTCTGCCAATTTAAAAAATCTTGTTTTTCTTTATCTTTTTTTTCCTCAGGGCTCAGGGTGTCTTTTTCGGAAGGATTAAAATCCACACCGTCTAATTTTTTGCTTATAATTCCCAGGCGCACTTTAAAATAAGAATCCGCTTTGACATTTTGTTTTAGAATGGTATCAAATGCTTTTTCAATATTTTTAAAAATGGCTGAAGTTTTTTTATCCTCCAATTCTAGGGCTTTTTCAATGTCGAGTTTTTGATTTTCTTTTTTTTGTCCCCCGTATAGAGTCCCCAAAACTTCTATATACCAGTCGTTTTTCCGAGGTACTTTTTGTAAGGTACTGTCCCAAAAAGTTTGATCAAATTCATCAATAGAAGATTTTTTGAGGGTTGCTTTAAGTGTATTAAATTCCTGAGTTCCGGACGTTCTGAAAAACAATTTTTTACGAGTCAATCCCAATTCGTATTTTAAAGGAATGTCTTTTTTTATTTCCTTAATGATGTCTTCAGCACTGCGAGGGTTATTGGACAAAATCACAGTATTCAAAGCAATGGCTTTGGGTGACAGCCACACAATACTGTCTTTAAATTGCGAAACTAAATTATGATTTGTTTGATATCCCAAGCAGGAAATGGACAAGCTGTCTTTATCCGATGGATTTTTCAATTGCAACCGAAAACGTCCTTCTTCATTTCCAATGACACCCTTTCCGGAGGATAAATAAACACTCGCATAAGGAATCACTTCTTGAGTCAGGCTGTCTTTAACAACCGCATTTATTTCTTGACTTTGAAGACCTTGTCCGATGAGCAGACTAAGGAAGAGCAAGAGAAAAAGAAGTGGGTGCTTGTTCATGATTTTAAAAATAACATAAATAGTACCAAAGCGAAATACTTCTCTAATATTTTAAAATTTAAAGCTGCTCTTGAAGCATTTTTATTTCATTTCTCAGCTCCGCAGCGACGATAAAATCCAATGATTTTGCGGCATTTTCCATGGCTTTACGGGCCTCACGAATGCATTGTTCAATTTCCGGTTTGGTCAAATATCGATTTCCCGCCTCTGCAGCAATTCGGGCTTCGCGTTCCTGGACATGAGTGGCTACAGAATTTTTGGATAGTGCATTGTCCAAGGATTTGTTAAGTGCCGTGGGGGTCAGCTTGTGTTTTAGATTATAGGCCATTTGTTTATCCCGACGTTGGTTAGTCTCATCTATCGTTTTTTGCATACTTTTCGTAATGACATCTGCATACATGATGGCTTTTCCCTCCACATTTCTCGCCGCCCGACCAATGGTTTGAGTAAGTGATCTATGGGAGCGAAGAAAACCTTCTTTATCGGCATCCAAAATCGCGACCAAAGAAACTTCCGGCAAGTCCAAACCTTCTCGCAAAAGATTTACACCAATCAGCACATCAAAAATACCTTTGCGCAAATCCTGCATGATTTCAACCCGTTCCAAAGTATCCACATCACTGTGAATATAGCGACAACGGATGTTCACGCGGCTCAAATATTTGGTCAATTCCTCCGCCATGCGTTTGGTCAGTGTGGTAATCAAGGTCCGTTCGTCTTTTTCCACCCGCACTTGGATTTCTTCAATCAAATCGTCAATTTGATTCAAACTGGGACGTACTTCAATGATCGGATCCAAAAGGCCTGTGGGTCGAATGATTTGTTCCACAAAAGCACCCTCTGTTTTTTCCAATTCATAATCTGCTGGAGTGGCACTGACATAAAGTACCTGATTTTGAAGGGCTTCAAATTCCTCAAACTTGAGCGGTCTATTGTCCATGGCTGCGGGCAAACGAAAACCGTATTCGACCAAATTTTCTTTTCGACTTCGATCTCCCCCATACATGGCATGGACTTGCGAAATCGTGACATGGCTTTCATCCACGATCATCAAATAGTCTTTGGGGAAATAGTCCAACAAGCAAAAAGGGCGTGTGCCCGGAGCTCTTCCATCCAAATAGCGGGAATAGTTTTCAATTCCAGAACAATAACCCAACTCGCGTATCATTTCCAAATCAAATTCGGTGCGTTCTTGCAGTCGTTTGGCTTCCAGATGTTTGCCCACTTCCTTAAAATAATCCACTTGTTTGACCATGTCTTCTTGAATCTGATGAATGGCATTTTGAAGAATGTCTGGTGAAGTGACAAAAATATTAGCGGGATAAATATTGACTTTGTCAAATCGTTCCAGAATCGCATTGTTGATGGGGTCAAAAGATTCAATCAGTTCAATTTCATCTCCAAAAAAATGAATCTTAAAAGCGGTATCGGCATAGCCTGGAAACACATCAATGATATCTCCCAAAACTCTAAAATTCCCTCGATCAAAAGTGGCGGTTGTTCGAGCGTACAGACTTTGCACCAATCGATGCATGAATTGGGTTCGTGAAATCACTTGATCCCGTTCAATGGAGATAACGTTTTTTTCAAATTCGGCAGGATTTCCAATACCGTACAAACAAGAAACGGAAGCCACCACCAATACATCTCGTCGTCCGGAAAGCAGTGCAGAAGTAGTGCTCAAGCGGAGTTTTTCGATTTCTTCATTAATGGAAAGGTCTTTCTCAATATAGGTTCCCGTTACGGGTATATAAGCTTCAGGTTGGTAGTAGTCGTAATACGAAACAAAATATTCCACGGCATTGTTGGGAAAAAACTGTTTGAATTCCGAATACAATTGTGCCGCTAAAGTTTTGTTATGTGCCAAAACAAGGGTGGGGCGTTGCAAAGCCTTCACTACATGGGTCATCGTAAAGGTTTTCCCAGAACCGGTCACTCCGGCTAAGGTCACATAGGGGTCGGCATTTTCAAATTGGGACACAATTTCTTTAATTGCCTGAGGTTGGTCCCCAGTCGGCTGAAATTCTGAAACAAGTTGAAATGGCATAGCGGTTTTTCCTAAACGGCAAAATTACGAAATATCAGTCGGAGTTGAAGAGAAACAGGAGGGAGAAACTACAAATCTCGCTGTTTTAAAAGACGATAGGAAGCTGCAATAAAAAGCACTGACCACAGCAACACGATAATGAGACTGAAAAATGAAACCGAATAATCTTTATCCAATCCTTCTCCAATTTGGTCGGCAATATTTTTAATGGCTGAAAGCCTTGAAAAAGGCTCTTTGATTATGTTTCCCATCGCATTTAATGGAAAGAACTGAAAAACTTGCTCTGCACTCAGTGCCGGAATCCAATCCGAAAGTTTCCATTTCATCAATCCAAAGACAATCCCCTCAAAAACCTGCCATAAGACCAAAAACCCCAAAGCAAAAGCCGATCTTTTAATCAGTAGGGAAAGAAAAAGACAAAAAGTAAAAAATCCAAAGAGCTTGACGGCATAGGCCAATAAATATTCCAAGTCAGAAAAAACTATGGAAAGCTCGGTATAATCGGAATAAAGTCCGCCCAACAGCAACGAAATTGCAAAGACCAAAAAGGTGGAAAGCAACACAAAAGCCAGGATTGCATAAACTTTTGAACGGAGGAATTCTGCTTTACTTAGACCGTCAATCAAATTCTGTTTGAGAGTTTTATAGGAATATTCATTGCCAATCATGGCCACGATGATGATGGCAAAAAAGATTTTCAAAAGCGCGATCATAAAGGTGTTGAAATGCCATATATAGGGGAAATTAAAAATTCCCTGATCGGCCAAATGGAATTTAATCGGACCCCATTCTACTTTGAGTGTGCTTAGAATCGCAATACTAAAAATCAAAATAAAATACCCAAAAATCAATATTTTGGAAATTCTGTGATGCCAGAGTTTATACAATTCAATGCGCAGTAGTCGCATGCTTTTCGCTTTGGGTTAATAGTAAAAATTGGTCTTCTAAAGAAGGTTGTTTTTTGACAAAATGGGTGAGTAACAGCCCGGCTTCTTGCAGCTGTTGGGAAAATTGTTCAGCACTTAATTCCTCAGTAAGGAGGACATGGAAGCACTCTTTCTTTTTTGAGATTTCTCCAATGCTTGTGTGCTGTTCCAAAAAGGTCACAAGTGAGGATTCGGATTGGGCAGCGATCTCAAAGTACCCAAAACTGGGGTTGAGACCATCTACTGAGCCCTCATAATACTTATTTCCGTTTTTTAAGACAATGACGTCGGTACAGACTTTTTCCACTTCGTCCAGCAAATGAGAAGCGAGTAAAATACTGGTTCCCCGCGCAGCTATGGAAGTGATCAACGCTCTGATTTGGTGAATTCCTTCGGGATCTAAACCGTTGGTGTGTTCGTCCAAAATCAAGAGTTCGGGCTGATTTACCAAGGCGGCTGCGATAGCCAACCGTTGTTTCATTCCCAAGGAATAGGTGCTGAATTTACTGTCTTTTCGCGCCCACAAACCGACCAATTCAAGTTGTTCTTGGATGTGCGCTGCGGAGCATTGTTTGATTTGGCAAATCAGTTTTAAATTTTGAAATGCAGTCAGATAGGGATAAAAATTGGGGCGTTCAATTATGGCTCCAATATGTTTTAAAGCCTGATGGGTGGTTTTGGTACCGCCATACCATTCAAAACTTCCTGAACTGGGGTTGACCACATTTAAAACCATTCCCAAAGTGGTGGATTTGCCGCTGCCATTGGGTCCCAAAAGGCCGTATACCTTTCCTTTTTCCAAACGCAAGGAGAGTTCGTTTACAGCGGTTAAGGAGCCGTATTTTTTGGTGAGCGCATGAAGTTGTAGCAGTGTTTCAGGCATAGACTTATTAAACGATCTAACAAGTGAAATGTTACATTTTAAATAGTATTTTTGAAAAAACCCAAAGATGGAAGAAAAGTTGATTTCTAAAAAAAAGCCGTTTTACAAAATTTCAGAGGAATTGGCTGGTTTTTTAAAGATTTATGATCGTTGGATAGAAACACCGATCTATTATGATGATCTGTTGCGCTTTTCGGGTTCCATAGTGGTGTATGACAAAAATGAACAAGACACCCTGTGGGTACGCGTGTTTTATTCCGATACCGAGCGGCGGGAAATCGATTTTAGTCTCAAAAAGATTTATACACAACTCCACTCCGATGGAAACGAGAGTGGGATTCCTTATTTGAATATCGATGCCATTGACTATTGTACGTTTGGAAATTCCAAGCCTTTTCGCATCAAGGTGAGAAATATACTCAATGACAATTTTACCTATTACTACATCAAAAAAACGGATGCCTCTCGCGTCTATGGATTGGAATTTGAGCACATGCTTTCCCCTTATAATTTAAATTTTTTGGTGAACGACAACACTTTGATTGAAGAGCATATTGCTGGGATTCCCGGGGATACTTTTATTAAAAACTTTTTACCACAATGTACCGATCCAGAAAAAGCACAGATCGCCAAAGAATACGTCAAGTTCAACGAACGCAGTATGATTCGTTTGTTGGGGGATATGCGCGCTTATAATTATGTGGTGGTTCCTACGCACGATTTTGATCAAGTAGTTTATAAAATTCGCCCCATTGATTTTGATCAGCAATCGTTTGAAGGTCGTTTTTCGGTCTATCGCCCACAATTTTTTAAAGAAAATGGGCCCATTATGGATTTGGTGCGAAGTAAATTAACTCAAAATTCCATCAATCAGTATAAAATCGAAGAACGTTCCATTGTTGCAAGACGTATTATTAGTTCGGGCAACCGATTGACAAAATTGGTGAGAACCATGCAGAAAGAAATCTTGACATTGCCTGAGAATTTGGAGCGCCTCAAAAATGAAATATACAAGTTTACCAAAGAAAAAGCCTTTTTAGAAAGCCACTCGATGGGGGATGTTATGAAAGCTTCTTTTGAATATGTCCGCAAGCATTACGAAGATGTGGACACCCACAGTCAATTTTAGTAAAATGAACTGTCGTCATAGTCGGATAGACCGTCTTCTTCCATATCCTCATCAAATCCAAGCGCGTCTTCTTCATCGATTTCTCCTTCAAAAGATTTTTCGGGAGCTTCTTCAGGCACCTCGCCTTGCGCATAAATAAGGCTAGGGTATGCTTTTTCAGGGGTAGGTTCGCCCACTTCCATCAGCTCAACAAAAAAGGTCCACAGATTAAAAAAGTCATAGACATATATTAATTTGTGATTGTCTGCAGAGAATAAGGTTTCTAAAGGCGAGTCCGCATGAGAGGGAATCTCTGGATCCATGGTCAACAATGGAATTTCATCTCCTTGTTCCCAACGATCGTTGGTTTCATAAAAAGAGGCCATCTCATTTCCCAAAAATCCAAAAGCTTGACAAATAGAATCGTGAAGGACTTCTAAGCTGGAATCAGATTCAATTTCGAGATCGCGAAGGACATCTTCTTCTACGTCTAAAATAACTCGGATACGATAAATCATGTAGAGGGTTTTTTAACTATTGAAAGAATAAAATATAACTGTGCTCCAAATAATAGTGAAGCAAGGATGAGGTGTAACGGCTGTGAACTAAAGGGAAAATCAAAATAGTACATAAATATTCCCGTAACTATTGAAATTCCAAGCATTCCCAAAATCCATTGAAAAACTTTGGGAATCGCACCAGCTTGAGAAATTTTATAACCTAAATACAAATAAAGAATCAAAATAAGTAGAGAGAAACTCCTGTGGAGATAGAAAATAGCAGGGGGAGTGGCAAGCCACAACGAAGGATCAAAAGCTTCCATTTTTATGTCAATATACTGGCGAACTTGGGTACCCATAAGAATTTGAGCCATCGTAAGCACAAACCCTAATAAAGAAAGGGTTTTGAACCCTTTGATCTTGGGCCATTGGATGGTTTTGGTCGCCGTGTATTCCAAAAGATAGATCAGCAAGGCAACGATCAATAAGGCCATGCCCATGTGGAGTGTGATTTTAAAAGGTAATAAATTAGAGTCTACTACTGTTTTTCCCAACCAAGCCTGAAAGCCCATGCCCAGTACAATCAATAGCGCAACTAGGGTTAATCTTTTGGATTTGCTCCACTGCAATAGCGCGCTTATGAGTAATAATAAAGTTGCCAGTCCTGCCAAAGCTCCCAACAATCGGTTGATGAATTCGATCCAAGTGTGGTAGACGTCAAAATGGGCGTAATCATGTTTGGTGTAGGCTTCCCAATGGGAAGGATTGTAGTTTGTATCGGAAATAAAATCCTGATTAGCGACCCGCAAACTTTCTTCCACGATAATGACTTCCCCTTTGTGATAGGTTTGATGGGGATGCCAATCCAATTGTTCCCGTTCGGTGGGTGGAATCAAATAACCAAAACACTTTGGCCAATCGGGACACCCCATTCCACTTCCGGTCATACGAACAATGGCTCCAGCGGCGATGACCAGATATACCAATACTAAACTTCCTTTGACAAATACTCTAAATCTTTTCTTCATGGGGTGTGAGTCCGAGTTGTTTTCCTTTTGTTTTCATCATCTCAAAGGCAGCTTCATAATCATTGGGAATAATCCCTTCTAAGATCGCTTCTTTAATCGCTTCTTTGATGATGCCAATTTCTTTGGAGGGTTTAAGATTAAAATACGCCATTATCATCGCACCACTTACGGGGGGTTGAAAATTACGTACATGATCTTTTTCCTCTAGCGATATAATTTTTTCGCGAACAATTTCAAAGTTTTTGTGATAGCGTTCAAAACGCTGTTCGTTTTTGGTAGTGATGTCCGCTTGACAAAGTGTAATCAAATCGTCAATGCAGTCTCCCGCATCAAAAATCAACCGCCGAACGGCAGCGTCCGTCACTTGATCTTCTGCAATTACAATGGGACGCGAACTCATAAACACCAACTTTTGAACGTATTTCATTTTTTCGTTCAAAGGCATTCTAAGGCGTTTGAAAAGTTGATAGACCATCTTGGCACCCACAAATTCGTGATTGTGAAAGGTCCAACCTTTGGGATGCTTAAATTTTTTGGTGGGTGCTTTTCCAATATCGTGCAACAAAGCCGCCCAACGCAGCCAAAGATGCTGGGTGTTGGGGCAGATATTATCCACCACCTCCAAAGTGTGATAAAAATTGTCTTTATGTCGTTGCCCTTCCAATTCTTCAACCCCCTTTAAGGCAACTAGCTCGGGCAGGATACGTTCCAATAAGCCCGTTTGTTCCAAAAGGATAAACCCTTTGGAGGGTGTATCGGTTAAAATAATTTTGTGTAATTCATCCACGATCCGCTCTTCCGAAATAATCTGAATCCGCTCGACATTACGACAAATGGCATCTAATGCAGCGGGTTGAATATTAAAATTCAGTTGGGAAGCAAAGCGAATGGCGCGTAACATTCGCAAAGGATCGTCTGAAAAAGTAAGGTCGGGATCCAATGGTGTTTGAAGGATTTTGTTTTTTAAATCCTCCATTCCATTGAAGGGGTCAAGTAAGGTCCCAAATTTTTTTTCCTGTAAACTAATAGCCAAAGCATTGACTGTAAAGTCTCTACGGTTTTGATCGTCTTCTAGCGTTCCGGGACGCACCGAAGGATTTCTACTCTCGGCGGCATAAGACTCTTTTCTGGCCCCCACAAATTCGAGGGTGAGTTGATTCCATTGCAACATGGCCGTGCCATAATTTTTAAAAACTTGCACCGGTCGACTCCCAGGCAATTGTTTTTGTAGCGCTTTGGCCAAATCAATACCGGAACCAATGACCACAATATCGATGTCTTTTTTAAAATTTCTTTGCAACAAATGATCCCGCACAAATCCCCCGATGATATAGGCTTCAATGTTCCTATCGGCAACCGTCTTTTTTAACGCTTGAAATATGGGCTGTTGTAGAATTGTACTAAAGTCGGTTTGCAGGCTCACTCGCGAATGATTTCGATAGCTCCGTCTCGATCAATCTTGATAATTCTCGATGGTTTACTAGCTGTTTTTTCTTGATCTAAAGGTACAATATAGTCCACGCCCTCCAAAATTTTTCGATCGATGGATTGAAAATCTTTA
>JABISF010000027.1 GCA_018699935.1 Flavobacteriaceae bacterium | reverse complement strand
GTTTTGGGAATTTTACCCGGAATCGTGGGGAACCTTCAAGCGTTGGAATGTGTAAAAGTGCTTACAGGAATTGGAGCAGTCCTCGCTGGAAAACTACTTATTTTTGACGCCTTAAAACAAGCCTATCACACGTTTGAGATTCCTAAACAGGAAAAAGCTTTACACCTAGACAAGCTTCAAAGCTCCTATGCCTTGGACTGTCGTCTAACGGACGCAACAATTTCCACGGCACAATTTAAGCAATTGTCCGAGCTTCCCACGGCGATTCAAATCATCGATGTACGAAATCCGGAGGAGGTTGCAGCCCAAGCCTATGAAGGTGCGGTAAATATTCCTTTGAGCGTTTTAGAAAATGAAATAAAAAAACATCCCCTTCAAGCGGAAGTGTATATTTTGTGTCAGTCTGGGTTTCGGAGTGCCAAAGCGGTGAAGCTGTTGCAAGAACAATTTCCCAACAAGCGGATGATCTCTGTGGCGGGAGGAATTAATGCCCTCTTTGCTCATGAATATTGATCCTGAGCTTTGGATAGTCGTTTCCTTCGTTTTTTTTGTCATAGCCACCCTCTATGCCGCTGTTGGTTTTGGGGGAGGGTCGAGTTATTTGGCACTACTGTCGCTACTGGGGGTGTCTTTTTTCTTTATGCGAACCAACGCCTTGCTGTGTAATTTGATCGTCGTTTCGGGCAGTTCGGTTTTGTTTTATAAAAATAAATTAATCTCTTTTAAAGAAATTTTCCCGTTTATCATCACCAGTATTCCCATGACCTTTGTGGGAGCTATTTTGCGCCTGGAGGAAACCCTCTTTTTTATCATCTTAGGAATCACCTTGATTGCGTCCGCTTTGGCTTTATTTTGGCAAACCTTCAGTACTAAAAACGAGACTGAAACAGCCATTCAATACCCCACTTATTTCAATTATGTGTTGGGCGGTGCGATAGGACTTTTATCCGGCTTGGTGGGCATTGGAGGGGGTGTCTTTTTAGCGCCCATCCTCAATCATTTAAAGTGGGGAAAACCCATCAAAATTGCCGGATTAACTGCTTTTTTTATTTTCGCTAATTCCATCTCTGGACTGATTGGGCTGGCGGCAAAAAACACCTTGGAGGTTTCTTATACACTGACTTTACCATTGCTTTTGGCAGTGTTCTTGGGAGGGCAGTTGGGAGTGCGCTACAGCATTAAAAAAAACAGCTCCAAATTCATCAAAATCTTTACCGGGATTTTGGTTTTCATCGTTGGCATCCGAATCTTTATCCTTAAAGGATTGTTGGCATAGAACCCTATTTGGGAGGGTGATATTTTTGATAGCGTTCAGGGGTATCAATATCTACCAAATGTGCTGGGGCAATAGCGATAGGAATGCAATGGGCACTATTTTTTTTGATCAATTGTTGTGCACCAAAATCTTCGGAAAGTTGCGATAAAGCATCAAAATAACAGGCATCAAACAATGCTGGAACCCCTTTTTTTTGTGGGGTGTAGGCGGTGCAAATAAGCTGTTGTTTTCCCACTTCAAAAGCCGAATAATATTTTTGGATGATCGCTGGAGTGATAAAAGGTTGATCGGCAAGAAAGATAAAAACGCCAGCCATGGACTCCTCAAGAGCTTGCAAAGCCTCGATTCCTTTTGCTATGGAGGTTCCGATACCGGTTTCCCAGTTGGGATTGTGAATTACTTTGACATTGTATTTTTCTAGTAGGGGTAAAATCGCCTCCTCATAGGCACCCACTACAACGTATAATTCTTGATCGGATTTTTGGCTCCCGGTGATGATCGCATTTTCCAATAGCGTTTTTCCCTTCCAGGGCAGCAACTGTTTAGAAGTCCCCATTCGTCGGGATTTTCCTGCAGCGAGTAAAAGCAGTGGAATCTTGGTCATAGTGGAATTATATTGTCAAACGATGAACAAAATACAAAATATTAGCAGGGGATTGTAAGGCTGTCAAAAAAAGGGCGGCTGTTTTTTCCTTTAGCATCAGGAAATTTAAATGCCTATCTTAGATTTTGCTTTTAATGGTTGAAACCGAGTTTATGAAATCAATAAAATTAAAGGAGGCTACTCTATCCTTTTACAAGGTTCCTTTAAAAAAAAGGTTTGCCCTTGCCATCAGTCGAGGGGTGCGTTCTTATTCCGAAAATCTTTTTGTTCGCTATGAATGTGAAGGTTTAGTGGGTTGGGGAGAAGCGGCACCGGGGAAAAGTGAAGGGGCTGATACTCCAGAAGCCATTCAAGAGCAATTGGAACGTTTTGTCGCCTCGGGTATTGAAGGCGAAGCCCTTCACAGTCTTTACGATCGATCGCGTGCCATGAATATTGCCCCTTGCGCCTATGTGGCTTTGGATACTGCCCTTTGGGATTGGAAAGCGAAAAAAGCGGGGCTTCCCTTAAATGAGTTGCTGGGGATACCCCGAGCGCAAACGCCTACTTCGGTCACTATTGGAATTAATCCTCCCGAAGTGGTGAAAGAAAGAGTTCCCTTGTTATTGGATGGAACTACAGTCAAATCATTAAAAATAAAACTCGGTGCTCCGGCAGGTCTGGAGGTAGACAAGGCGATGTTTGAACAAGTCGTACAAAGCACTCGAGATTACGAAGTACAATTACGGGTCGATGCCAATGGAGGTTGGTCTTTGGAGCAGGCCAAACAGATGTTGCCTTGGTTGGCGGAACGCGGCGTGGATTATATCGAACAACCCCTGAAAGAAGGAGCGGAACAGCAGCTGGAGAATCTGTATGCCGATCGGGTGTTGCCCATTTATGTGGACGAATCCTGCCGGTTTGCGGCCAACATTCCTTCTTTTGCGCACTGCGTAGATGGGGTAAATATGAAGCTGATGAAATGCGGGGGAATCACCGAAGCCCTCAGAATTATCGCTACGGCAAAGGCATTTGGACTTAAAACCATGATTGGATGTATGAGCGAAACATCCGTGGCGATTGCTGCAGCGGCTTCCATTTCAGGAATTATTGATCATATAGACCTCGATTCACATTACAATTTAAATCCCGATCCAGCCTCAGGAGCCCCCCTTTTAGATGGGGTTACCCTACCGGTGTATCAAGCTGGACACGGAGGAATGCTTAAACCGGAATATTATGCTTAAACCTGAACAAACAATCGCCCTCTATATGGAAGGGCATGTGGATAGTGATTATGGCAAAATGGGCATGGGCGTTATTCGCTATTGTTCCAACCCCATCTGTTGTGTAATTGACAGTTCACAACAAGGGAACACCATGGATGCTTTTATGCCCACAAAACGCAACATCCCCATCGTCGCTAATTTGGAAGCGGCTTTGGAGGCAGGTGCCGAGGTCTTGATATTGGGCATTGCCCCCTCTGGAGGGAAAATCCCGGAAACGTGGATTCCTGTAATAGAAGCAGCACTTCAAGCGGGTTTGAGTTTGGTAAATGGGCTACACGATCTCATCGCTCCACGGTGGGGGGCATTGCTGCAGCATCCCCAACAATGGATATGGGACGTGCGTGTTCCTTCTTTTGTGCCTCCCATTGCGACAGGGCGTGCGGCCACGTGTGGTAATCGCAGAGTGCTTTTGGTGGGAACGGACATGGCCGTTGGGAAAATGACCACAGGTTTGGAATTGTTTTCGTATTTAAAAAATAACGGACATCAAGTGGGTTTTGTCGCTACGGGTCAAATTGGGATCACCATTATGGGAAAAGGAATTCCATTGGACGCTTTTAAGGTGGATCATGCATGTGGTGCCGTAGAAACGGCGGTATTGGAACAGCAGGAGGATTGGGTCATCATCGAGGGTCAAGGCTCCTTGTTACATCCTGGGAGTACGGCAACCCTTCCGCTGATGCGTGGCAGTTGCCCAACGGATTTAATCTTGTGTCACCGTGCAGGAAAAGAACGTTTGCGAAGTCCCGAACACATCAGAGTCCCTGATTTAAAAGCATTTATTGCACTGAATGAGGACTTGTGTACGGTGGTGGGGACATTTCCCCAAGCCAAAGTAAGGGGTATCGCGGTCAATACCAGTACCCTAACGGAAGCGGCTGCGCGGGACTATCTCGCTGCAGTTTCAAAAAAAACCGGAATTGTGGCGGTTGATCCTGTCCGTTTTTCGATCGACCCTTTGGCCAAAGCTTTAATTTCGGCTTAGTACATTTTGGAACGATCCACTAGATTCAGTAATGGCATCCCTTTTTGAACCCGTTCAAAATTTTCTAACACCTGATAGACTCCTTCTTTGGGATAGGTCAAACTGGCAATATGCGGCGTGATTTTTACTTTTGGGTGCAACCACAATGGACTTTCGGTAGGGAGCGGTTCTTCTTCAAAGACATCTAAAAAAGCACCATTCAACTGCCCTTTTTCCAAAGCTGTAAGGATGTCTTTTTCCACTTGTACGGCTCCTCTTGAAACATTGATCAGATAGGTGGGTTGTTCCAATTGATCAAAAAGGGATTGACTCAAAAGGCCTTTGGTTTTTTGAGTAAAAGGCACCACACAGACCAAAACATTGATTTGTTTTAAAAAATCTCCGAGCGCAGCCCCAGAAAAAGAAGGGAAAGGAGTTTCTTTTGGATGTACGCTATATCCCATCACATCAAAACCCAAGTGTTGAAGCTTTAGGGCGGCATCCATTCCCAAGTGTCCAATGCCTAAAATTCCAATGCGCAGGGGTTTTTCGTTAAATTCAAATTGTGCCCAATGGCGATTCCGTTGGGCGTGTTCAAAATCATACCAAGAACGATGATGGTTCAATACCGCCATTAGTATATAGTTGGTCATGGAAAAGGCCATTTGGGGATCTACCACACGGCAAATGGGAATATGTTCCGGAATACTATGATCTTCTAAAATATGATCTACTCCAGCACCCATCGAAAAAATAAGTTTTAGGTTTTGAAATGCGTTCAAAGCCCCCTTGGGATGCTTCCAAACCAAGGCACATTCTACATCCTCGGGATGGTCGGTTTCTGCACCAATTAACAGCGGAATGTGGGGAGCAATTTTTTCAAAATCAATACGCCATCGGTCGGTAGGAATTTTTGGGGCAATAATCGCAAAGCGCATACTTCAATAGTTTTTTTCAAAAGATTTGTTTTAAAAGTAGTAATTTTATTTTCTATACAAATTCATGAAAACTAAATTTAGATTATTCGGACTGCTCCTTTTTACCTTGGTAGTTCTCAACTGCGCAAAGGAAGATGTCTCAGCACTGGACGAAAACAGCAGCCTAAACGAACAATTGGCAACTTTAATCCTCCAAAAAACCAATAAAATTCGAACGGACCAAGGGCTGACCGCCCTAATTCAGAACGATGAAATGGATGCTTTGGCGAAGTTTCATTCGGACAATATGGTCAAGGAAGGATTTTTTGACCACACCGATCACGAAGGGAATTCGCCCAGTGACCGTGCTGACAATGCGGGTTATGGTTGGTCGCAGATAGCAGAAAATATTGTCTATGTGCCTTGGTTTGAAAATGTCAGTGGCTGTGGCGACACCCGTTCTGCGGAGGCGTTATCAGCATGTATGGTAGAAGGGTGGAGAAATTCCCCTGGGCATTATGCCAATATGATTGGCGATTATGTTCAATTGGGGGTGGGCGTTAGCTTTACGCAAGACAGTATTGCCTATGCTACTCAAGTATTTCGAACCCCCTAAATTTATTTGCAATGATAATCCGCCGCACGTGTGGCAATTTGATTATTGGGTTTAACATTGACTTTGTATCCCAAGGAATTGGCCCAACCGCGGGTTGCTGAAATTAATTTATTAGACTTAAAGTTTTCATCTTCGTTGTAGTCCATGTCAATTTCAACTTTAATATTGATCTGTTTGGTGAGCCACTCTGCAACATCGATACTCAATTCGGCTTCTTTCCACAAACGTGTCCACATGTCGTTGATGATGGAAACTTTGGACTTACTCAAAATATAATGAACGCCCCGCGTCCCCAGTCGATAGGCAATTACGGTAGTGTAACGGGTTTCTTTGTTGATGTTTTGAGAATCGGAACCGATGTGAATTTCCACATAAGGATAGACTCGAATCAAATCGAGGGTGTGCTTGACAGGATCAATTTTAACGCCATGAATATCTCTGAATAACAACATAGTAGCCCTCTAATTTAAAAAGACTAATTTGTTAAACTAAATTTAAATAAGAAATTATGACATCGCTGCTTTTCAATTTGTGTAATACGGGAGTGCTTTTCGCTTGGTTTTTAATTTTATTTCTTCCTCGTATTCGAATCTCTAAAGCTTTGATTTCCTTTCCTTGGGTGCCGCTATTCCTCAGTTTTTTTTATTTGTATTTTTTCACTCAAACAGAAGGTTTTATGGAGGCTGATTTCACTTCTTTGGAAGGAATATTACTTTTGTTTCAGCAGGCAACTTTGTCCTCGGCAGCAGCGGGCTGGCTGCACTATCTCGGTTTTGACTTTTGGGTGGCCTGTTGGATGATTCAATACAGCCAAAAACATCAGATTCCGCATTACGCAATTGTACTGCCTATGTTGGCAACCTTTATGCTGGGACCTACGGGTGTCCTCCTATTTTCAATCGTATTGTTGATTTACAAAAAACCTTTTTGGCGTCTCTGAGACCCTTCTTAAACCGGCCAGTGAAATTGTATGTTCTGCACTAGGTCTGTATGGAGCGATTGGGCAACCGGACAGGTCAAGGCCGCTCTTTCTAAAATCCGTTGGGTTTTGGTGTCCGTACGCAGTGTAAATTCCACATCAATATGAATTTCACTAATTCTGCGGGGCTGAGATGCCATGACTTTTTTTACTTGAGCGGAGGTTCCCGAAAGATCCACTCCCAGATCCTTCGATTTGATCCCCATGATGGTCAACAAGCAACTCGCCAAAGCGGTTGCTACCAGATCTGTAGGGGAAAAGGCTTCTCCTTTGCCGTGATTGTCAAGGGGCGCATCAGTGATAATACTGTTGTTGGATGCCAAGTGCACGGCCGTGGTGCGCAGCGGATTTTGATAGGTTACTTTACTCGTCATGGAGCTAATTTTTGATAGATGAAATTCCCTAAAACAGCGCCTCCTCCCAAGATTAGTGGGTAGAGCAAGAACAGCCATAGGTAATCGAAAAAGGTGAGTTGTTTTATATACATATTTGAATTCGAAAGTCCTTGTAAGAGGTCATACCAAGTTTTCAAGTGCCATTTTGCAGCAACAAGGTTGGCTGCAATTGCACTCACAAGGATGAGTATTCCAATGAGATAAATTCGAATCATTTTCAAAAGTAAAGAACTTTCGTTGTAAATTTTTATTAATTTCACTCCAAAGCGCGGATATGGTTGTACGAATTATCGTAAAAATATTTTTTGCCTTAGTAGCGATCCTCTGTTTTGTTGTGGTGGGCATCATGTACACCAAACTTTCTTTTATCGATTGGCCTTATCTTATTGGCGCTTTGTTTTTTTTAGGGCTTGCTTTGGTGATTCCAAGACGAAAAAAATAAGAGGAGGTTTACTATGACATCCACCGCCGTTCCTGCATTTCTTTTTTGACGGAATGGGCGAGTAGCACTATGGCAAGCATATTGGGAATGCACATCAAGGCAAAAGAAAGATCAATAATCCCAATGACCTCCTCCACAGTTGCCAAAGCAGAGAAAATAATACTGCCGATATAAAAATAATTATACGCCTGTCCCCAAGCTTTTTTCGTCAAAAAGCCAAAACATTTTACACCGTAATAGGAATAGGTGAACAAAGTAGAGATCCCAAACACAAAGACCATTCCCAGGAGTAATACATCTCCAAATCCAAAAAATAAGCGTCTAAAAGCTTCCAAGGTGAGGACAATTCCGTTGAGTTCTTCCAAATGGTAGGCACCACTGATAATAACGATTAAACCTGTTATGGTACACACAAGAACTGTGTCCAGCAATGGGCCAAGCATGGCCACCAAGCCTTCATCTGTCCCCTTTTTGCTTTGCGATTGTCCGTGATACATGGGTGCATTTCCAACCCCGCTTTCGTTGGAAAAAACAGCTCGACGAACCCCTAAAATCACCAACCCCCAAAAGCCACCGGCCACCGCTGTTTGAAGATTAAAAGCCTCTGTAAAGATCAATTCAAAAGCAGGGAGTACCGCACTTCCGTTGGAAAAAAGGATGAAAAGCCCCATCAGGAAATAGATCCCAACCATCAATGGAACCAAGTTGGAAGTAACTTTTACGATGGCTTTTAGCCCGCCAAAAATCACCACCCCACTGATGACCGATAAGCCAATTCCAAGACTGAGTTTCCATCCAAAATCTCCCAAAGCGATATATTGGTTGGGGTCAATGACATTGATAAACGTTTGGGTTAATTGATTGGCAGTAAAAGCAGGTAGCACCCCAAAAAGACCCGCCACAGAAAACCAAATGGCGAGTGGCTTCCCCCATTTTTTTAACCCCAACTGCATATAATACATAGGCCCTCCCAAGGGTTGCCCATCAGCAGCTGTTATTCGTAATTGAACCGCCAAAGTGCAGGAATAAAATTTGATAATCATTCCAAGAAAAGCGGTCATCCACATCCAAAATAAGACCCCGGGACCGCCCATATGAATGGCAATGGCTACTCCCGAAATATTTCCTAAACCTACGGTGGCGGCCAAGACCGCCGAAAGGGCTTGAAAACGGGAAATTCCTTTGTTTTCCTCTTTGGAAAGCAAAAGAACAAAAGCTTGTTTGATTTTTAAAAGGGGATACCCCCTGCTGTGAAAAAGCAAAAACAGCCCTCCTCCAAGCACCACAAACAGCATGATCCATTCCAACGGTTGAATCAGCCTTTGTAATAGGTATGTTAAGTTTGAAATCTCAGGCTCCACTTTGGAAAAGTAGGGAATAATTTTGGAATTTCTTTGAAACCCTACTGTAAAGAAAAAATTTCAAAGGCTTATTTTTCTTTGACAATGATGTAGGTCGCTTTGACACCGGTGGCCAAATTCCAACGGTTGGCACCCACCAATTTTCCTTCATCGTCAAAGACACGGACTTCGGCGGTGTTGGGTCCGGAAGTCCCTTGATTTAAAGCCACAAAGTCAATTTTGTTAAAGCCCATAACCAAATCTACAGCGATACTGCGAAAGCGTTCTTGCAAAAGCACACTGGGCACTACCACTTGGTCGTTGAGCATGATTTTAATTAAATCACCGTCCGGCGATTCGTGATCACGAACAGCGATTTGAACAAATTTGCCATTGTTTCTAAAATCACCCAAATACTGATCGACTTTAAATTGATCGGGATTTTTTTGTTTTTCATCTTCTCCTCGATTCAGCCGCTTCAGATATTGTTCTCCCGGGTCAATAAACTGTTCTTGGGTTCCAAACTTATTTTTAGGATCGTTTAAACTGTTTTTGGGATTGATATAATCTGGAGGAGGATTAAAAAAATCTTGATTTAAAAATTCACTTTTAGGGGTAATTTTAAAAGGACTTTCGGATTTTTCTTCGGCTTGCGGGAAAATGACTTTAGGGGTATTGGAGGTTTCCACGCCTCCACTTTGGGCATGCACTAAATAAAAATTTAGCGGAATCAATAGCACCAAAAAACACGATAACGTCTTCATACAATAAATCGTTGGGGAATCTTCCCTTACAACATACAAACCTACTAGGAAATCAATTAGTTACTAAATGTTTTAACAACAATTTAATCATATTTTATTTATTGTATATTTAGTAATTAAAATTGAATTTAAACCGTTTTTATTATGCAAATAGCTCCAATTGATTGGGTAATCATCATTTTTTTCTTTGTTATTTCTCTAGGTATAGGGCTATTGGTGTCCAAATCTTCTGGGAAAAGTGCCAACGATTTTTTCCTTTCCGGGCGTAACATGCCTTGGTGGTTGTTAGGTCTTTCTATGGTGGCCACCACTTTTTCAACCGATACGCCCAACTTAGTGACCGATATTGTTCGTACCAATGGCGTTTCTGGCAACTGGGTTTGGTGGGCTTTTTTAATTACAGGTTTGCTCACTGTTTTTGTTTATGCCAAACTGTGGCGCAAATCCAATGTCAACACCGACCTTGAGTTTTATGAATTGCGATATGGTGGTAAACCCGCTAGTTTTTTACGCAAATTTAGAGCCTTGTACTTGGGAATAATTTTTAATGTTATCACTATGTCAGCGGTAACGCTGGCAGCCATTAAGATTGGGAGTGTGATGTTGGGACTGGATCCGTGGCAAACGGTCATCACGGCTGGGCTAGTAACGGTAACTTTTAGTGCCATTGGTGGATTTAAGGGCGTGGTATACACCGATGTTATTTTGTTTTTTGTCGCCATGGGAGGATCCATAGGTGCGGCCTATTATTTGGTCAACCTTCCGGAAGTGGGGGGCTTAGAAGCTTTAATAGCGCACGAAAATGTGTCCGGTAAAATCTCCATCTTACCCGATTTTGGAAATACAGAAGCTTTGATTACACTCCTGATCATTCCGTTGGCGGTTCAATGGTGGAGTTCTTGGTATCCCGGGGCGGAACCCGGCGGGGGAGGGTATATTGCGCAGCGTATGTTGGCTGCCAAAGATGAAAATCACGCCATTGGAGCCACCCTGTTTTTCAATATTATGCATTACGCTTTTAGACCTTGGCCATGGATTTTAGTGGCTTTGGCGTCTTTGGTTGTCTTTCCCGACATTGCCAGTATTCAATTAGCATTCCCCGATATTACAGCGGATAAATTAGGAAATGATTTAGCTTATCCGGCCATGTTGACCAAGCTCCCTACGGGCTTGCTCGGGTTGGTATTGGCGTCTTTGATTTCGGCTTATATGAGTACTATTTCTACACAGCTGAATTGGGGTTCTTCTTATATTGTTTATGATTTTTATAAAAGACAAATCAATCCCGGAGCTTCTCAAAAACGTTTGGTAGCTGTGGGACGTCTTTCCACTGTTTTACTGATGGTGTTGAGTACTTTGCTGGCGTTGTTCTTACAAAATGCGGTGCAATTATTTAATCTTTTATTGGTCTTTGGTGCTGGAACCGGGCTGATTTTTATTTTACGCTGGTTTTGGTGGCGGATAAACGCATGGAGTGAGATTGCTGCTATGGTAGCCTCGGGCGTCATTTCCTTGCTATTGGCCATACCCGCTTTACATGAATTTTTGTTTGCATCCGCCGGAGGGGTCTTCCCCCCTTGGTTTGAATTTCCTTTTGTCGTTTTGGTGACCTCCATTATTTGGTTGGCTGTAACCTTTTTAACGGCTGCGGAAAAACAGGAAGTTTTGGAAGGATTTTATAATAAAACGCAGCCGGGAGGTCCTGGTTGGGCTAAAGTTTTGAAAAAAGCGGGGGCCAATAGTATTCAAAAGGAGCAGGTTTGGAGCGTTCCTTCTGGTATTATTGCAATGTTATTGGGTTGTGTCATGATTTACAGCACCATGTTTGCCACAGGTTATTATATCTACGGACGCATCAATCTAGCTGTAGGACTCACTTTTTTGGCATTGCTTTCCACGTTCTTGTTGATTCGAATTTGGAAAAAAATAAAAGCAAAAGTTTTTTAACCCAATAGGATACCGGCAATGGTGGCGGACATCAGCGACACCAAACTTCCTGCGATCATGGCTTTAAAACCGAGTTCCGTGAGCAGTTTTTTGGTTTTAGGTGCGATGATTCCAATACCTCCCACTTGGATTCCAATGGAGGCAAAATTGGCAAAACCGCAGAGCATATACGTCGCCATGAGCACAGATTTTTGATAGGTAAAATGGATGGGGTACAAAGGATTTTTTAAATCGACCAATTGCGTGTAACCGACAAACTCACTAGCGACAATTTTGATTCCCAAAAGCTGTCCCATCAAAGCCATGTCTTCAGCAGCAACACCGATCAACCACATTAGGGGAGCAAAAAGATAGCCCAACAAAAAAGACAACGAAAATCGATCATAAGGGGTATTTACGGCAATCCAATCGTTCAAACCGACCCAACCCCCGAGACCTGAAAGTATATCGTTGATGAGGGCAATGAGTGCAATAAAAACCAGCAACATGGCCGCCACATTGACGGCGACCTTTATCCCATCCCCCGTTCCGATGGAAATGGCGGAAAGGAAGTTATCACCAATTTTATTTTTTGAAACCGCAACTTCGGTCTGTATGGCTTCTGTTTGTGGATAGATGATTTTTGCCATTACAACAGCTCCGGGGGCAGCCATCACTGAGGCGGCCAACAGGCTTTTTGCAAATTCTAAGCGTAAGACAGGGTCATCACCCCCTAAAAAACTGATATAAGCACCCAAAACACTCCCCGCTACGGTGGCCATTCCACCCACCATAACCAAAAAAATTTCCGAGCGATTCATCTTTTCCAAATACGCTTTGATGAGTAATGGAGCTTCTGTTTGTCCTAAAAAAATATTTCCCGTAATGGATAAACTCTCCGTTCCCGATATACGAAATAAGCGAGTGAATCCTTTGGCGAAAAAACCTACGATTTTTTGGATGATTCCGAAATAATAGAGAATGGAGGTGAGGGCAGAAAAGAAAATAATCACTGGAAGGGCTTGAAACACAAAAATGAATCCACTGACTTCCACATCTCCAAAAGAACCGAGCAGCATTTTAGCACCTTCACCAGTATAGTCTAGAATTCGGATAAAAAAGCTTCCCAAAGTTTCAAAGATTTGTGTGACCCAAGGCACTTTTATTACTCCTATAGCGATAGTTATCTGCAACAGTAGTCCAACACCCACGGTTTTCCATGCGATTGCCTTGCGATTATTACTGAGCAAATAGGCAATAAAAAGCAGCACCAACATGCCCAAAACACCTCTGAGTACTACTGTTAAGGAAAATCCGTCACTAGGGATGAGTCCCATTTTTCTTTTTTGATACGTTCTAAAGATAGTAAATCGTTTATCTTTATAAATAAAATAATTATCATGAATCTTATTTTACGCATCATTTTTATTCCGCTATTCTTTACGTATTGCAGTTCCGACAAACAGGAAACACCCTCGGAAACGGTGTTCGCCACGCCAAGTCCAGAAATAACGGAACCCAAAGCCTTGGAATTGGTGTGGTCGGATGAATTTGATGGAGACACTTTAAATCAAGATCACTGGAGTTTTGCTTTGGGCGATGGCTGCCCGAATCTGTGTGGCTGGGGAAATAACGAACTGCAATTATATACCGACAACAATCACCGTTTGGAGGATGGAATGTTGGTGATTACAGCCAAAAAAGAGGAGGACTATACCTCGACACGGATTTTAACCAAAGGGAAAAAAGAGTTTCTATACGGACGCATTGAAGCGCGCGTAAAAGTTCCTGTAGGCGCAGGATTATGGCCGGCTTTTTGGGCGTTAGGAAATGATATTGACAGCAATCCATGGCCCGATTGTGGAGAAATTGATATTATGGAATATGTGGGTAGAAAACCGGGTGAAATTTTTACAAGTGTTCATACCCGAAGCAGTTATGGAGATACGGTGAATACTAAAATCACACCCTTTCCTGGAATAGAAGACGATTTTCATGTTTTTGCGGTGGAGTGGACCAATACTTCTTTGACGTTTTTTGTGGACGATCAAAGATTGTACACCTATGCTCCGCAAACGAGAAATCAGGAGACTTGGCCCTTTGACAAACCGGTTTTTCTATTGATTAATTTGGCCATAGGCGGGAATTTTGGTGGAGCAGTGGGAGCAGACACTGTTTTTCCACAAGATTACTTTATCGACTATGTGCGTGTCTATCAATAATTGAAATCCGTTCGCAATACTTTTGCTATCACGTCTCGGGCAGTGATCAGTGTTATCTTATGCACACTGTCATTGTAGTCTCCGCTATCAATTTTTTGTTGAATGTGGCGTAAAAGGTCTTGAGCACTCAGTTCTTTTTTCATAGTCTAATAATTCATGGGGACTTCTATTAGTAGGATACGACTGCCTGCCTCAAAGGACATGGAAAGTTGGGAAACCTCCCAAACCCCCAAGGCATCTCTTTTGTTGAGCAACTCTTCTGCTAATGAGGCTTGCCCTTCAATCATAAAGGCATAAACACCATTTCCTTCTTTGCGAAGCTTATATTCGAGCGTCGTGGATTGATCAAATTCTCCTAAATGAAACCAAGCCTCTTGGTGAATCCACATGCCTGGCGCATCGGGATGAGGAGATACCACCTGATAGAGCTCATTTTTCTTTTTTAGGGTTTTAATATTTTTTTGGTCATAGCGAGGAGGCACATCTTGTTGATTGGGGAAAACCCACAATTGCAAGAGATTGACCGCACGATCTTTATTTTTGTTGTATTCACTGTGATAAACGCCAGTTCCGGCACTCATCACCTGAATTTCATCGGCTTCAATAACCCCCACATTGTCCATGCTGTCTTTGTGTTCCAAGGCTCCTTCCAAGGGAATGGTAATGATTTCCATATTGCTGTGGGGATGAGTGCCAAACCCCATGCCGGGAGCAATAATATCATCGTTTAAGACACGTAGTGCTCCAAATTGTATCCGTTGCGGATCAAAATAATTCGCAAAGCTAAAGGAATGTTTGGCATGCAGCCATCCGTGATTGGCTTCCCCTCGGGTATTTGCAGGGTGTACAACTTTTTTCATAAATAGATTTTTATATAGTTT
Organism: Flavobacteriaceae bacterium; assembly: GCA_018699935.1. Classification (GTDB taxonomy): domain Bacteria; phylum Bacteroidota; class Bacteroidia; order Flavobacteriales; family Flavobacteriaceae; genus MS024-2A. Next base: position 2,876 of record JABISF010000027.1, on the reverse strand, counting down.
GAAGGAGTATTTTAAACCTCTGAAGACTCCTGATCTGTTTCTTTTTTTTTCAACTTTAGAAGGGCTTTGTACAATTCATTTTTAGAATTAATATAGTCCGTTAGTATTTTGATTTTTTCTTCATTTTGTTTTTTCTCCTCCAACTTTTCTCTTTCCTCTGCAATAGTATTTTGGATTTCTTTATAAGTACTAACTGCAAATGCAATAACAATCAGTACACAAACGCAAATGGCCACAATTTCTTCAAGCTCGGAGAGATACATAATGCTTATCTTGCGGTAAATTTATGAATTCTGCGTCAATGACCCTTTTTTTTAAGTATCAAACCCTTGGTTTTACGCTTCTTTTTTTAGTCTTAGCCCACACCCTACTCGGACAAAACCAATTTGCAACGACAACGGTCACCTTGGACGAGGTTGCCGTAGAGGCGGTCAAAATTAGTGGAGCAGCCACGCAACTTCCTTTAGCCGTGTCGGTTCGGAATTTTGAGGTGGTAAGCAGTGACAAGCAGCAATTGTCTTTACAAGAATATTTGAGTAATATTCCAGGATTATTTACCCTGAATGCTTCCAATTATGCGCAAGATTTGCGGATTTCCATCCGCGGTTTTGGAGCTCGGGCAGCCTTTGGAATACGCGGAATTAAATTGGTGGTGGATGGAATTCCGGAAACCACGCCCGATGGACAAGGGCAGGTGGACAATCTTCCTTTGGGATTAATACAACGGATAGAGGTATTGCGTGGTCCATCGGCCAGTTTGTATGGAAATGCTTCGGGAGGGGTGCTATACATCAACACTTTGGATGAATTGAGCGATCAAAAAGCACTCATTCGAACTAGTATAGGGGCTTTTGGAAACTTTGGGCTGCAGGCTATGGCAGGCGTCAATTCCGCCAAAACAAAAGCCGTTTTTTATTTAAACAATACCCGCAGCAACGGTTACAGAGTGCAGAGTGGCTTGGCACAAAGTGTTTTGAACGCTAAAGTTAAACACCGCTTTTCGGATCAATCGGTTTTGACGGGTCAATTGAATTATACCGCCAGCCCTTTGGCAGAAGATGCGGGTGGCTTGACCCTTGATGAGGTTCAACAGGACAGACGACAAGCGCGCGCGCGCAATGTAGATTACAAAACGTACGAAAAAGTAAATCAGTTGAAAACCGGCTTGCGCTATGAGCAAAAATGGGGAGATCACTGGACATGGGATTCGTATGCTTTTTATTCTTTTCGTGATTTTTATGGAACCCTTCCTTTTGAAAATGGCGGTATTGTAGACCTATTTCGCAATTATGTCGGATTGGGCAGCCGATTGAATTTTACTCAAAAATCGACAACACTCCGTCATGAATGGCAATTGGGTTTTGAAACGGCACTTCAAAATGACCAAAGAGATCGTTATAACAATATGTTGGGGGAACAGGGGGCACTCAGCTTTTCGCAACTCGAATCTTTCGGGAATATTTCATTTTACATCGTAGATGCGCTCAGCTTTGAAAAATGGTTGTTGAGAGGGGCACTGCGTTTTGATCGACAAAAGATAGGTGCGGATAGTGTGGATCGCTCGCAGATCTATAATGCCTTAAACCCTAGTTTGGGAATCAGTTATCAAATTTTGCCAAAGCAACGAATTTTTGTGAGCCTTGGGAGTAGTTTTGAAACTCCTACTTTGAGTGAACTTTCGGCCGATCCCAGTGGCAAAGAAGGGCTAAATCTACAATTGGATCCTGCAAGAGCGATGAACTACGAATTGGGCTGGAAATCTTTGGGCAATCGTTCCTCCTTGGAAGCCAATTTGTTTTACGTACGTTCTTCCAACGAGATTTTACCTTATGAATTGGAAGCTTTTCCGGGGCGTACCTTTTACCGAAACGGGGGAGCAACAGAACGGTATGGGTTTGAGCTGCAATGGGAACAACATTGGAAACAGTGGGATTGGTTGTTAAGCCTCAGTCAAGCAAAATATGTGTTTGAAACCGCAATGTCCCAAGATAAACCGAAAGCAATTCCCGGAATACCCAAACAACAAGCTTCCTTTGAATTGCGTTATCACAGCACTAAGGATTGGAGTTGGCAACTTTCGGGCAATCATAACGCTGCTTTTTTTGCCAACGATGCCAATACAATAGAGATCGACGATTATCGCGTGTTTAAATTACAAACTTCCAAAACTTTTTCGTTTGATTGGGGACATATACAGGGATTTGTTGGGGTTAATAATTTGTTCAACAGTACTTATTTTGACAACATCCGCCTCAATGCTTTTGGGGGACGCTATTATGAACCCGCTCCCGGAAGGCATTTCTTTGGGGGGCTGGCGTTTGGGTTTTGACACCCCCCTTTTCCTTCTTGTTATTGGGGGTGCGTTTCTCCCCTCTAGAAAGAGGGGAAGATTTACGGAGTAAATCAGGGGTGTGTAGTTTTTAGGACTGGCGTTTGTGTTTTGACACCCCCTTGTGCTTCTTGTTATTTGGGGTGCGTTTCTCCCCTCTAGAAAGAGGGGAAGATTTTACAAAGTAAAATCAGGGGTGTGTTTTCAATTTGTGGAAATTTCAAAAAATATTATTTTTGAATATACACCTCAATGCCATGAAAATATATTACAACCCCAAACTGAAAGCATTCGCCAAACAGTTAAGAAATAATAGTACAAAGTCTGAGATAAAAATGTGGAATTATCTGAAGGGTGAACAGCTTTATGGATATCGTTTTATTCGTCAGAAACCTATTGACGAATATATTGTCGATTTTTTCTGTAATCGTCTTGGTTTGGCAATAGAATGCGATGGTTATTCACACCAAATCTTGGGGGTTTTTAAAAAAGATGTTAAAAAAACAAGACGACTGAATCAATTGGGAATATCTGTTTTACGCTTTTC
>JABISF010000026.1 GCA_018699935.1 Flavobacteriaceae bacterium | reverse complement strand
CCGAAGAAAAATTAATCCCAACGCCCATTTATCATTCCGATTTAAAACAATTTTCAGCTTTTAAGGTCATTAATGCGATGCGTGATTTGGAAGCGGTGGGTGCTGCAGCCATTGAAAACATCTTTATTTAAGAGTCTTTTTCCAAAGGGCAATGGCTTCTGTAGTGCGCGCTTTGGGATCGGCTAACAATTCTTGCTTTATGAGTGCATGCGCCGTTTCTTGTAGAGTGAGAATCGCGGCTTCTGTCAATCCCTCTGTTGGAATCACGGGCAATGCCTGTACGCGAAGGGCTCCTGGATAACCATAAGTGGTGTACCACGGAAATTTACGCTTACAATCCAAAAAAACCATGGGCAAGATCGGCAGTTGGTGCTCAATGGCCAACTTGAAAGCTCCTTGTTTAAAGGGATTCAGAACGATGGTTTCATCGATATATTCTTTTTCAGGAAAAATACACATACTATAGCCTTTCGCAATGACCTTTTGTGCGCGACCATAAACCTCAAATCGACTCTTTGAACTGCTTCGATCCACCATGATGGCCGCGCGTTTGAATAAATAACCAAAGAGGGGGATTTTCACCAATTCTTTTTTTCCAACAAAAACAAATGGGGTCTTTCGCAGTCGCAACATCACCATCACATCAATATAACTTGTATGATTGGCAATCATCATAAAACTTTTTCCTTCCTCAGGGAACGAATTGGTTTTTTTTACCCAAAACCCCATTCCAAAAAGTACAAAGGGTGCCCAAATATTACGTGCCACAAAAAAGACATAGCGATAGCCATTGGGAAGAAATAGCATGACCGCCAAAGGAAAAAATAAAACCACTACAGGGAGCGCAGCCAGGGTATAAAACCAAATCCGCCAAAGCACCAAAAGAATTTTCTTCACCTTTCAAAGATAATTTTTTCAGAACATCTTTGACTGGGTGTAAAAAAACCGATCGAGGGCGAACAAAACAAAAACGATGGAGCTCACCATATGGAAAAAGGAAAGCATTGAAGTATCTATAAATGAAATTATTACAATCCCCTTCTGTTGCAATTCTGGAAACAGAAAAGTAACCCCCCAAACAAAACACAATGCAACACTCCAAATGCTGATTTGGCGCAATGCAATTGCTGAAAACAAAGGCGGTTCAGTAATACTGCGTTTTTGAATTTGAATTAAAACAGCTTCTTTTAGAGCTTTTGGTGCCATCACCTCTTGGTGGTAGGTCTTAAGTACATTTTTTAATTCATGATCCTTCATAAAAATTGTTTTTAAAAGGTTCTAATTGTTGTTTCAAGTTCTGTTTTCCGCGATGCAATTTAACCTTTACATTCGAAAGACTCAAACCGGTATGCGCTGCGATCTCTTTGTAACTCATTTCATCATAACACCATAAAATAATTAGCCATCGCTCCTCTACTGTCAGATTTTGCATTGCGGTTTTTAAAAATTCTTTTTTGTCCTCCTGTTCAATGGTCTTGAAAATACTCGGGGTTTCACCCTGATGATCGAGCTTTGAAAAGGAGGTTTTAAAAACCCATCGCTTTTGTTTTTTTATAAAATTAATTGCCTCATTGTACGCAATTCGATAGATCCATACGGACAATTTGGATTCCCCACGAAACTTTTTGCACTCCAAATAACACTTTATAAAAACTCGTTGCGTAATCTCCTCTGCATCATTTTGTGGTGCACCAACCGAATTACATTAGCATACACCCGATTTTTATAAGTCTCTATTAACTTTTCAAAAACGGCGTGATTCCCTTTTCTAAAATCATCAATTTCATTAGTGTTTAGTTCCATGCGCTTGGGGCAAGTTGAATCTATGACAATTCAAAACATTTAAAAGTTACAAAAAAAGTACTCTTCCTCTGTAACTTTTAAAAGCCTGAAAACCTCTTACCCCATATTAACCTAAAAAATAAAGTTATGTCTGTTGAAATTATTGGGGTCTTTATCCCCATCGTTGGGCTCCTTGTCGGAGGTGCTATTGCCATTGTTGCCATTGTTTCTGACCACCGCCAAAAAATTGCCATGGTGAAGAACGGAATGGAAATTCCAAAGCGTAAACCGTCTTCTAACCCGCTTGGAGGATTTCGTTTTGGCGCCTTAATGGTCGGTGTTGCTATTGGAATTATCGTAGGTGGGATCATCGAGAATTCGGGTGTTTTTTCGAGTCCAGAGGTCGGCTATTTTTCTTCCATTTTCTTGTTTGGCGGTGCTGCTCAAATTCTTGCAATTCTGTACATGAATAAAAAACTGCAACATAAAAATTAGGAGCGCATAATTGCACTGCCGTTTAAGAAGTTTACCTTTGTGGAAATTTTTATAAATGGCAAGAATTTTAACCGGGGTACAATCTACAGGGACGCCACATTTGGGGAATTTATTAGGAGCTGTACTTCCCGCCATCGAAATGGCCAAGGAAAGTGCCGAAGACGCCTTCCTTTTTATTGCCGATTTACATTCTCTAACCCAAATTAAAGACGGGAAAACCTTACGCGAAAACACCTTTGCCACAGCCGCCGCTTGGTTGGCGTGTGGATTGGATATCAACCGCACCCATTTTTACCGTCAAAGTGATGTGAGTGAGGTTACAGAATTGGCGTGGTATTTACAGTGCTTTTTTCCGTATCAGCGGTTGACGCTTGCGCATTCTTTTAAGGATAAATCGGAGCAACTTTCCGACATCAATGCCGGTCTGTTTTCTTATCCCATGTTGATGGCTGCAGACATTCTCCTCTATGACGCAGAGATTGTGCCGGTTGGCAAAGATCAATTGCAGCATTTGGAAATTACGCGGGATGTGGCCGCTCGATTTAATCATCAAATGGGGGAAACCTTTGTTCTTCCATCAGCCAAAATCCAAGAGACCACGCAGTACATTCCCGGAACGGATGGTCAAAAAATGAGCAAGTCAAAAAACAATACCCTTAACATCTTCCTTCCAGAAAAAGCATTGCGCAAACAAGTGATGGGCATCCAAACGGACAGCACCCCAATGGAGGAGCCCAAAGATCCGGACAATTGTAACGTTTTTAAAATCTATTCCCTGATAGCCTCCCCAACAGCCATTGCAGAATTACGCGCGCTTTACGTCAAAGGGGGAATGGGTTATGGACAGGCCAAGCAATTGCTTTTTGATCTTTTGTTGGAACGCTTTTCAGAAGAACGTCAACGATTCAATTACTATCAAGAACACCCCGAGGAAGTGCAGATTGCGTTGCTCAAAGGTGCAGAAAAAGCCAAAAAGGTGGCGCAGGGCGTATTGTTGAGAGTCCGTGATAAGATTGGATATTAAATCCATTCGAAATACTTACCCGGCAAGGCTCTAACGTGACCCTTCATTTCCAATTGCATCATCAACGAAGCCGTTTTTTGAATTGGCCAATCCAAGGCTAGAGACAGGGCGTCTAAGTGCCCTTTTTCATTTTGTATAAAATAATCAAACAAGCGTTGTTCATCCTCCGAAAGTGCCAAAGGGATTTCCTTTTGTCGAACAAGGGGCGCACTGTCGCTCCCCCATCCCATAGCCGCAATAAAATCCTCAGGGCGAAACAACAATTGGGCTTTTTGTTGTTCGATCAAATGCAAACACCCCTGGCTCATCTCATCGGTGGGACGCCCGGGAACCGCAAACAATTCCCGACCGTATTGATGTGCTAAATGTGCCGTATTCATACTGCCTCCTTTGATTCCTGATTCAATCACCAAAGTAGCATGACCCAAACCCGCAATAATGCGATTCCGTCTAGGAAAATTACTTTTATCAAAGGGTTCACTACTGGTAAAATCACTTAAAAAACCGCCGTTTTCCATCAGCTGTCTTTAAAAAACCCGGTGTTGTGCGGGATAAAGGGGTTGGTCCAAGCTGTTTCCTATACAAGCAACGGTTTGCAGTCCTACATTAATGGCGGTTTGGTGGGCAATGATGTCTATTCCCAAGGCAAAACCTGAGCAAATAATCGGGTCAAAAGGTGCAATGGCTTCTATAAAATTGCAACAAAAATCTTTGCCGCGTTGCGTGTTACTCCGTGTTCCTACAATACTGATAATTTTACGTTTTGGGAAATGAATTTTCCCTTTTAAAAATAAGACTAAAGGGGCGTCGGGACAAAACGTGAGGGTTTTGGGATAGTCAGAAGTTCCAAATAAAAGAGGCGTAATTCCGTGTTTTTCAATGCTTTTTAGGTCATTGTCAACGGTTTCTCGGTAGGTTTTCCACTGTTTCAACACCTCCCAGTCGTTTGTTCCCAAGCCTTCTATTTCGGGGGGATTAGAGAAGTCGCAGGCAAAAATGGCTTCCGGAGTCTCAAAATAGGCCAATAATTTATGGCTACGCATCATACCAATTCCGGCAATATGCCGAAGGAACAAACAAGCTTCCAAGCGAGTCATGGACAAAGATTTAGATAGTTACGAATATAATAAACTTCATCGCAGCCCGTTGTTTACATACTGCTAATATTTTTACTACTTTTGTAATTATGGTACTTGCAAAATTCATTCAGGAATTACTCTATCAACACGAATGTGTGACTGTTCCCAGTTTTGGAGCCTTTTTAACACGTACCGTTGAAGCGCGTGTCGTGAATGGCGCCTTTTCTCCCCCGCAAAAGGAAGTGACCTTTAATCGGCTGTTGGTGGCCAATGACGGGGTCTTGGCCCATTACTTCGCCAAACGAAATAAAATTTCCTACGAAATGGCTTTGAGAACTATCGAAAAAGAAGTCAGCAGCTGGAAAAAGCGTTTGAATACCCAAACCCTCCGATTTCCCGGAGTTGGTGAAATGCATCTAAACGAGGAAAAAAAATTGGTTTTTAGTCCGTGGGGGAAAGTCAATTTTGATTTACTTTCCTATGGCTTAAAAGCCTTTCATAGAAACCCCATTAAAGAAGTTCCCCATTTTAAAGAAACTAAAATCATTTCAATTATGTCTGAAGCAAACAACAACGAGGAAGATTTGATCTTTACCCCAGAACCAAAAGATCCTCCCAAAGAAAACAACTCCCTCCGCTATGCCATCATTGGGATTGCCGGGATTGCACTCTTGGCTGTAGCCTACTATTTCAGCGACCAATACGTCACTACGCAACGAATCGAACAACAAAATTTGGCACAGCAGCAAATTAAAAGCAATGTACAACAAGCCTCTTTTGATTTGGGCAGCATTTCCACAGTAGACGTAGCCGTAAACGCCAATGTAACCCCAGAAAATGCTGGACCTGTTGTTGACAAAACCTATTACAGTGTCATCGCTGGATCGTTTCGCGACCTTGAAAATGCCCAACAGAAAATCGCTTCTTTGGCTGAAGAAGGCTTCCAATCGGCACTGGCACAATCCAGTCCTGATGGATTCTATCGCGCAGCTTTCGGTCGTTTCGCTACTAAAAGAGAAGCCATCAACCTCCTCTATTTTATCAAGTACACCTTGAAAGAAGAGGCTTGGTATTTGGTAGAACAATAAAACTACATTTGGTAAATCCAGCCTTTCGGGTTTTGCGCTTTGGTATTGTTATACAGCGAAAATTGCAATAAGGTTTTTCCTGTATTCTGATTTGTAAAAACTTCCCCTATGGCTTGCTTTGCAGCGACTTTATCTCCTTTTTTGACAAATAATTTTCCTAAATTTTTATAGGCGGTTATATAATTTCCGTGCCGAATAAGTACCGAAGGATTGCTCCCTTTAAACGTCACTACGGACATCACTTCTCCTTCAAAAACAGATCGGACCACCGCATTGGGCGAAGTCGCTATAGTGACCCCATTACTTTGAATCACTGTGGTTTTCACCACGGGGTGGGGTTGACGACCAAAACCCTGTACTACAACACCTTTTTCTAAAGGCCAAGGCAATCGCCCTTTATTGGCTTGAAAATTGGCGGCCAACAATTTGGCTTCCGGAGTCAATACAAAAGCTGTGCTCCCTTTTGCGCCCGAGGCTTTGTTGGAAGCCGCAATAGCCGCTTCGATCAGACGATTGATCTCCCGCTCCAAGGCTTTGGACTCTTTTTCTTTTTGATTGATTTGTGCGCTTAAACTGCGCTCTTTATTCCGCAACGACTGGATTAATGATTGTTGTTGTTGGCGTTCCTTTTCCAACTGTTGTTGGATCTGTCTATTCTCCGCAATCAGTGCTTCCTTTTTTTGTTTTTGCTCAAAAAGGGTTTTATTCAATGCTTGTAATAATTGTGTTTTGCTGCTGATGGCTGCCGCTTGCTTGCGCCGATAACTGGCGTATTGTTTTAAATATTGTATCCGTTTGTAGGCCTGAACAAAGTTCTCCGATGAAAACAAAAACATCAAGCGGTTTTGTAAGGATTTACTCGCATACGATTTTTGTATCATTTGAGCATAATCGGCACGCAAGTCTTCCAACGCTTTCCGCTGGGTACTGATGGAGCGTTCATTCACTCGAATCCGTTTGTTGAGCATGTTCGCTTGTTGGTTGGTCACCTTAATTAAGGATTCCCGAACGTTGAGTTTGACTTCTAAATCCTCCACTTCGGCCACCACATTTTTACGCTTTTTGGTATTGCTAAACAAGAGGGAATTAATTTGTTTTATTTCCTGTTGAAGGCGAAGTCGTTGGGCCTCCAATTGCTGTTGATTTTGGGTGCTGATTTGCCCGCGCAATGCAAGTGAAAAAATAAGGAGAACCGTAAAAAAAAGCCCTTTTTTCAAGATTAAAAAGCAATAGGTTGATAGCCTTCCGGTACGTCAAAAGGAAAGGTCAGCGCATCGGGAAAATCAATGCGAGAGAACTCTAAATCTAAGCGTTTTAATGTACTTCCATCAAACAAACTTATGGCGATTTGTTGTGGCAGGGTGCTTCCTTCCACTTTGATGTGGTTTAAATATTTAATACTTAGGTTTTGAGTGGTTCCCGGGATGAGCAAGCGCTGCTCTTTTAACAAAAACGATACCGGATCAAAGAACAAGGTCGGTTGAAACCCTTTTCTGTCTTGGGGTTCCAAAATATAATATTGAGGATTACTGATCTGTTTCCAGCGACCCGCAGCGGGGTCGGAAAACGGAATTCCCAGTAAAAGGTTTTGAAAATCGGTGTAATTAAAGTCGGTTTTATAGGGCGCATTAAGAAAATCAAAATCCCCTTCAAAATAGGTTTTCTGAAATTTTTCAAAGAAGGAAACCTTTTCTTTAGTAAGCATCAATTTGGCAATAGGAATCAACATGGTAGCACTCATCCAAATGACATTATTGTCTTTCATGCGCAGCTGGACAATGATTTGTTGTTCTCGTTTCCCATCGAAATAGGTCGCTTTGATCCGAGACCGCAGCTGACCGATGCGAGGATAGTTCGCTTTTATTTTAGTCGTAAGTGCTGCAATATTTACGTTTTTTACAGGGGTTTTTGTCGGTAAAACGGCTACGGTTTTACAAGCAGACACCATTAGTACAACAACAGCTATTGTAAAAAGGAAACGATAGGTTTTGAAAATTTTCATTTAATAGATTTCTGAATAATCGCCTATACTGACAAAAGTAGGCTTTCCTTTATAACGAACATGATTTCCTATCATTGCATTTTCGAGAGTAGTTTCTTCAATTTGGGTGTTTTCCTGAATCAAACAGTTTTTTATTTGGGCGTCTCTCACCTGTGTTCCGGCTCCCAAAGACACGTGGGGTCCAACACTGCTGTTGCTAATCTTTACGCCTTTACCGATATAGCAAGGAGGAATGATTTGGCTGTTTTCGATCAAGGCTGAGGGGTCTATAAGGACTTCATTTTCTGCCGTTTTTAAGCCTAATATTTTTTGATGGGTGGACAAGGTAACTTTTGGATTTCCACAATCCATCCAATGTTTTACTTGCCCCGGTTTAAACACCTTTCCGGCCGCCATCATCGCCAAAATTCCTTCGTTGATTTGATACTCTTCTCCTGGATTTAATTTTTGTGCTATGACCTTTTGCAAAGCTGCTTTGAGGACTTCAATTTGCTTAAAATAATAAATTCCTATAACCGCCAAATCCGAAACAAATTCTTGGGGCTTTTCCACCAAATTGACAATGGAACCCGCATCGTTCAACTCCACCACCCCAAAGGCTGTTGGATCAGGCACTTGTTTTACCCAAATTACACCATCCGCTTCAGGATCCAATTGAAGATTGGCGCGGATCAGCGTATCGGCATAGGCCACCACTGCAGGACCTTCCAATAGGGTTTCGGCACACATAATAGCGTGACCTGTTCCTAACGGTTCCAACTGCCTAAAGATATGTGCCTTTGCACCGAGTGTTGCTGCCAAGCTAGAGAGCGAAGTCTCTACTTCGGTGCCAAAAAAAGCGGGATCCCCCAAAATAAAAGCAATATCGCTGATGGGCTGCGAAACCACCTTCGCAATCTCTTTCACCAATTGATGTACAATGGGAACTCCGGCTATGGGGAGTAAGGGTTTGGGAACGGTAAGGCTGTGCGGGCGAAGTCGAGAGCCTCTTCCCGCCATGGGTACTATAATTCGCATATGTTTATTTTTTTCCAGTGCTTCCAAAACCTCCTGCTCCACGTGCTGTATTTGTTAAACTCTCGGTGGGTTCCCATTCAATTTGTTCGTGTTTGGCAATCACCAACTGTGCAATCCGCTCACCGGGTTGTAAGGTGAACGCTTCATTGGAAAGATTGACCAAAATCACCCCAATTTCTCCACGATAATCCGCATCGATAGTGCCCGGCGCATTGAGTACCGAAATGCCGTGTTTGGCCGCCAATCCGCTTCTGGGACGCACTTGGGCTTCATAGCCCACAGGAAGCGCGATTTTAAGCCCTGTGCTGATAATGCGTCGTTCCAACGGTTGTAATGTAATCGCAGCCTCTAATACTGCTTTTAAATCCAAACCAGCAGCAGCTGTGGTGGCATAACTGGGAAGTTCAAACGGACTTTCGTTTTGTATCGGGATTTTGATCATTTGCAATATTTTCAGAAGCTTAAAATTACAAAAAACCGATTGCCTGTACTGGGCTTTGTAAAAATTCTTTCCCTCTTTTGTTAACGAGTTTTTCCTCCTGAAATAAGGTTTTTTCAGTATTTTTATTCCCCCGAAAGCCACTTATTAAGTGGCGTTACAGGTCAAAATATACAGTTCATCTGTGGCTTCCGTAATCACAAAACCCATTTTTAGATATAGAGATAAGGCGCGCTGATTATGTTTGAACACATCAAGCCCTACTTCTTTGCATAAATGATTTTTAAAACAGCGCTCGTGGATCATTTTTAAAACCTGAGTTCCCAATCCTTTACCCGGGTCACTAATGACGATCCGTTTTAATTCAATCTTAGTTGCTTTGGGTTGGATCCCATTTAATAAAACAAAGCCAATAAGATGATTCTTCTGATCAAAAACAGATAAATGTTCTACTTTATCGCTCAGCAATGCCTCCCGATGTTCTTTCATACGATACGGTTGAATAAATTCTTTGATTCCCTTCCTCCGTTCCATTTGATAAATCGCCGTTAAATCCTTTTCCTCGGTGGGCTTAATCGCAATCATAACGTATTAAAATACTGTTTCTTAGCCGCTAAAATTTGATCTTCTTCCGAGGTGTTCGGGTAAAAAAGATAGCTCGGGGCTAATATCTCCGTTATTTTTTCTGGTTTTATCTGAATGACGGCATGGATTTGAAATTTGCCTTTTGTTATCGGACTTAAAAGGGAGAGGTAGGTTTTAAAATGTTTGTCTTTGGGGAAAAAAAGCGTTGCCCTTCCGGTGCATTTTAATCCCTTTTGTGTAAAAACATCAATCCCACTCACGCAAACATTTGGATTTTCTTTGATATTTTTTACACTGACGGGCGAGGCAATATGGGCAATGAGGAGCTCCCCTTCTTTGTTCGATATAAATATTTCTTTAGGAGCAACATTGGGATGTCCTGTTTTTGAAGCGGTTGCTAACCAGCAAAGCACGAATTCGTTGAATTCTTCTATGCGCTTTTTATCCTCCACAACCTTCTCCTTCCTTACATTCACCAATAGCTTCCCAAGCATCATTTTCTCCGGGAATTTCATTGGGATTTACCCACCATTTACTTTGCCAAATCATACAATTATACACCACTTGAGTGCCTGCCTCGGGGTATTGATTGGCCGCTTTGTATTCTGGCAGTTCGCAAAGTGTAGCCCCCCCTCCGGCTCCGGAACAGTCTGCACCACCCCCCGCATAGACATCGGTGGGAACGTTATTCGCTTGACCAATGGCATCGCTTTGCTGGGAACCATTCAATACGTTAGAGGCAACGTTCAAATAGGAATAGGCAGAACTATTATTTCCTGTAAGCAACAACTGCCAAATCATGATGCCGTCATTGTCCCCTTTGCGATCCTCGGACGTTCGAATATGTTCGGACAATGCCGCCACATTTTCGTGGGTATAAGTATAAAAAGGCCCCCAGGGTTCCTCCGGAAAATGGATCCCAGCAGCGATGGTGAAACCATATTGCTCTGCATAATGGGCATATGCATCGTACATAATGCTTCGGTTGGTACTGGCTCCTGTATTGTACCCCTGAAAAGCCACGATGTCAATTTTATCGCCTACCGCTTTAAAAACGGGAATCATGTGTCCTGTGGAAAAAAAACCAAACAGATTGATCCCATTAGTGGGGACTGTCCCCTGATAAAGTTTATCGTCATTTTCTCCGGTTAACATATTTCTGTTGGCGTGTCGAAAGGGAGATTGCGCATCGTCGTTAAACTGCCCTCCTATAGCACCTACACCTGCCGGAGCACAGGCCAGTAAGTAACCTTCCGATTTGGGCATCAGGGCTCTAGATTTTTCAAAAAAGTCAATAAAATGTGCTGTGTTTTCGGCATTTCCAATGTTGGTAAAAGAGCCGTCGGGTTCATAGTCCCAATCAATTCCGGCAAAACCGATATCATCGACCAAATCTTTAATTTGAGAATATTCGATCTCATAAGCAGCGGCATCCCGCCAATAGGTCTCCCCGCCCAAAGATAAGATCACATTTATCCCTTTATCCCTCAACGCAGAAACACTTTCTTTAAGCTCACAGCCTCCATAGGGGACTTCTATGCCCGTTTGAGAAAGATCGTAGCTTCCTCGCTCATAACGCATATTGGGCTTTGCAAAGCCCAGAAAAACATGGTTGACAAAGGGAGGGATGTTTCTCAATTTTGAGGGTTGACCTGCTGCCACCCAATCTTCCGACCAAGACGGAAAATAGGCCAAAATTATAGGAGCCTCCAAAGGATGAGCGGCCCCCCCCTGCGAAGTTGAACTGTTGGTGCCTGTGGGAGGTGACGTTATTGTCATGTCCTCCGTTTCAATACTGATTTCCTCATCAGCGGTTGTTTCTGAGTCGGTGGCTGTGGTTGAAGTGTCCTCTGGTTCTGGGGTTTCGGGAGTCATCGAAATTTCTGTTTCCATCATCGGTTCTTCTGTGGGTGATGGGGCGCAAGAAATCATTGAAAGGATTACGAGAAAGGCTGGGGCTAATTTTTTCATTGGGGCACAACTTTAATTATCAAATAAAGATACAAAATGCACCCACTTTTGAAAATCAATAGGCATAAAAAAAGCCCCTAAAAGGAGCTTTAACATTTCGTTACGAATGTGTTTAATTGTTCAAGGCTTCGGCTCCTCCCACAATTTCAAGAATTTCGTTGGTGATGGCTGCTTGACGGGCTTTGTTGTAGGTCAATTTTAATTGATCTCTCAACTCGGTGGCATTGTCGGTGGCCTTGTGCATGGCGGTCATTCGTGCACCATGTTCACTCGCAAAAGAATCCCGCAAAGCCTTGTACAATTGCATTTTCAATGACTTGGGAAGCAAATCATTGACGATGGTCGTTTGGTTGGGTTCGTAAATATAATCCACTGCCGCCCGAGCTTCCTCAGAAGCGCCCGGAACAATGGGTAAAAAGGCTTCGGTTTGGACTATCTGAGTGGCAGCGTTTTTAAATTGATTATAAACCAACACTACTTCATCAACGGTGCCTTCCGAGAATTGATCCATTATGTGTTGAGCCACTTCGCCTGTGTTTTGATAATTTAAATCATCAAATAGGGAATCATGGCTGGAGGTAATACTGGCCGATTTTGCCAATAATTCCGTTGCTTTTTTGCCGATGGTTACTAACTTGACTTGCTTACCGGCATATTGGTCTTGAATCAATTGACGGCATTGTTTTATCACATTGGAATTGAATGCCCCACATAGCCCTCGATTGGAAGTAACGGCGATGATAATCACTGATTTTACTTCCCGTTGTTGGGTGTAGGGGTTCTGACCGTCACCATCTAGAGAGTCACTCAAATTTTGTATCAATTGTGTGAGTGTGTCGGAATACGGGCGCATTGCAACAATGGCATCTTGCGCTTTTTTTAGTTTTGCCGCCGAAACCATTTTCATAGCAGAAGTAATCTGCATGGTGGACGATACCGAGGAAATTCTATTCCGTATTTCTTTTAGATTGGCCATGAGTTATTGTGCAAATGCTGACGCCGTTTCTTTGGCAACTTTATTTAATACATCAATCACTTCGTCGGTGAGTTTTCCAGCTTTCAGGCTGTCCAAAACATCACGATGTTTGCTGTTGAGGGCTTCTATATAACTTCTTTCAAAAGCTTTAACATCAGTCACAGGAACTTCTCTAAGCAAGTTTTTAGAACCTGCGTAAATAATCGCTACTTGATCTTCTACCGTAAATGGGTCGTTTTGCGCTTGTTTCAAAATTTCAACATTGCGTTTCCCTTTTTCAATAACGTTCAAGGTGGCTGCATCCAAATCCGAACCGAATTTGGCAAAAGCTTCCAATTCACGGAACTGCGCTTGGTCTAATTTCAAGGTCCCTGCAACTTTCTTCATCGATTTAATCTGTGCTGAACCTCCCACACGAGAAACCGAAATTCCCACGTTGATTGCAGGTCGAACCCCCGAGTTGAACAAATCTGATTCAAGGAAAATCTGACCGTCGGTAATAGAAATTACGTTGGTCGGGATATAGGCCGATACGTCTCCCGCTTGGGTTTCGATAATCGGTAAGGCGGTTAACGAACCTCCACCTTTGACGATGGGTTTTAGCGAATCCGGAAGGTCATTCATTTCCTTGGCAATGGTGTCGTCGTTGATGACTTTGGCGGCACGCTCCAACAAACGAGAGTGAAGATAGAAAACGTCTCCGGGATAGGCTTCACGTCCTGGAGGGCGACGAAGTAAAAGGGAAACTTCACGATAAGCTACCGCTTGTTTCGACAAATCATCATAAATGATCAAAGCGGGTCTACCTGTATCTCTGAAATACTCTCCAATCGCTGCTCCAGCAAAAGGAGCATATACTTGCATGGGCGCAGGGTCTGAAGCGTTGGCGGCTACTATCGTAGTGTAGGCCAAAGCCCCTTTATCTTCTAATGTTTTTGCAATTCCTGCGACCGTAGATGCTTTTTGTCCAATGGCTACATAAACACAATAGACCGGTTGTCCCGCATCGTAAAATTCTTTTTGGTTAAGAATGGTGTCAATACAAACCGTAGTTTTACCGGTTTGACGGTCACCAATCACCAATTCTCGTTGTCCACGTCCCACAGGAATCATGGCATCAATGGATTTGATCCCGGTTTGAAGGGGTTCGTTTACGGGTTGACGAAAAATAACCCCAGGCGCTTTGCGCTCCAACGGCATTTCGTATAATTCTCCTTCAATTTTTCCTTTCCCATCAATCGGATTTCCCAAGGTATCGACCACACGACCTACAACGCCTTCACCCACCTTGATGGAGGCAATACGTTGCGTTCTTTTTACGGTGTCACCTTCTTTTACATTTTTGGATGCCCCCAACAATACAACTCCAACATGGTCTTCCTCAAGGTTGAGTACCATCCCTTCCAAATTGTTGTCAAAGGTTACTAACTCCCCATATTGTACATTGGATAAACCAAAGACGCGGGCAATTCCATCTCCTACTTCAAGCACCGTTCCTACTTCATCAAGAGAGGTTGCGGATGCATATCCTGCCAATTGCTTTTTTAGAATTGCTGAAACTTCAGCGGGTTTTACTTCTGCCATGATCGTTATTTTAGATCGAATTCGTTGTTGTTAATGTTGTTTTAATCGCTTTGAGTTGTTGCACAACACTTGCGTCGTACTGTAAATCTCCAATACGTAAAATAAATCCTCCCAAAATTTCAGGAGCAATACGGTTTTCAAGGACAATGGTTTTGTCTGAAATTTGTTTGGCTTTGTCCAAAACAATTTTTTCCAATTCCGGAGTCAAAGGAACAGCCGAAGTGACTACTGCTTTAACGATTCCTTGATGTTGGTCATACAGGGATAAAAATTGACGTGCTGTTTCTCCTAAAAGGTTGAGGCGATTGTTTTCAGCCAATAAATCCAAAAGCCGTTTTGTTGCGGGAGCAATGTCAGAAAAAATAGCGTTTAGTGCCGCTTGTTTGTCCGAAGTAGACAAAATAGGGTTTTCTAAAGCATCTCCTAAAACATTTTCCCCAACAAAAAAAGCTCTGATGGTTTTCATATCGTGCGCAACTGTTGCAGTGGCCTTTTCGCTTTCTGCATATTCCAAAATGGCTTTGGCGTAACGGTACGCCGCACGAGTTCCTTTCATCTTATTTTAAGCTTACGTCTTTTAATAATTGTTCCACCAATTTTAATTGCTTGTCTTTGTCTTCAAGCTCTTGGCGAACTACTTTTTCTGCAATTTCCATAGAAATGCTGGCAACTTGTGCTTTCAAATCGCTGATGGCGGCACGTTTTTCATTTTGAATCGCTTCTTGCGCTTGATTCAATATTTTTTGTGACTCTGCCTTTGCTTCTTCTTTGGCACTGTTGATCATTTCTGAACTGGTTTTACGCGCTTCCTTCAGAAGACTTTCTCGCTCCGCACGCGCTTCTTTCAAAATGCGTTGATTGTCCGATTGCAAGGCTTCCATCTCTTTGCGTGCTTCTTTGGCAGATTGCAATGCCTCTTTGATAGAATCCTCTCTTTCATTGACGGCATCTAAAATGGGCTTCCACGCAAATTTTTTCAGCAAGAGAATCAAGCCGATAAAAATTAAGGACTGCCAAAAAAATAAACCAAAAGAAAATTCGCCTAATAGCTTCTCCATGAGTTAAATATTTTCGTTAAAACACGCCTTCTCAGACGTTTGTTTGACTAGGATACTGCAAATAATGCTGCGAAACCAATCCCTTCTACAAGAGCAGCAGCAATCAACATTGCTGTTTGAATCTTTCCGTAGGCATCGGGCTGACGTCCGATTGCTTCCATAGCACCTCTACCGATGTTACCGATACCAATACCGACACCGATTACTACTAAACCTGCTCCTACCATTACTGGAATTTCCATAATTATCTATTCTTAAAAATTAAACATTTATTTAGTGATCTTCATGATCGTGTTCTTCTACTGCAAAGCCAAAGTACAACGCCGATAATACCGTAAAGATATAGGCTTGTAACAAGGCAACTAAAATTTCTATGATTGAAATGGCAAAAGCCAAAACAAATGACAAACTGGATCCTAACCAGTTGTTAAAAATAAACATCAATGCGATCAGACTCATCAATACGATGTGTCCTGCAGAAATGTTGGCATACAAACGTATCATCAACGAAAAAGGCTTAATGAATACCCCCAACAATTCTATGGGTGCCAGTGCAAGCTTCATCACCGTTGGAACGCCCGGCATCCAAAAGATGTGTTTCCAGTAGTCTTTTTTTCCGGTGACATTGGTAATGATAAACGTTAAAATGGCCAAGGCAAATGTTACCGCTATATTTCCAGTGACATTAATTCCCAGCGGGGTCAAACCCAAAAGATTTAAAAACCAAATAAAGAAAAACAAGGTCAACAGAAAACTCATGTATTTCTTGTAGTGCTTTTCACCAATGTTGGGAATCGCTATTTCGTCACGAACGTAAAGTACAATAGGTTCGAAAAAACGACCCACGCCTTTGGCTACTTGTCCGTTGGTTTTATAAGATTTTGCTAGCCCTTTAAAAAGGAAAAACATTAAAAGTGCTGTGAATAGTATGGTGACAACTCCTTTAGTCATCGAAAAATCCAACGGGGCTAGGTTGGTCGCATGATGATTTTCATCGTAGTTGATGGTTCCACCTGCGTCCGTTTTGTAGATTTTACCATGGTCTAAAGCATAATAGTTGGCTCCCACTTGGGCAACTGTTTCTCCGTGGTGAAATTTGGAAGAAGAAAAAATCTTGATTCCCTCATCCCATAAAATCACCGGAAGTGGCATTCCAACGTGGTGCACTGCTCCAGCATCGTCGGTATAACTCAAAATATTAAAATCGTGAGAATCCAGCAAGTGATGCATGATGTATTCTCTGATTTCCGTTTTTAAATCTCCTTTATCGGAAGTCTCTTTCGCTGCGAAAGTTGGCTGTACAGTAAGCAGTGCCAAGATAAGCGTTGGAAGAAGATGTTTCAGCTTGAGTGGTATCAAAGCCATTTAGAGGTTGTCTATAGTTTTTAAAAGCGCTGCAAATGTAAGGCTTTAGAAATAATTAAGAAATACTTTTTTTAAGGTTTTTTGAAATTTTTACACGACGCCATCAAGACGTTCAAAAAAGGGGATTATTTAGACCGATTTTCCTTCTGGTTGAAGTCCTTAAAATCTATCGCAATGGCAGCAATTTCGAGAAAAAGAGCAATACTGTAGGGAATAAAGAACACCATAAATTCTGTTTTTTCTACTGCCCCATTTTGATTAAATACAGGTCGAAAATAAATAAAATAAACGGCTAGTTTTGCCACTACAGTGGCCGTGTAGGCATAGGTAAGCCAAGCCCGTTTCTTTTGATAAGTCCACCGCAACAAGCTATAGGAAAACAAGCCTAATAAGAAATGCCATTTATAGGACGCCAATAAGAGCGGAATTTGATCCGTGATTTTTTTTTGCAAGAAAAAGCCCACTGCTAAGAACGCCCCCAAAAGCACCAGGTATCTAAAAAACCTACGGTCCATCTCTAAATCTTTTGGATTGACTAATAATGATCCAAATAATGGCGATCATACCAAAAATGCTGAGCAGTAAAGTATAATGATGTTTTCCGGATGGACCATCAAGATAATCCCCTAGCCAAATACAAAGGTACATCACGATACCGATTTGAAAGGCCAAGCCGGAGAAGAAAAGCCAACGATTAGGCCGTTTTTTCATCTTTTTCAGCGATGCTCATCAAAGTTTCTTTTCCACCGTTCATTTTACAGGTGGCATTGAAATTCGCTCCGGATTCTACAATCAGTTTACCAATTGAGACGGTGCCCTCCAAAACCGCTGTGCCTTTTAGATTTAGAATTCCTCGAGCTACCAATTCTCCGGTAAATTGACCCTCAATGTCCAGTTGTTCGCATTGAATTTTCCCTTTCACCACGGCCTCTCTGCCGATAATGACTTTTCCACTCGTGGAGACATTTCCATCCAATTCGCCATCTAAACGAATATCTGTTTTGGATTTAATGTTTCCTTTAATGCTCGTTCCCTTTTCAATTCTACTGTAGTGTCCGTTATTTTCTGATGTTTTCATTCTTTAAAAGTTAATGTAAAAACATTTTTTGTTGTTTCCTGTTCAGGGTTTATGGAGTCCAATTTTTATTTATCATATACTCCCTGTATTGGGTAGCCAAAGCTACAAAATTATTCGTTTGCGAAATAGCCGATGCCCAATCCTTATGCTGTCGCAGCCAGCCGTCTATGTCGTTTTGATTTCGTATTCCATGGACGACTATAAAAATATATTCTTCGTCATAGGCGTCTTCACTCACTTTCCAACGCGGTTGAAAATTTTCTATTCTGTTTTTCAACGTTTTCAAGAATGCCTCCTTATCTTCTGTGTCGCTCTTTTTAAAAGGGAAAATCCATTTGTAGTTGTGATAAACTTTTAAAGCTGTTTGCGGAAGGGTGTCATTAAATTGTTGCAGCAGCGCTAGGGCATTTTTTCCTTCATCCGAAGCGGCGAAGTTGACACTCACCTGGGTAAGTTCTTTTTTCCAAGCTTCAATACCCTGGATTCTGCCCAGTGTATGCGCTTTTAGCAAGGCTACTTTGGGAGCCCATTCATTTCCAGAGATGGCGGCTTCAATATTTTGAAGGGACTCCAACGCTTCCGTAAACGACTGTTCTTGAAACTTATGGAGTGCAGCCGTGTACAACTTTTCGGGGGTCATAATTCCTTCGCCGGAATAACTGTCGGGGTCTAACAAAAGTTTTGCAAAAGCAGTCTCCGGATATTGTTCAATCAATCGGGCTTTGTATTGTTCCGCTAGAGGGGGATTTTCAATTTCATAGATTTTATACAAATGATAGAGTCCCTGAACGGCAATCTTGGGTTGGGGCAACTGTTCTAATAAATGCTGTAACCGATCTTCTGCCAATTGTAGATCATTGAATTTTTCTTTGTAGATCATTCCCAATTGGAGATAGGTATTATGATTTGCGTTTATCAGACTGTCTTTAGCCTTTTCGCCTTTGGGTAGTAATGCAACAAAGTTTTCTGGCTTTTCAACAAATACATTTACTTCGGTCACTTGGGTGGCGTCTTTTTCTTCCTCTTCGGTCACCTGCGCTGTGCGCAGCACATTGGAGCTCCTCCAAAAATCAATATTGGGTCGTTGCCCCCAAGTGGAATAATAGGTTTGTCTTCCTTGTTCCACCAAATTGGAGTTATAAAAATAAAATGCGCTTTTTTGTCGGTTGAAAAAAGCAATGGGAGAACCCTTCTTTTCTGTTTTTTTAGCTTGAATCGCCCGTGCTGTTTTTTCTTCCAAAAAGGCTTCAAAAAAAGACAATTGTTCTTCCTCCGATAAATCCATCAAATGGAGAATGCTGTCTGTTTCTTTTCTAAGGTCTTCGTAACGTATGATTTCACTCAAATTGTCCCGTTTGCGTTGCAGCTTTTTAGCCTCTAAACTCTTACCATCCATCAATGACAAAAGGCTGTCCAAATAGGCTCCGGTGTTTTGATAATTTCCTTTTTCAAAATTATAATCGGAAAGGTCGCGATAATTCTGTTGCTGGGTGTAGGCATCCAAAAAGGGTGATCCTTGGGACGCATTATAAAAAGCGAGTGCCGTACTGTCTTGTCCTTCTTGCAAATAAATTTTTGCCAACGCGCGATGAATGCTGTGCTCGAAGGGCTCATTTTCAAAATTATTCAACATTTTTTTTAACGCTCCAATTTTGCGCTCCAGTCCTTAGTCGGAGTTTAAGAGGAGTTGTTTGATTTTGGATTGAATCAATAGTTTTCGTGAGGTTTTCCGATTGAGGTCAATCAATTGTTGATAGGCCCAACGGGCGGAATCGATTTGATTTAGTTGCTCATACAATTGCCCTGAAATAAAAAAATAACGCCCTTTTTTCTTCCGCTTGTTGGCGTGCAGGGCTGCCTTTTTTAAATAATACAGCGCAGAGTCTGTAATGGATAAATTCAAATAGGCCTCCGCCATGGTGGCATTGGCCAGCGGATAAAATTTGTTTTTAGCCGCCAATTGATCCGTCATATCTCTAAGATTGTTGATCGCCAAACGATGGTTTTGCAAGCGTATGTTTGTTTTTTCCCTCCAAATTCGCCCTTCGGTATAGGTGCGAAAATCGGCACCGCTTTTTAAAAGAAAATTAAACGCCTCTAGGGCAGGGAAAAATCGACGGTCAAAATAGCGGGACTTGCCCAATAATAAATACGCTTGATCTATATGGCGATTGTGCTGTACTTGATCAATATTGATGGAGTGTTTTTGAACGGCTTTTACCGATTTTTCTTCGGCTCGGTCAAAACCGGGAACGATGGTAGTGTCGTCAAAATTTTCTCCTTGCAAACTAATGGGTTCTATGGGAAGGATTTCAAAAAAATTGTCTTCGTGGGCTTCTGCAAGTATGCGCTCTCCCACGGCAAAAGCTTCTTTTCCATTAAAAAGCACATTGTACCTTGTATTTAGGGCATGGTATTCTCGATTCAACAATCGGTTTTTCGAGGTTGAACAAGAGATCGCCAAAAAAAAGCAGCTGAGAACTGCGAGCGAAAAAGTAGGTTTCAACATGTTTATTCTTCTGTCTGCCTTATTAACTTAAAAATAGGGGTTTTAGTATACTCCTTTTCAATTTGTAAAATAATCTGCCAACTCTTTCAGGGTGGAATCTCCTGCCTTGAGGTCTTTGATGAGCAATCCTTTTTCCATCAACACGATCCGGTCACAAACTTCGGTTACATGATTTAGGTCATGGCTGGAAATTAGGAAGGTGATGTCTTGCTTTTCACGCAATTCAAGAATCAGTTTTTTTAGCCGGATTTGGGAAGATGGGTCTAAATTGGCAAAGGGTTCGTCCAAAAGCACCCAATGGGGTTGCCCAATCAATGTGGCGATAATGCCCACTTTTTTTTGATTTCCTTTTGACAATCCTCTTAAATATTTTTTTTGTTTTAACACTTCTCCATTAAAAAACGGTTCAAACTGATGTAACCATTGGTCTATTTGCTCGGGCGTTTGTTGGCGCAAGCGCCCCACAAAATAAAAATATTCCTCTGCGCTTAAATATCCGATTAAAAAAGATTCGTCGATATAGGCGGCGGTGAGCTTTTTCCAGGATTCATTTCGATCCACTGAAATACCATCAATCGTAATCGATCCTGAACTGGCCTTGATCAAATCAAGAACTAAACTAAAAAAAGTGGTTTTTCCTGCGCCATTGTTGCCCACCAAACCAAAGCATTGTCCTTTGGGGATTTCCAGTGAAGGTAAATCCAAGACACATTGGGAGCCATATTTTTTGGTCAATTGAGTTACTGAAATCATGCGTTTTGTGTTTGAAAAGAAGCGAGGGTTTTATATTTATTTTTTTGGTATACTTTTTCAATTTTTTTGAGAATGGGGGTTCTAAAAAAGAATCCCAACAAGCCCGATACAACCAAAAAGATGATCCCGGCATTAAAACTGACAAATTTGTAAGGCAAATAAAACAACAGCATGGGAAGAAACAATTTGGGCAACATAAACAACAATTGCGTCATATTGAACGCCTGTGTGTTTTCAAAAGCTTTCGCCTTTACATTTAACTTAATCGGTTTCCTATTATACGCTCCTGAATAGATAGAAACTAAGGATCCAATGCCGATATTGTAGCATCCCGCTGCAAGGATGACTTTATAAATGGCTAGCCCGAAATAGAGGTAAGGAAACGACAAGACCGAAGCGACCACGACCGTAAAAACCATTAAGAGCCATTTGGATTCCAAATATTTTTGATAGGAGATGTTTTGACACATCAAAAACCGATAATATTCGCTGTCCCAAGCCGGGACATATTGTCCAAAAGTGATCATAAATCCTCCCGTGATAAAAATTCCAACAAATACATGCATGATTTGCATCTCTTTGTAAACGTCTTGAGTAAAAAAGAAAAGCCCGTAAAACAAAAAGAAAAACCCCATCAAAACCACTTGCCGTGCACGGATATTCCGGACGATCAATCGCAGATCGTTTTTGAGAAAAAATCCAAGTACTCCAAAACGGTCAAAAACCGTGAGCTGCCCCAACATAAACCCTTCCTTAGTTTTTAAACCTTGGTCCAGATAGATTCGACCCAGCAAAAAACGGTAGGTCGCAAAAAAAGTAACGAGTACTATCCCCAAAGGGATGAATACAATGAGTCCGGCGCTATATAAATGGTCAAAAGCGCTAGTGAAAAAGAGCTTTACAGGAAAAAGGTTCTGTTTTTCCAAGCCAGCAATAAGTACTAAAAACGTAAACACGCCAATGGCAAAGCCCTTTGATTTATTGATTAAAAAAATGGCGAAATTAAAACTTAGGCTGATCCCTAATAAACCCAAAAACCACACCCAAAGATGTCCGCTCGCTTCACCACTCTTGGAAAAAGCAATCACGAAAGGAAGCCCCAAAATCAGAAGGGGTAAATTACTGATTGAAAACACCGATCGCAGTAACATCCACAGAACGATCTTTTTTTTGGAGATGGGGTGAAGCAATAGATGTTGTATGTCGGCAACCGGAAGATTTTGAAGAAAATACCGCATCAACAATTCTACAGAAAAATAATACACCAACCATTGATTGATAACCAATACCGGGTCTTGATCCGGAAAGTCTTTTTTAAGGATCCAAAACAAACCAAGTCCAAAGGTGAAAAAACTTGCAAGGCAAATGAATATGATGATGATGATAAAAATTCGAATGACCAAATTTTGTTCCCATTGTGGTGAACGGAAAAATTTCTTGTTGGCGAGTTGAAATGCAATTTGGGTAAACTGAATCATTGTTTAAAGATTCTTGTGTTTGACTAAGATAGTTAATCTTTATACATTTGCCAAAAAAGCTATGCCGACTTATCATGCACTTCCCATTTCTGCGATTTCCCAAGAAACTTCCCAAGCCGTACTCCTTACTTTTGAGGTTCCCACTGCCTTAAAATCCGCTTTTGATTTTCAGGCAGGCCAGTATGTTTCTCTGGAAGCAACCATCAATGGAGAAGCTGTTCGGCGTTCTTATTCAATTTGCACTGCGCCGCATGAAGGAAGATTAAGCGTGGGGATTAAAAAAATTGAAGGCGGGCTTTTTTCGAGCTATGCAAAAGATCAATTGACAGTTGGACAAAGTTTGATGGTAGGAATCCCCGAAGGGCGTTTTGTATATGTGCCTTCAGCAAAACCCCAGCAGTTTATGGCGGTTGCCGCAGGAAGTGGAATTACACCTATTATGGCATTGCTAAAAACGGCTTTGGAAGCGCATCCTGAAAACCATTTCTATCTTGTATATGGAAATAAAACACCCCAAGAAACAATGTTTTACTCCGAGCTCCAAGCATTATTAAGCACGTATCCTAAAAGACTCCACATTGATTGGGTCTTTAGCAAGAGTAATGAACCCGACGCTGTTTTTGGAAGAATTGATACCGCGCTATTACATCGCGCCCTAAAAAACGCCCCTCAAGCTCCCCAGCATTTTTACCTTTGCGGTCCAGAAGCCCTGATTGATTTGACCAAAAACGTCTTAACCGCCAAAGCTTTTGATCCTTCTACCATTCATTTCGAATTATTTCAAAGTTCCCATTCGCTAACCCAAATTGAGGAGGCTTCGCAAGAGGGCTTGCTGCGTGTTTTGAACGATGATGTTGTTACAGATTTATCCATTGTTCCTGATAAAACGATTTTAGACATCGCCTTACAAAATCGTTTGGATGTGCCGTATTCGTGTCAAGGAGGTGTTTGTAGCTCTTGTATTGCACGTGTTACTGAAGGTTCCGCACGCATGTTGACCAATCAGATTTTGACGGATGATGAAATTAAAGAGGGTTTGGTTTTGACCTGTCAAGCCGTACCCACCTCCACGCGTATCAGTGTGGATTATGACGATGTCTAAAAAAATATTCTGAAAAGTACGGCTGCCGTTAAAAGTAAAAGGATGGAGACATCCATTTTGTACTTGGATTTGTTATACTTGAGCAATAGCCCTAGAAAATAAGCGGCGGGAAAAAAACTCAACCACCAACTTGCCCCCATTTTTGTCCAGCCCAAGAGCCCAAACACAAAGCTTAATAAAAGCCAAATCAGCATATAATAATTCCCTATTCCCAGGGCTCTTATCAGATTTTTCGTCTTTGATAAAAAGAGCGTAATTATAAAAATAAATAAAAGCACAATCCAAATATGCTCCTGACCAATCGCAGTAAGGTCCAACGTAAACCCCGTATGATGCCCCGGTGGCAAAAAACGGTTTCGACCAAAGAACAGATATAGACAAATGGCATATGTGAAGGGAAGCAATAGGAGCGGTAATAAAAAAGCCCAAATACTTTTAAGGTTTCGATAGGAAGTTCGAAACAAAAAACTGATGGGAATGATTGCCAAAAGTGTAAAATAAAGATCAAATAGCATCAGAAAACCAATACAAAGCGCGACATGAAAAAGATGCCGTGCTTCCCTTTTACCAGGGTCCAAAGCCCGACAGGCGCGAAATCCCATATACAAAAGGAGCGCTTGGATAAAATAGAGATAGGAAAATGCTTGGGAAGGCATAAGAGTTAAAACAACCGGAAAAGAAAGCCACTGAAAAAAAGTGAAGCGGTTGGTATACACATTGACTTCCAGCAACTGCATCATTCCAATAAAACTAGCAAAACCGGCTGCAAGACTCAAGGTTTCCCACCACGAATTGGGTTTGGAAAGCACATTAAAATAATGCCCGGAATGAAAAAAATAAACGCTTAGAAAAACCAAAATCAATCCTGCAAAAAAAGCCGGAAGTGTTGTTTTGCGAAATATGTTTGCCAGCATTAATCTTTGTCTTAAATTTGTAAGATAATTAAACTAAAAAGAATGAAAAACTTTTTTGAAGGGATTGCCTGGTTGTTTGAAGAAATTTTGTTTCTCCCCTATAATGTTTTGCGCAATCTAGAGCTTAGCAATTGGACACTTGCCAACATCGTAAACTGGGCTTTTCTATTGATTGGTTTCGCTGCCTTGATCTACTGGGTGCTTCAATTGAATCTTTTCGACAAAAACGGAGAAGAAGACAAAGATCCGTCTGCGCACTCTTTTTTATAAATCAAACCCGATATCTTTTCGGTAATTGATGCCTTCGAAATGAATTTTATTTAGTTTCTGATAGGATCGTTCCAAGGCTTCTTGATGATTGTCTCCCATAGCCGTTACAGCCAAAACCCTTCCTCCTGAAGTTGTTACCATTCCGTCTTTGTGGATTGTTCCGGCGTGAAATAGGATTGCTTCTTCAGTGGTCTCCAGCCCAGAAATGGCAAAGCCTTTTTGATAACTTTCCGGATAACCCCCAGAGACCGCAACCACTGTGGTGGCAGAACGATGATCCACTTCGAGTTGAATACGGTCTAAGCGCTCTGTTGCAATTGCATTTAATATTTCAACAAAATCCGTTTTAATTCTTGGAAGCACAACCTCTGTTTCTGGATCTCCCATACGAACGTTATACTCAATAACTTTGGGGATATCTCCCACTTTTATCAACCCAATAAAAATAAATCCTTTAAACCGTAAACCGTCCTTTTTTAAACCTGCAACTGTCGGCTGAACGATGGTTTCGTCTATCTTTTTTTGGAATTCGGCATCGACAAAAGGAACCGGTGAAACCGCTCCCATCCCACCGGTATTCAATCCCGTGTCTCCCTCTCCGATGCGTTTATAGTCCTTCGCCATGGGAAGCGTAATCGAGCCTTTTCCATCCGACAAAACAAAACACGAGAGTTCTATCCCGTCCAAAAATTCCTCGATAACCACTTTGGAAGAAGCGGCACCAAATTTTTGCTCTAACAACATTTTCCGGAGTTCGCGTTTGGCTTCCTGTAAGTCTTGAAGAATCAAGACTCCTTTTCCAGCGGCTAGACCATCGGCTTTAAGTACATAAGGTGCCTCCATGGTTTCCAAAAAAGCTTCCCCTTGGACAACTGTTTCCGCCGTAAACGCTTGATATTTGGCCGTGGGAATCTGGTGTCGCATCATGAAAGCTTTGGCATATTCCTTACTTCCTTCCAATTGCGCCGCTTCTTTTTCGGGGCCAATAACGGCAACTTGTTGGAGTGCGCTGTCAGCCTTAAAAAAATCGTGTATCCCCATCACCAAAGGATCTTCCGGACCAACGACCACCATCTTGATGTCATGCTTTAAAACGGCCGCTTTAATTCCTTGAAAGTCTGTAACCGACACGGGTAAATTCGTTGCTACTGTTGTGGTTCCGGCATTTCCAGGAGCAGCAAAAAGCTGATCACAAAGCGGGCTTTGTGCCAATTTCCAACAAAAAGTGTGTTCGCGCCCACCGGCTCCAACGACGAGTATATTCATGGAATTTATTTTTGTGCGAAGATAAATACAATAAATTATTTAAGCCCGCTCCTCTAGTTTTTTTAAAAAAGCCGTTATTTTTTCCTTTTGTAAATCCACATAGGGCAGATGCGCCTTTCCTGGGCGTAAGGCTTTCAAAGAAAAAGTCTTTAAATCGTGCGAAGAAAGGATTGGAAAAAACTGCTCCATCCCTTCCATTCGACTCCATTGATTGGGATGTTCCAATCCATCGGACAATAAGATCACCGGAGTTCCTAAGGCAACGGCAGGAAGTGCTGTATGAATTCGCGAGGTAATTACATACTCCGCAGTGGCGATCGCTTTCAATTGATCTAAAGCCAACGCTTTAAACTGTGCTCCATCTTCCAAAATCTTGGGAATTCGCTGCGACCGATAGGTAATGGGTTGGTTTTTATGCTGTAAAAAAGCACGCAAACGCTGTTGCGCTTTTTTGTACTTCACATATTTGCTGGGAAACTTTAGAACTTGAATGGCGGTGGACAAAAGCCCCTTGGGGGAAATCCCTTGGTCAAAATTCACTTCGGGCAACATCCGTTCCAAACAACTCAATGCCAAAATTCCTTTTCTCGGGGTCTGCGGTGGGACAATCACATTGCGTTGAAGACTTAGGGTCAAACAGGCCGAATAATAGGTTTTAATCCCTTTTTGTTCGAGTGTTTTTTGGGTATATAAATCCCGACAACCTATGGGTTCGTGCTTTTTAAAATAGGCGATTCCGTCTGGACGGGTCATTTTTTTTTCTGCCGTTGGATTTAAATGAAAAGAAATAAATAGCGGATCCAATTGCACTGCCGGAGGCCAATGTTCGGGCTTGTCCATAAACCATCCATTCAAAACAATCCCCCGGGCTGAACCGGTATAGGTGTCCAAATGATCGCGATCCATTTCCAAATCAGCAGCTTGTCCCAATAACGCCTTGGCCGCCAAACTTTGAATCGGATCTCCCAAGTTGTTGGAGTTGGAATAGGAAAGAACTGCGACCTTTTTCATACTGTTGGATGTATAAAATGTTCAAAAGCGTCTTGTCTTTTTTCAACAGGATAGCGCTCTATAATCCGCGCCCTTGCAGCTTCTCCGTTGATTTTTTCTTGATTGACTAAAAACGCCACCAAGGGATTGAGATTAAGCGGATTGTCAAATAATAAACCCGTATCACCAATGGCGTCGGGGATTCCAAAAACAGCATGCCCCATCGGAATACATTTGCATAACATGGCTTCACACAGCACATTGGGGAGCCCTTCGTTTTCAGATCCTTGAAAATAATATTGGTGTTGACTATACAGGAATTTTAATTCCAAAGGGGATTGTTTTCCCAATACGGTTAGGTTGGGCGGAACTTCCCGTTCGTCCAATAGCTGTGGGGCAATTCCTGCCAAGGTAAACTGAAAATCGGGCAGGCGTTTGGCCAAATTGAGGAATAAAGGAATCCCTTTGATCTTCAAAGTGCGTTGATCTGGAATATGCGCTACGGTGAGCACTGTTTTTGGTGTTTTGGCCGTGCTACAATGCCAGAAAGCTGCGTCATAAGCTGTGGGAACGGTGTTGACAGGCGTTTTTAAACGCGGTATAAAGAAATGTATACCCGAAAGGGTTCCGCTGTTTTGAAGTGCTGTTTTACAGCCCACAGCCAAAGATTGATGAACCACCCAAATTTGTTTGACCCAAGCGTAATTCTTTCTTGCCATCCATTGTCTTAGGTTTTTTTTATAAAAAATCCCATACTTTAAACTTTGATTGGTGACCGCATCGTACCCTCCCACAATCAACAGACTGGGCTTGAAGAATACTTTAGAAAGAACGATTGGGAAAAAAGCATGATAATCATTAAACCAACAGACCACAGCACTCGCCCGTGGAAGATAAAAGAGACATAAAAAAAACTCTCGGATTCGATTCCCCAGAAAAAGAGGTAAAGCGGTGTGGGGTTGCGAAATGATCCTTTTAACCGCATATCCCATCGTTTCCAATGATTCTATATCCCGCTGAACAGCGGAATGTGTTCCGTTTGAAAAGACAATGATCTTTCGCTTTTTCATCTGGCAATATAGGCTTGCAAACCATCGGCAATCTTACGGTCGTTGGAAAGGCGTGGAACTTTGTTTTGCCCTCCTAATTTCCCCACGGTTTTCATGTATTTTGTAAATCCATCCTTGGCAATCGGTTGTATGACCAACGGTTGCAGCACTTTCCCTACAATAAGATCGTAATAATAGATGTTTTTTTGTTGCATGCTCTCGTCTATGCGCATTCGAAATGCATTCATATCCTTTGGTGGGGTGTCAAATTCGATCAACCATTCGTGATAGGGCAAGCCCGCTTTTGGGCTGATTTGAGGAGCTACCGTAAATTCATTGATTACGATCGTTTCGGGGGTTTCTTTGATCGCGGTTTGAAGAGCCTGTTCTACCTCTGAACCGATTACGTGTTCGCCAAAGGCGGAAATAAAATGTTTGATTCTTCCACTCACAATGATCCGGAACGGATGCAAACTGGTGAACTGAATGGTGTCTCCCAAATTATATCCCCACAAACCGGCATTGGTACTGAGGATCAATACATAATTGACGCCCAATGCCACCGTTTTTAACGTGTGGCGAACGGGGTTTTCCTCATAAAATTTATCTGCCTCTATAAATTCATAATAAATCCCGTGATTCAATAAAAGTAACAGCCCCTTGTCCTCCAATTGATCCTGATAGGCAATAAATCCCTCTGAGGCGGGAAATAGTTCTACGCTGTCGATTTTCTTACCCATAAGCTTTTCAAACCCTGCGCGATAGGGCTCAAAATTGACTCCCCCATACACAAAAACTGAAAAGTTTGGAAAGATCTCCGAAATAGGTTTCCCCGTTTTGGCTTGAAGCCGTTCAAAATACATTTGAACCCACGAAGGAATCCCAGAGATAAGCCGCATGTCCTCTTGTAGTGTCTCTTCAACGATAGCATCCACTTTGGTTTCCCAATCGTCAATACAATTGGTTTCCCAACTGGGGAGTCTGCTTTTTTGCAGATAAGAAGGAACAAAGTGGGCAACAATTCCCGAAAGCCTTCCCACGGATACGCCGTTTTTTTGGGTTAATTCCGGACTGCCCTGTAAAAAGATTTGCTTACCGGAGATAAAATCTGCCGAGCCGCTTTGATAGATGTAATTCAACAGTGCTTCTCTGGCTGCTTGTATGTGAAAAGGTAGTGAGGCTTTGGTGAGGGGAATCCATTTAGTCCCTGAGGTGGTGCCGCTGGTTTTTGCAAAAAAAGTGGGTTTCCCTGGCCATAATACATCCGAATCCCCAGCAACCATACGATCAATATAGGGCCGGAGTCCTTCGTAATCCCGAATAGGAACCCTTTGCGAAAAAGTGTTAGAATCCGAAATTTGATCAAACCGATGATCTTTTCCAAAGGAGGTGTTTTTTGCTTGTTGAACGAGCTGTTTTAGAATTTTTTCCTGTGTTTCAATAGGGTTTTGTACCCATTTTTGAGTCTTTAAATAATTCCTTTTGGCCCACCATTTAGCAACTATGGATTTTATCATACGCTTTTAAAAATTGAAAAAATCCTTGGGATCCATGGGGTAGTCATCCATCCAAATTTCAAAATGCAAATGCCAGCCTGTAGAATATTCCCCCGTGTTTCCTGCCGTAGCAATGACCTCTCCGGCAGCTACTGTTTCCCCTTGTTTTTTGGTTAAAGAGGCATTGTGTTTGTACACCGAAAGCACGCCTAGATCGTGCTGTAAAATGATCACGTGCCCGGTTTGAACACTCCACTCCGCAAAGACAACAGTTCCATCGGCGATGGCTTTGATGGGGGTGTCTTTGGCGAGAACAATATCCACGGCATAGTGCGCTTCTTCGGCATTAAAATCTTGTGAAATAGGCCCTTCTGCCGGAGGAAAAACCAAAAGATTTCGTTCTTGTATGTTGTTTTCAAAAACATTGTATTTATCTTCTTGTGCGACCAGATTTCGCAAAAGAGCATCTTCGGTTGCCGCCGGATTTTCGTATTCAAAATTTGGTGGTAAAGACTCCGAAATATCGTTGTTTTCATTCGTCTCTTCAAATTCAACCGTTCCACTCAAGACTTTTTGAACCGATTCGAGATAGCGGGCGTTTTTATCATAAATTGATATGAGCGAATCTGCAGTAAAGATGTTCTTTATTGCTTTCTTGCGCAACTCACTAGAATCGTAGCCGGGAATGTATTCCTTGATGGGAGTATAGGCAATGGTTAGAAAAATTGTGGTGGTAAGTATGGCTAAAAGCAGGGTCAACAATATGATCACATTCAAGCGAGACAAGCGAAATTGAAGCTGCTCCTCAAAGGTTTCTTCGTTGACAATCACCATCCGATAGGGACTCATCAACTTTTTGATCAGGCGGTCGCGACGTGTAACTCTTTTTGCCATAGATTACAAAGATAAGGAATCCTATTCCTCATACTAGTTGAAATTTGATGTGCTGCAAAATAAATATTTCAGTACATTTGTTTTAAATAGAATACGACATGATGTTTGCTATCCCTTTTTTAGGCATGATTGGAGGTCCTCAAATCATTTTAATTATCGCAGTAGTGCTTTTGCTTTTCGGTGGACGAAAAATTCCTGAATTGATGAAAGGACTCGGGAGTGGAATAAAGGAGTTTAAAAATGCCACTAAGGAAGTGGAAGAAGAAAACTCCAAGACAGACGAGAAGTCTAAATCCTAATTTGCCTTTATTTTTAGTGTTGATAAAATCGTGTTCAGTTCGAACATGTACTCTCTTTTGCTGATGGACGGAGCGAAGGCAAACCCTTCTATGACCATAATTCGCTTGTTGAGACTATCCTGTACCATATAATTTACAAAAGGACCCGCCATATAATCGTTGGCAACCTCCCAGGTTCCTTTGGTCAAATAGGTTTGCTGACCGTCCAAAGTGGTTTTATAAAAATAGGGCAAATACGCTTTTTCTGTAATCATATAGCTGCCGTCTAAGCGCCCCGGCAGGTATTTTTTGCCTATGGAGTCTCTGATGGCAAGGATCCGCTCAGTGAGCACGCCTGCGTCGAAAACGGTGGCGGGTAAACGATAGGCAATAAGGTTTAAGTGTCCCTTTTGAATTTGTTTTTGTATCCAAACAAAATTGGTGGAATCAACTACTGTTTCATAAGCAGAAGGATAGGTCAGCGAAATCCCAAAACGGTTTTCTAAACTTTTTTCTGTTGTGGGTGCTTTTTGAATTCTTCGAAGCTTTTCTTTGCGTTCTTGTTCCCCGAAAGAGGCCTCTAACAGTTGAAGGTTTTCTTCAAAATAAAATGCTTTGGCGTCGGCATCCGGTCCCGTAATATGTGCCAAAATTTGAGGTCTCGCAAATTGATTTTCAGCCAGCGAGATTCGAGCCAGTGAATCATTTTGAAACCAAATTACATTTCTGCTTTGACGACCAAAGCCCGTAAACGCTTTGGGGCTTAAGTAGTTTAAGCTAAACTGGGGTTCGTCAAGGGGCAAGCCTTCATAGGGTTTTTCAAGGGCCTCTCGAACGCGCTTGCCCAAGGCTGTATCCCATTCATTTTCCGCCATCACCACGGTAATGTTGTTGATCTTTCCACTGGATTCCGGCACATAGGCCGCTGCCTGAGAAGGTCCGAAATCGCATTTGAGGACTAAAAAGAAAACAAAAAGCAAGAGCAAATTTTTCATGAGAACCAGATTTTATTGATCTAGGGCGGCTATACCGGGCAGAATTTTACCTTCTAAACTTTCCAACATCGCACCACCACCTGTACTAATATAACTCATCTGGGTTTCCAAACCAAATTGTTTTACCGCCGCAACAGAATCACCCCCGCCCACGAGTGAAAAGGCTCCCGCTCGGGTTGCCTCGCCAATGGCTTCTCCCACGGCGATGGTTCCCTTGGCAAAACTGGGAAACTCAAAGACTCCCAAAGGCCCGTTCCACAAAATAGTTCGACACGTTGTGATTAATTCCTTAAAACGCAAAACACTTTTCGGTCCTGCGTCCATTCCTTCCCAGCCCGCTTCGATCGCATTCACAGGAAATATTTTGCGGTTGGCTCCGTCAGAAAAGTCGTCTCCGGCAACCACATCCTCTGGCAAATGCAATTGCACGCCTTTGGCTGCTGCTTTTTCCATGAGTTCCAAGGCATAGTCACCATACTCATCTTCGCAAATAGAATTTCCGATGCTTCCACCTTGCGCTTTAATAAACGTATAGACCATTCCTCCGCCAATCAACAAATGATCTACTTTGTCCAATAAACTTTCAATGATGGTGATTTTGGAGGATATTTTTGCGCCTCCCAAAATGGCTAAGACCGGTGAAGCTCCGTTTTTCATTACTTTTTCGATGGCATCTACTTCTTTTTTGAGTAGTTGACCAAAACATTTTTTCCCCTCGAAGAATTGTGCAATTATTGTGGTAGAGGCATGCGCACGGTGCGCCGTACCAAAGGCATCGTTGATATAAATAGAGCCTAGTGCGGCTAATTGTTGGGCAAAATCAACATCTCCTTTGGTTTCTTCGGGATGATATCTAAGGTTTTCCATCAAAAGCACTTGACCGGGTTGAAGGGCTTGTGCTAGGGCTTCCGCTTCGGGCCCCACACAGTGTTCCGAAAAGAGCACTTCACACCCTAAAATTTCAGAAACTGTGGCAACAATATTTTTTAAAGAAAACTCGGGTTCTTGGTGTTTGGGACGACCCAAATGTGAAAGGAGCACACAACTTCCGCCTTGCTGAAGCACATAATCTATGGTGGGTTTGGCCGCGACGATACGCGTCGCATCGGTCACTTCTAATTTCTCGTTGAGCGGAACATTAAAGTCGACTCGAATGATGGCGCGTTGGTTCTGGAAATTTTGATCGTTGAGTTGATTCATTTTTAAAAAATTTCTCAAAAGTACCGATTTTGAAAACTTTAAATTATCGTTTGTAAAAATTTCTCAAAAATTTGATCCCAACAAGATTTACCAAAGACCTTTGATGTACTATATTTACTCCATGTTATCCCATCCACTCATTGGTCAAGAGAAAATTAAACAACAGCTGCAACTTCAGCTGAATTCCAGCCAAGTTCCTCATGCTCAGTTATTTACAGGCAATTTGGGACGTGGCGGTCTTGCTTTAGCTTTGGATTTTGCCTTTCAGCTTTTGGGTGTTTCCGAGACCAAAAGTCCGGAACAACAAGCGGATTTACATTTTGTATTTCCTGTGGTTAAAGGAGAAAAGAGCAAAAATTTGGTTTCGGATGACGTGCTCCCTACTTGGTTTTCTTTTCTCCAACAAAACATCTACGGTTCCTATTCCGATTGGTTTGAAACTTTGGAAGTGGGAAATAAACAAGGCATCATTAATGTCCATGAAATTCAGTCCCTGCATCACAAGATGGGATTGAAATCCTTTTCTGGGGGAAATAAGGTTTGTATTATTTGGGGGATGGATAAAATGAATACTGAAGCTTCCAATAAATTCTTAAAACTTTTGGAGGAGCCCCCCGAAAAAACTTTTTTCTTGATGATCGCAGAAGATGTCAATCTATTACTTCCCACCATAACGTCTCGTTGTCAAATAACAGCCCTTCCTCCTATAGAAACTAACGCTTTAGAAGGCTATTTTACTTCGCAAAATGCTACAATTGCACAAGAATGGATTGAAAAAAGTGGAGGAGATTTTGCTGCCCTATTAAAACTCCTTGTCGATAGAAACATCATCGATTATGAAAAGATGCTGATCGATTGGTTGCGGATGGCATTTCGTGCCGCCAAGGATAAAGCAGTGGTTATTGATTTGATGGATTGGGTGAATCAGATAAGTCGATTGGGACGCGATGAACAGCAACAATTGTTGCAGTTTGCATTACAATTTTTTAGGGATGCTATGATTTTGAATTACGATTTGAAAAATTTAGTGCGTTTTGAATCAAGAAATAATTTTGATTTAGAAAAGATTGCCCCATTTATTCACAATGGAAATTATGCAGCGTTGATAGAAGCCTGTGAAAAAAGTATGTTTTATATTTATAGAAATGCCAACCCAAAAATAGTATTTACCGATCTTGCGTTAAACATGAGTCGTTTAATCCATAAAAAAGCCGTTTAGTCTCTTTTTTGAAAGACAAATATTTTTGAAGAATGTCTTTTGCTAACTATTGCTTTTATACTGAATATCAGCGCATAACAAAAACCCACAACTATTGGAAATCGAGTCTTCTTATGTTTCTCTGATAAGTAAGAAATATAGAAAACATCGTAATAAAGCGGGTGTTTTTCAACGCACTTAAGCCCGGCATTACGTGCCATTTGTAATAGTCCTTCCTCTGTAAAATGCCAAAGGTGACGGGGAACGTCCAGTGCTGCCCAATTCATTTTATAGTGCAGGGCATCATGGCTTTCAAAATTTGGAACAGCGATCCACAAGGTTCCCTTGGGTTTCAGTCGGTTTTTTAATGAGTGCAATGCATCCTCCGGCTGAGGAAGGTGTTCCAAAACATGCCAAAGGGTGATCACATCATACGTTTTCGAAATCTCTAATTCCTCTAAACTATGGTAATTTCTAATCTTTTTTTGGAGCAATATTTGGCGCGCCTTTTCAGAAGCCTCAATTGCATCCACATGGTTGCCTTGGTTTTGAATATAACTGGCAAAGGTTCCGTTTCCTGAGCCAAATTCTAAAACATGAGTATTATTGCCACACAACTGCCGTATAAGCTTCCATTTTTTCAACAACATTTTTCGCTGAACAAACCGATATATACGATCTAAAAAAGAAATTGCTTGGGCTTTGTGCGAGTCATAATCTCCAGAATCATAATAGGGCGAAAGGTCTTTAATGTCCTTGATGTCTGTCCAAGAAATGCGGTGATTATTGTCCCAATAGATCGTAAAGTCTTGTTCGGAAACTAAATGGTCTCGAGCGACTCCTAACGTTTTATCTTTTCGTAAGTTCATTGGTTCCACGTGAAACAATTCTCATTATCTTCCCATGGAGACCAACAATACGCTGATATCGCTCGGGTTGATTCCGCTGATTCTAGAAGCTTGTGCTAAGGTATTAGGACGAAGATGATTTAGTTTTTCTTTCGCTTCAAAAGAAAGAGACGCCAACACATCAAAATTAAAGTCTTTTGGAATCTTAATGTTTTCCAAGCGTTTTAGTTTATCCGCGTTGCGTTTTTCTTTGTCAATATACCCAGCATATTTAATTTGGATTTCCGCTTGTTCAAAAACCTCATCAGTGAATTGATTTTCTTTGAGATAGTTGGCTAATGGATTAAAGTTGACGATGTCCTTTCGCTGCACACTGGGCCTTGAAAGTAATTTGGCAAACTTATCTGATTGTGTCACCAAGTCGCTCTGTTTGGCTTCCAACAAAGCATTCGCCTCTTGTAATTCATAACTGGTTTTTTCAAGATAATGAACAAGTGCCGTTTTTGCTTTAGCCTTATTAGCAACCAAGCGTAATCGCTCATCAGAAGCTAATCCAATTTTATGTGATCGTGCGGTAAGTCGATCATCTGCATTGTCTTGACGCAGCAGGGTGCGATATTCCGCTCTTGAGGTGAACATCCGATAGGGCTCTTCTGCTCCTTTTAGAATTAGATCGTCAATCAATACACCAATATAGGCTTCTTCACGACCCAATATAAAAGGCTCTTGATCATTGATTTTTAAATGGGCATTTATTCCTGCTATGATTCCCTGAGCCCCTGCTTCTTCATAGCCCGTGGTTCCATTTATTTGACCCGCAAAGTAGAGCCCTTCAATGCGCTTAGTTTCTAGAGTATGAAATAATTGAGTCGGTTGGAAATAATCATACTCAATGGCGTAGCCGGGACGGAAAAATTTTACATTCTCAAACCCTTTAACTTGTTTTAAGGCTTTGTACTGAATATCATCGGGGAGTGAAGTGGAGAATCCGTTTACATATACTTCGACGGTGTCCCAACCTTCGGGCTCAACAAATATTTGATGCCTGTTTTTATCTGCAAAACGATTGATCTTGTCTTCTATAGAGGGACAATAACGTGGCCCTGTGCTTTTGATATTTCCATTAAACATCGGAGAACGATCAAAACCGGAGGCTAGAATTTCATGAACCGTCGTATTCGTATGGGTGATGTGACAGCTTCGTTGTTTGGTAAGGGGTTTCGTGATCGGGAGATAGGAAAATTTAGAGGGCTGTTCATCTCCCGCCTGTTCTTCCATTACTTCAAAGTTTAAAGAGCGTCCATCAACCCGAGGGGGAGTACCTGTTTTCATTCTACCCGACTGAAAACCAACATTTTCAAGCGCAGCAGTAAGTCCAATTGAAGCAGTCTCACCGGCACGGCCTCCACCAAAGTTTTTTTCCCCGATGTGAATCAAACCGTTTAAAAAAGTTCCATTGGTGAGCACTACAGATTTAGAATAAATTTTTAGACCCAAAGAGGTAACCACCCCTTGTACGGCTTCCTTATCAAACAAAAGATCAACCACCATGTCTTGATAAAAATCGAGCTTGGGCGTGTTCTCCAACATTTTTCTCCATTCCAACGCAAAAAGGCTACGGTCGGATTGGACCCTGGGGCTCCACATGGCTGGGCCTTTAGATTGGTTTAGCATTTTAAATTGAATGGCACTGTTGTCGGAAACGATCCCACTATATCCGCCGAGCGCATCTATCTCTCTAACAATTTGCCCTTTTGCAATTCCGCCCATAGCCGGGTTACAAGACATTTGTCCAGTAAATTGCAGGTTCATTGTAATCAACAATGTTTTGGATCCCAAGTTTGCTGCGGCGGCGGCGGCTTCACAACCCGCATGACCCGCGCCTACAACAATCACATCGTATTTACTTTCAAACATCGGTCAAAGGTTTCACGTGGAACAATTCTATAAATTCGTCTTCCAACTTTCGCATCATCATTTTTTCTGCTTCTGACTTATCATTATACCCCAAACAATGCAATAATCCGTGGGAAACGGTTCTAATCAACTCGTTTTCAATGGTTTGCGCATATTTTTTCGCAGAATCGCGTATTGCCCACAAGGATATAAAGATTTCTGCTATAAGCGATTCTGAGACACTATAATCAAAGGTCAAAATGTCTGTATCGGTGTCGTGATTTAAATATTCTACATTCATTTGAAACATTTGATCTCTTGAAATAAAATTATATGAGAGTTTTTCAATTGAAAATCCCTTGGAATCGGTAAAAAACAATAATTGCTTTTTGAGATGATCCGCATCTATGGTTTCGGGTATGTTATTAAAATAAATGATCTCTAGAAAATTTTAACAAATATACGTATAATGGAAATGAGATGTGACATATTCAAATAGAACGGATTATCTTTGCACAAAAAATGACAACACGCGTTCGTTTTGCTCCCAGCCCTACAGGACCTTTACATATCGGAGGGCTTCGTACCGCTCTTTTTAACTATTTATTTGCTAAAAAAAACAACGGCGTTTTTATCTTACGGGTCGAAGACACCGATCAGCACCGCTATGTTGAAGGTAGCGAAGAATATATTCAAAAAGCTTTGGAATGGTGTCATTTAGTTCCCGATGAAGGCCCAGTAAGCGGAGGAGATTTTGGTCCCTATCGTCAAAGTGAACGTAAGCAAATTTACCAAAAACATATAGAACTACTTGTTGAAAGGGGGAAAGCCTATTATGCTTTCGACAGCAATGAGGCTTTGGATCAAGCGCGTAAAGATGCTGATGGTCAGGGAAATACATTTCGTTACGGGGCATCTAACCGAATGAATTTTAGAAATAGTTTGACCCTAGAAGCAGAAGAAACAAAAAACTTATTAGGAAAAGAACCCTTTGTCATCCGTCTAAAAGTTGAGCCCAATAAGGAGGTGGTGGCTCAGGACGATATTCGAGGAACGATCCGTGTTGAGAGCAACAATATTGACGATAAAATATTAATGAAAAGTGACGGTATGCCGACTTATCATTTCGCCAATGTAGTCGATGACCATTTGATGCAAATCAGTTGTGTGATTCGAGGCGAAGAATGGCTCCCCTCACTACCCTTGCATCAATTGATTTACGATGCCTTTGGTTGGGAAACCCCCCAATTTATGCATTTACCGCTTATCCTTAAACCCAAAGGGAAAGGGAAATTGTCCAAAAGAGATGGTGAAAAAGAAGGGTTTCCCGTCTTTCCGCTACAGTGGGGAGAGGGGTTGGTCGGATTTAAGGAAAGAGGATTTCTTCCGGAGGCCTTAATTAACTATTTGGCGCTTTTGGGATGGAATCCAGGAAATGACCAAGAACTTTTTTCGTTAGAAGCCTTAGAAAACACCATTGATTTATCGGGGGTTCAAAAGGGGGGCGCACGATTTGACTTTGAAAAAGCCAAATGGATCAATCATCAATATCTACAAAACAGTACTGAACAGCAACTATTGGAAACGGAGGAGGGAAGTAAATTATTGGATCATTTCGACACCGAAACGGCAGTAAAAATAATCGCTCTTATTAAGGATCGTTTGTACTTGTTGGAGGATCTTAAAACGGAAACCCAGTTATTTTATCAGGAACCGGACTATGCTCACGGCGTTTGGGACAAGCTCCTGCAGAAACAACCCCTTAAAATTCTAGGACAATTGGACCATATTATCGCTGATGGATTGGATGGAAACGCACTGAAAGAAGCCTGTTTTGCTTGGTCTAAAGAAAACGAGATTCCCTTTGGAGTTTTGATGCAAAGCTTTAGAATAGCCATTGTTGGGAAACTGGCCGGCCCGGATTTGTTGACGATTTGTGAGATATTGGGGAAAAGTGTAACTTTAAAGAGAATCGAAAAAGCAAAACTTTCAATTATTAACCTTAATCTATAGCTATGAGTATTATAACCCCAATTGTCCTCCTTTTAGGAGTTTTCATTCTTCTCTCCGGGCTGTTTGTTGTGAAACAGCAAACCGCTGCCATTGTTGAACGCTTTGGACGTTTTCAAAGTATTCGCCAATCTGGATTACATCTCAAGATCCCTTTAATTGATCGAATTGCAGGACGCATCAGTTTACGGATTTTGCAATTGGATGTGATTGTTGAAACCAAAACCAAAGACGATGTTTTTGTCAAACTAAAAGTTTCTGTTCAATACAAAGTCGTTCAGGAAAGTGTTTATGATGCTTTCTATAAATTGGATTATCCCCAAGATCA
The DNA here is from genome assembly GCA_018699935.1 of Flavobacteriaceae bacterium. Lineage (GTDB taxonomy): Bacteria > Bacteroidota > Bacteroidia > Flavobacteriales > Flavobacteriaceae > MS024-2A. The sequence goes on along the minus strand of JABISF010000026.1, from coordinate 9,526 downwards.
AATTACCTCTTATGTATTTGACGTTGTTCGCGCGGTTGTGCCAAAGATGAAATTGGATGATGTTTTTGAAAAAAAGGACGATATCGCCAATGCTGTAAAAGGAGAATTGAACGATGCAATGATCAATTATGGCTACGATATTATTAAGGCTTTAGTGACCGACATTGATCCCGATGCGGAAGTGAAAGCCGCCATGAACCGTATCAATGCAGCAGAGCGTAAAAAAGTTGCCGCACAATACGAAGGAGATGCCGAGCGCATTTTTATTGTGGAAAAGGCAAAGGCGGAAGCAGAAAGCAAAAGACTTCAAGGACAAGGAATTGCCGATCAGAGAAGAGAAATTGCGCGTGGTTTGGAAGAATCTGTAGATGTTTTGAACAAGGTGGGCATCAATTCTCAAGAGGCCTCTGCGCTGATTGTTGTGACCCAACATTACGACACGCTTCAGTCCATTGGAGAAGAAACGAATTCCAATTTGATTTTATTGCCCAATTCTCCGCAAGCGGGGAGTGAGATGTTGAACAATATGGTGGCCTCCTTTACCGCCAGTAATCAGATTGGTGAAGCGATGAAACGTAAAAACGAAGAAAACAAAAACAAGGGCGAAAAATAAATTTTAGCCGTTTTGCTTCGCCCAAGTGTCTCTAAGACCTACGGTTTTATTAAAGATCAGTTGTTCTGCCGTTGAATCCGTGTCCACGACAAAATAACCCATCCGTTGAAACTGGTATTGAGTTCCCGGTATCGCATTTTGTAATCCCGGTTCAACCATTGCTGTAATGGTTTCCAAAGAGTTTTCATTGATATGGGCAACAAAGTCGGTTGCTTTATCTTGATCTGGAGCTTCCACCTTGAACAAGCGATCGTAGAGATTCACTTGGGCTGCAACAGCATGTTTTTGGCTGACCCAGTGTAGTGTTCCTTTTACCTTGCGCATACTGGCTTCGGTTCCAGTTCCACTTTTGCTTTCAGGATCATAAGTACAAATAATTTCTACAATATTACCTTCGGGATCTTTCACAACGGATTCTCCTTTAATAATATAGGCGTTTTTCAAGCGCACTTCCTTTTCCAAAGTCAACCTGAAAAACTTGCGGTTGGCGGATTCTTGAAAGTCTTCACGTTCGATGAACAAGTGTTTTGAGAAAGGGATTTCACGCGTACCTAATTCCAAATTTTCAGGATTAATTTCACCTTCCAAAAGTTCTTCTTGATCGTCGGGATAATTCGATATGGTCAATTTGACCGGATCTAATACGCCCATCACTCGGGGGGCGATGGTATTGAGATGCTCCCGAATGGAAAATTCTAATAGAGACAAATCGATCACATTATCTCTTTTAGCAACGCCAGCGGCATCTACAAAATTTCGTAATGCTTGGGGCGTATACCCTCTTCGGCGCAAGCCGGAAATCGTGGGCATTCGTGGATCGTCCCAACCAGAGACCAATCCTTTTTCGATAAGGGTCATCAATTTGCGTTTACTCGTAACAGTATATGACAAATTCATCCGGGCAAACTCTCGTTGTTTAGGGATCGTTCCTGCGCTTGGATTCAAGGCCCTGAGAAACCACTCATAAAGGTCTCTATGGGGTTTAAACTCCAAAGAGCAGAGTGAGTGCGAAACTTGTTCAATGTAGTCGGATTCGCCGTGTGTCCAGTCGTAAAGGGGATAAATACACCATTGGTCGCCCGTACGATGATGGGTTTTGTATAAAATTCGATACATCACTGGGTCGCGTAACAACATATTGGAAGCCGCCATATCTATTTTGGCACGTAATACATGGGCTCCCGCTTCAATTTTGCCATCATGCATTGCTGTAAAAAGCGACTTGTTTTCGGCAACCGATCGATTGCGATAAGGGCTTTCACTTCCCGCTTCGGTGGGGGTTCCCTTTTGCGCTGCAATAGCGGCAGAGTCTTGTGAATCTACATAAGCCAAGCCTTGGTCAATGAGCTGATGCGCCCACTGATATAATTGATCAAAATAGTCGGAAGCATAACATTCTTTGTCCCATTGATAACCCAACCATTGAATGTTTTCTTTGATGGCGTCTACAAATTGCTGCTCTTCTTTGGCGGGGTTGGTATCGTCAAATCTTAAGTTGACGGGAGCGCCATAGCGCTCGCCTAAATTAAAATTGATACAGATTGCTTTGACGTGTCCAATATGAAGAAAACCATTAGGTTCCGGAGGAAAACGAAAACGCAAGTCTTGCTTTGGAAAACCATTGGCAAGATCTTCTTCAATGATATGCTCTATAAAATGTAAGGGTCGGTCCATGCTTTTAAAATTAGGGCAAAGATATTGAAATCATTGTTTTGAAGGGCTACTCAAAAATGTCTTTCTATCTTTGCTGTCTGATGGGAAAAATCTATTTAAAAAAAATCCGTTTATATGCCTATCACGGCTGCATGGATGAAGAAAAGAAAATCGGCAGCGACTATGTGATCGACTTGGTTGTGGATACTGATTTGGAGGCCTCAGCAAAGTCTGACAAACTCAGTGATACCGTGGACTATGTTGCGCTACATAGCATTGTTAAAACAGAAATGGAAAAACGGGCGCATCTGTTGGAAAACGTTGCGGATCGGATACTGATGCGCATCCTTAAAGAGCATCCCACAGTCTCCAAAGCAACGGTGAAGGTGGCAAAAAAAAATCCCCCGATTGGAGGAAATGTGGAAGAAGTCGCCGTGAAGCGAGAACTCTCTCGCAAGAGCGTATAATTCGATTAAATATTGCTATTTTTGTAGCATGGCATCGTGGCCGAGTGGCTAGGCAGAGCTCTGCAAAAGCTTGTACAGCGGTTCGAATCCGCTCGATGCCTCTTTTTCTTGCCTATGGGACTTCATTCGCCAAAAGAATTTTTCCTCCCAAACGACTTAAAATTATTTGTTTTTCCGGGTTTCCAAAAACACGAATTACCCCTCCTGCCGTAGCTTCGGCGTCTACAATACCTTCTGAATTTACATACGCATAGCCACCCGCAAGCACTTTAACATTTACTCGCTCAGTTTTCAGCTGCTCTGCTTCGCAGTTGCCGCCTGTATTTACTTTTAAATCCAATTTTTTTGCGTTTCCCTTTAAAATCAAACTTCCTCCAGATGCGGTCTTCGCATCGATTTGGTCAATGTCCACTAGAGCTGTAATGATCGAGCCTTCTACCGACTTCAACTGTATGCTTGGCTGTTCTATAGGATGGAATGCACTAAGGGTCACCCCCTGATGTGCTTCTATTCGCTCTAGAGGTGCACTGTGATAGAGGTCAATATGGGTAATTCCTTTACGTACTAGGGAGGCAATGGCCAACTTAATTTTTAGGGTTTCATTTTTAACTGAAAGGGTTACTTGGTCAGATTCTGCCCCATAAATCACGGCTTTATTAACGTCTGATTCGATAAGATTTACATCAATTCTGGAATAAACTTTAAGGGATTTAAAAGGTCCGGTTGTAAGTGTTTTTATTTCATTCGGGTCGTTTTGAGCGCGAGCCGTTGCTGAAGAAAATAGAATAGATAATAATAAAATAGTAGCTCTCATGATTGAAAAGAGTAAAATTAAACGGGTTCAAAATCTAAAAAACGCTTAATAACATTGGCTTTTTTTACTTTAATTTTAATGGCGTCGCCCAATTGAAAAACTTTCTTTTTGCGCTCCCCAACCAATGCCAAATTGCGTTCGTCAAAATTATAATAATCTCCTTTAATATCCATTATTCGGATCATCCCTTCACACTTGTTATCATTGATTTCTACGTACATACCTCGATCAGTAACACCGGAAATAACACCGTCAAACACCATTCCCACCTTATCTTCCATATAAAGCACTTGCATAAATTTGATAGAATCTCGCTCGGCTTTGGTCGCCAGCTGTTCTCTTTGCGAACAATGAACACAGGCTTCTTCCAAAAGGTCTTCTTTTACCGCAGTGCCTCCCTCTAAATAATGTTGTAAAAGGCGGTGTACCATTACATCAGGATACCTTCTGATGGGAGATGTAAAATGCGAATAATGATTAAACGCTAAACCGTAATGACCAATATTTTTAGTAGAATATTCCGCTTTGCTCATACAACGCAGCGTCATGGTATCAATCAAATTTTGTTCTTTTTTTCCATTACAATCCAAAAGCAATTGGTTTAATGCGCCGCTAATATTTTTGGGATTGATTTCCAATTGATACCCAAATTGACTGATGGTGCTTTTTAACTTCAATAATTTTTCTTCATCCGGATCATCGTGGATTCTATAGACAAAGGGTAGGGGGGCTTTTCTTTTACCAATAAATTCTGCAACTTTTCTATTGGCCAACAACATAAATTCTTCAATCAATTTATGTGCATCTTTGGAGGTTTTAAAATAAACCCCTTCTGGATGATTGGCTTCATTTAAATGAAAATTGACCTCCACACGATCAAAAGAAATCGCTCCTTTTTTCATTCGATGGCTTCTTAATTTTTTAGCGATCCCATCCAAGTGTTGAATACTTTCAAAAACAGACGTCGGTACTTCGTAAGCTTTTCCGTCTAAAGAAACCTTATCCGTAACCTGAGTGTGTTGCGTCTCAAGAAGGTGTTGTACTTCTTCATAAGAAAACCGATGATCTGAATTGATTATCGTTTTCCCAAACCATTCGTCCAAAACATCTCCTTTGGAATTCATTTTAAAAACTGCAGAAAAAGTATATTTTTCTTCCTGAGGGCGGAGTGAACAAAGACCGTTGGAAAGTACTTCCGGAAGCATGGGAACCACACGATCTACTAAATAGACGGATGTGGCTCGGTTGAATGCTTCTTCATCCAATGCTGTGTTGGGTTGAACATAATGAGATACATCTGCAATGTGAATCCCTATTTCAAAAACATCGGTTTCCAACTGTTTAAAAGATAAAGCGTCGTCAAAATCTTTGGCAGTTATTGGATCAATCGTAAACGTTAAAGTCTTTCTAAAATCCTTTCTTTTCTTTATTTCAGCAAAAGAAATCTCCGTGCTAATTTGAGCTGCAACGGATTCAATTGCTTTAGGAAAATCATAGGGTAATCCATAATCGTGAAGTATGGCATGAATTTCTGTATTGGTTTCTCCAGATTGTCCTAAACTTTTTATAATGGTTCCTGTTGGGGAATCACTGTTTTTTGGCCAATCTTTGAAAACGGCGACGACTTTTTCTCCTTCTTTGTAATGTTTTATATTTTCAGCACTAACAAAAAGATCCGTGTACATACTCCCTTTCTTACACAAAACGAAACCAAAATCTTTGTGTTTTTCCAGTACGCCTACATATTCTCGTTCTCCTCTTTTGAGTACTTCAAGTATCTCTGCATGCAGTTCTTTATTCTTGCGATACACTAGCGCGGATACAGTATCTCCATGCAGTGCTCTATTAATTTTCTTTTTAGGTATAATTATTTCTTCACCAAAATCCGTTGGGCTTATCGCTCCTTTTCCTGCGGGTAGTATGGTTAGTATGGCCTCAACCGTATTCCCTTTGGGTATTTTAAATGAGAATTTTCCTCGTTCTATTTCCTCGATCTTTTCTTTCCGTTTAAGAAGTTGAAGACAATTAATGATTAAATTTCGCCCTTGGGTATCTGTTATCTTTAGTTCTGCAGCAAGCTGCTTGTAATTAAATAGTTTTTTGGGTTGGCGATTGAAAATAGAATAAATTCTATCTTCCATTTTATGTAACGATTTTTTCTTTTTTGACATAAGCTAATACTAGAGTAAAGGTACAATAAACCAAAAGCATAAGTTGTTCACAGTATTAACATTATCATTTTATTTTTTTTGAAATTTTTAAAAAAGATGCTGCATATTATTGCTTGTTAATACTGTGTATTCTTTTATGTGAAAATAAACATATAATTCAGATAGATGATTTAGTTCACTTTTTATTTGTTTTAATGAACAGGATAATATAATGAAAATCAAAACTTTAAAGATGTTTTTAAAGATTGTTAATAACGCTGTTTCTTTATAAAAAATGACCGAAAATGACTTTGAAGTCTGTTTATAAAACGGCTGTTTTGTTGAACAGCCGGAAGAAAAAAAAAGAAAAGTAAATTCGTTTTTTTCGTTCCTTTTTATAAGCAAGAGCGTTTTTGTAAAAGGCTGTTTTTTTTAAGATATTTTATTAACAATTTGTAAACGGCTTCTCAAACATTATCCAGTGCTTTTGAACAATGTTTTATACTTTTACAAAAATTAGCATTATGAAAATAAGCATTGGCAATGATCATGCCGGCCCCGACTACAAAGCCGCCATTATCGATTTCTTAGAAAGCTCAGGACATGAGGTAAGAAATTATGGAACGGATACTGCCGGGAGTGTAGACTATCCAGATTTTATACATCCCGTAGCCGAAGATGTAGTCAGTGGTGCTGCCACCCTGGGTATAATTATATGCGGAAGCGGAAACGGTGCCTCAATGACGGCGAACAAACACCAAAAAATACGCGCGGCTTTGTGTTGGAATAAAGAAATTGTTGCTTTGGCTCGGCAGCACAATAATGCGAACATTCTTAGCTTACCGGCACGTTATATTTCTATTCCTCAGGCCATAGAAATGGTCAAAACCTTCCTCTCAACGGAATTTGAAGGAGGACGTCATCAAACGCGAATTGATAAAATTCCATGTCAGTAAAGCTTCATTTGGAATGTAAACCGTTTGACGCATTAACCAGTATCGCGTTGCATGATATTTTTGCATTACGTTCCGAAGTGTTTGTCGTAGAGCAAAATTGTATATATCAAGATATAGACGGAAAAGATCCGCAAGCGCTGCATCTCATAGGAAAACTTCACAACCAAATCGTATTATACGCACGCCTTTTTGGTCCTGACATCGCTTATCCCGGCTATGCCTCTATTGGAAGAATCTTAACGGCTTTTTCTTGTAGAGGAAAAAGCTACGGACATCAACTTATGGCGTATGCGATCCAGCAGTGTACATTCAATTTCCCTGATTGCCCCATCAAAATTTCTGCTCAAGCCCATCTCGAAAAATTCTACAATCAGCATCGTTTTTTTGCCACTGGGGAGTCCTATTTAGAAGACGGTATTCCTCATATTGGGATGATCCATGATGGAAAGCATTTTGTATAAATCTCAATAGATTTAAACAAAATAGGCAAAACCTATCTGATCAACACCCCCCTCGTTTTTTTGCGTATTTAAAATTGATAAGCAATTGCTGAGGGAAGAAAACAAGAAGGTGTTATTAGCTCACAATCAGGTTATTAACAGAAATCAACAAGATGTCCACAAAATAATATTTGATGTAAATAAATGATGATCCACCAAAGACCAGACGAAAAAACAAGTATTATTTGCATATATGACAGTAACACTATTATATTTGTAATATGATGAATGATTTACAGATCAACATATCGATACAACCCAGTTTTTACTGTAAAGATCCAGAGTCCACGGAACTTGGAAGAAATATTGTCCGCGTGGGAATAGAGCTGATCGATAAATTGGGATATGAAGCGTTTACATTTAAGAAATTGGGCACTCAAATCCATTCGAATGAGAGTTCTATTTATCGTTATTTTGACAGTAAACATGCATTTCTAGTGTACCTAGTTAATTGGTATTGGAGTTGGATTGAGTATAAATTAGTATTTGTTACCACAAATATTAATTCCGCCGAAGAGCGACTCGAAAAGGCCGTCCAATTATTGACCGAAGAGGTTAAAGAAGACAGTTCATTTACTTTTATCAATGAGGTTCTCCTGAATAAAATCATCATTACAGAATCAGCAAAAGCGTATTATACTATTGATGTTGATAAAGAAAATGAAAAAGGCTTATACAAGTCCTACAAGCGGGTGGTGCAACGCGTTTGTGATCTTGTATTAGAAGTAAATCCTCAATTCAAATATCCCCATATGTTGATTTCCACGATAATAGAAGGGGCGCACCATCAGAATTATTTCTCAAAGCACCTTCCTGCATTGACAGATGTGGAGGAAGGAAAAAACAATATCGTGGAGTTTTATTTAAAACTCACCAAAAGCGTTCTCAGCAAATGAAGATGATCCCTTTCTTTTCCAGTCGCCATTACAAACGAATAATTAATAATACTTTAATTAACCCGGAGACACCGCTGATGCGGTTTCCTAATAAATCACTTTAATATGAAAGCACAAACTAAAGAAACACAAGACTTAATGACCCCTGAAAAGGCGCTTCAAGAATTAAAAAATGGAAACGAGCGTTTTGTTCAAAAAAAGCAATTGAGTCGCGACCTTATGCAACAAGTCGGTGAAACAAGTACGGGACAATTTCCTTTTGCTACAGTTTTGAGCTGTATTGACTCTCGAGTGTCCTCAGAACTTATTTTTGATCAGGGTATAGGGGATATTTTTAGCGTAAGAATTGCAGGGAACTTCGTAAATGAGGATATTTTAGGAAGTATGGAATTTGCGTCTAAACTTGCAGGCACTAAATTGATTCTTGTATTGGGACATACGGCTTGTGGTGCTGTGAAAGGGGCTTGTGATCATGCTCGATTAGGGAACCTTACCGCTTTAATTAACAAAATTGAGCCTGCCGTTGCAGCCGTAAAACAGCCTCAAGAGGAAGGATTGAGAAATTCCTCAAACAGTGATTTTGTGAATGAAGTGGCCGCTCAAAATGTTAGAATGACAGTGGATAACATACGTTCTCAAAGTGAAGTGCTCAAAACCATGGAAGATGAGGGAGCGATCCAAATTGTGGGCGGGATGTACGACATCAAAACAGGACAAGTTCATATCTATTAAAACCGCTTTCGAATCGTTTTAAAACCCTTTTTTCAATATCGTTTTGAAGAAAGGGTTTTATGTTTAACGTTTGTAAACGATTGAAAAAGTTTCTACTCCTTTTTAACTTTTTGGAATAAAATCAACGTCAAGTAATCCTTTCTTTTGTTCCTCTTTTAAAAAAACTGAAAAGAAAAAACCTCTAAACCCCTGTTTTTAAAGGGATTAGTGGTTTTCTGTTGGTGGTCCCAACTGTACTCATAACAATTTATAACTTATTGATATACAATATATAAAAATATATTTTTAGTACCCGTGGGTACTATTTAGTACCTCTTGGGTACTAAGTTTGTGATTTGGGTACTAACAACTTCTGTTAGATTTAACAGAAGTTGTTTTCCTCTTTTTTCTCATATTTTCTTTACGTTTTCTAAAAGTTGATATACTTATATAATAGTGATGATTGTAAATGTGGGTAATAACAATCGTTCAAACTTTTAGGAGTTGATAGTTTGATAGTTTTGGAAAACACCTTTTCCCTATCAATAATAAATGAAACCAAAGAACCGTACAGCCTTTGTTAAGATACATAAAGGAGGAGGTGGCACCTGATGAAAGGGCATTAGGTTGAGTGTGAATATCCAATAAACACTATTGTAATACCTCGTCGGAAGAGTTATTACATACATCTTATGGGGAAGATTAAAAACCTTCACTATAAGGTGGATTGTATCCCTTTTGGAAGAATATCTATAGTATTTCGTGG
>JABISF010000025.1 GCA_018699935.1 Flavobacteriaceae bacterium | reverse complement strand
TTGGCCATCAGACAATTGTTGTTGGGTCTAGGTATTGCTCCATTCATCCATCAATACAATGCGTTCGGCGCACCCTACCTCACCGATGGGAGATATGTCTCCATTACACACACCAAAGATTTAGCCGCAGTAGTGCTTTCCCCTTCTCCCGTTGGAATTGATGTTGAATATTATCAAGAAAAAATAAAAAAAATTGCTCCCCGATTTTTGCATGCCGAAGAAGCCTCAAGGACGCATCAGCAGGATCAAGTCGATTATTTAACTCAAATTTGGACTGCCAAAGAAGCCTTGTACAAAGTGTTTGGGCAAAAGGGCGTTCACTTTTCTCAGCAATTACTTATTCACCCCTTTGCCATTCGAGAACCCAAAGGAAAGGGGAGCGTTTTTATCGCCGACCAACAGCATGACTATCATTTATTTTTTCGTTATTTTGAAAATTATTGTTTGACTTTAGCCCAACCCTATTAGAACTATGCAACTTTCAGTAGAATTAACATTGATGCCCCTTAAAGATGATTTTATTCCAACCATCAAAAAGTTTATTAAAGAGCTGAGAAATTCCGGTTTCACGGTATTGGAAAATCCATTAAGCACACAGATTTATGGCGATTATGATGCAGTAATGGCTTTTTTAACCCCCGAAATCAAACAGGTGTTTGAAAAGGAAGAAGCGGTAATGCTTCAGCTAAAATTGGTTAAAGGAAATCGAAGTGGATATCAACCAGATTTTTAAAGTTCTTCTCGCTCCTTATGAAGGCTACACATCCACAGCTATTTTTTTGGAAGTGGTGGCTGTTTTCTTTGGACTGTTGAGTGTATGGTACGCCAAAAAAAATAAAATTGCCGTCTATCCCACGGGGATGCTTTCCACCGCCATTTTTGTATATCTGTTGCTCAAAGCAGGCTTATTGGGGGATATGATGATCAATGCCTATTATTTTATCATGAGTGTTTATGGTTGGTATTTTTGGACGCGTTCGAGGGAGGATGTTCCGCAACACCCCATTGGGTGGACCACTGTTATAGAGCAGAAATGGAGCGTATTTATCTTTTTTGCCACGTTGATTTTTGTCAGTGGCGTATATCATTTTTACGAGCGATTGAACCATTGGACGGCTTATGTGGACACGGTCACCACCGCAATTTTCTTTGTGGGAATGTGGCTGATGGCACGTAGAAAAATAGAACACTGGATTTTTTGGATAGTTGGAGATCTTATATCCATTCCACTCTATTTATACAAAGGCTTGGCTTTAACAAGTTTTCAGTATTTGATTTTTACACTTATTGCTATCTTTGGCTACCGATCATGGAAAAAGTATTGCAACTCCCCGCAAGCGATTGTCTAAGAATCGTTTTGTACGGCCCTGAATCTACAGGAAAGACTACTATGGCCAAAGCTTTAGCAGCCCATTATAACACCCAATGGGTTCCTGAATATGCACGTACCTATTTACAACAAAAATGGGATCAGGAACAACAAGTTTGTAACCAGGAGGATTTGATTGCCATCGTCCAAGGGCAACTGAAATGGGAAAATACAGCATTGAAAGCAGCGCAACAATTTTTGTTTTGCGACACTAATTGCTTGGTGACTCGTGCATGGTCGGAAACCCATTTTGAGGGCTATTGTGCCCCAGAACTTTTGGAATATGTTGACAACACCCACTACGATTTTTATTTTCTCACCCATATAGACGTTCCTTGGGAAGCCGATGATTTAAGAGATCGTCCGCAGCACAGAACAGAAATGTTGACACATTTTGAACAATTATTACAAGCAAATAAGCTTCCTTATTCCTACTTAAAAGGGAGTCATGAAGAGCGGATGAAAACTGCGATTCTACAATTAGACAAACTCCAAATTGAGCAAGTATGATATCTGAAATGGACTACAAGCACATCACCGCTCAGGGGCGATCGGTCGAATTGGTGGAACGGCAACTGGAACTCCTTTCGCAACCCAAATCCAAGATGAATCAGCTGGCGGTGGCAACCCTTAGAAATGGCATTAAACAACTAAGCTCAGCGGAACAAACGCTGGCCATAAAACTATTTAGACAGCAGGAAAAATCGAATAAATGGATCAAATTTATTCCTGCCTCGGGAGCTGCCAGTAGAATGTTTGCAGCACTTTATGAATATTTGGAGGCTAAAAAAAATACGGATTTTGACGCAGCCAAATTTTTTAATACACCAAGCGGAAACGCCATCAAAACCTTACGAGCAAACCTAAAACGCTTCCCTTTTTTTTCCAGAGTTCATGGATATATGCACACCCATCAAAAGACTTTAGCTTGGACAGAAAGCAACTATTTTGACACCTTTATTCATGTGTTGTTGGACGAAAATCATTTGGGTTTTGGAAAACTTCCCAAAGCTTTGATTCCTTTTTTTACCGATGAAAAAGGTAGGGAATACACTGCTTTTGAAGCGCAATTAGAGGAAGCCATCGCCATCAGTCCCGAGACGTTACCCATAGAAGTTCATTTTACCATTTCTAAAGAATTTCAAAACGCATTTAAGGAACAGGAAGCTGCCTTTAGAAATCAATTACCCAAACATATTGCCAAACGTCTCAGCATCCATTATTCCTATCAGCACCCTTTGACTGATACTCCAGTGGTCAATCACAAAAATGAATTTGTAAGAGATGCCCAAGGGGCACTTTTATTCAGAAAGGGGGGGCATGGTGCACTTTTGGACAACCTCAATCGATTGAGTTGTGACGCACTTTGGTTAAAAAACATCGATAATATTCAATGGGGAGTTGCCAATGAAGTGGCAGCGCGCTGGCAAGAAATATTGGCCGGAACGCTGATTTCGCTAAAAGCGCAAATCTTTGAGTTTCTAGAAGATTTGGATAAAAACAATTCCCATGCCGCTACTGAGGAGATGATCCATTTTATTCAAAATCAGTTCAATCCAAGCTTCGATCCCAAAGAAGGAACGAAAACTCTTCACGTCCTACTTAAAGATTATTTGAATCGCCCTTTGCGCGTTTGTGGGATGATTAAAAATAAAGGAGCTGCGGGGGGTGGCCCTTTTTGGGGAATGTCAATGCGAGGAAAAACCTTACAAATTGTAGAAGCGGTAGAGTTGGATATGGAGCTCTCCAAAAGCAAAGACCTACTGGCAGCCACAACGCACTTCAACCCAGTAATGATCTGCTGTTCTATGTCCAATCGGAAGGGCGAAAAGTACAATCTTCTTGACTTTAGAGACGAAAAAAGATATATGATTGCTCAAAAAAATGTAGGGGCTCAAAAAATAAAAATATTGGAGTGGCCCGGATTGTGGAACGGCGGAATGGCGCACTGGAACACCGTTTTTTTGGAAATGCCTTCGCAAACCTTTGCTCCAGTAAAATCCTATATTGATCTTTTGCGATAACAATTTTTAGTTATCTTTGACCCATCTCAAAGGGGTGCCTGAAAAGGCTGAGATTATACCCATAGAACCTGGGCAGGTAATGCTGCCAAGGGAAATAATAACCAATTAATAGTAACCAAGAATAATGACCCCTTTTATTCGAATTAAAATGATTCGAATGAAAACACTACTATTCGCCTTAGGGAGCTTGACCCTCTTACCACTTCAAGCACAAATTCAAAACCCGTTTCCAGCGGACACCTTATCCACCATTAATTTGGAGGAAGTATTGCTCAACGGTATACGAGCCAAGGACGATACGCCCGTCACATTTACCAATGTGACTAAGGAAGAAATTGCAGCGCGAAATTTGGGACAAGACATTCCCATTCTGCTGAATTTTCTCCCAGCAGTAGTTACCACCAGTGATGCCGGTGGCGGAATTGGTTACACCGGAATTCGGGTGCGTGGAAGTGACGCCACCCGTGTCAATGTAACCATCAATGGGATCCCCTACAACGATGCCGAATCTCAAGGCACCTTTTGGGTCGACCTCCCCGATTTTTCCTCCTCCGTTGCTCAATTTCAATTGCAAAGGGGAGTAGGAACTTCCACCAATGGAAGTGGTGCTTTTGGGGCCAGTTTGAACTTGCAAACGACAACTCATAAAGAGGCTTTTGCGACCATTGCCGCAAGTGTAGGGAGTTTTAACACCTTAAAAAATACCCTCCAATTTTCCACCGGTCCATTGAACGAGGTTTGGAATTTTTCGGGCAGACTTTCACGCATTATCTCCGAGGGCTATATCGATCGCGCCTCTGCCGATTTGAATGCCTATTTTTTTGAAGGATCATTTCGAGCAGGAAATACGCTGCTGCGTGCACTGGCTTTTGGGGGG
>JABISF010000024.1 GCA_018699935.1 Flavobacteriaceae bacterium | reverse complement strand
TGACCACTAATATTGGCAGAGGTGGAAATGATCGGTTTTCCAAAAGCTTGGATCAACTGCAAGCAAAAATCATGTTTTGGAATCCGCAGGGCAATGGAGCCGTCTGTCCCGATGAGATTTTCAGCGAAACCCTTTGCACCGTCATAAATAACGGTCGTTGGTCGGGTTTCTTCCAAATACGGAAGAATTGCATTAGGAAAGTCTTCAATATAGGCTGATAGCATGTCTATAGTCGCCACCAAACCAATCATCGCCTTGTTGTTGGCGCGTTCTTTCAGCGAGTAGATACGTTTTACCACATCCACATCCGTGGCATCCCCGCCAATACCCCAAACGGTATCGGTGGGATAGAGGAGGAGCTTTTTATCGCATAGGACTTGAACACTTTCTTCCAGCATAAATCTAAAAATGTTTGGGCAAATAGGGGTGATTTACACCGCTACATCATAGGTGCGCAAGGCATCGTTTAACGAAGTTTTTTTGTCGGTACTTTCTTTCCGAGTTCCAATAATCAAAGCACAGGGTACTTGAAAATCACCTGCGGGAAAAGACTTGGTATAACTGCCGGGAATAACCACCGAACGGCTGGGCACCAAACCTTTGCGCTCCACGGGTGTGGGTCCGGTAACATCAATAATTTTAGTGGAAGCCGTGAGTACCACATTGGCTCCCAAAACGGCTTCTTTTTCCACGCGTACCCCTTCCACTACAATACAACGAGAGCCCACAAAAACATTATCTTCAATAATCACCGGAGCTGCTTGAAGCGGTTCTAGTACTCCGCCGATGCCTACCCCACCACTCAAATGAACATTTCTACCAATCTGGGCACAACTGCCTACGGTCGCCCAAGTGTCGACCATGGTTCCCTCGTCCACATAAGCCCCAATATTGACATAACTGGGCATTAAAATAACGCCTTTGGAAATATAGGCACCGTGTCGGGCTACGGCATGGGGTACAACGCGGATGCCTTTTTCTTGATAGCCTCTTTTTAAGGGCATTTTATCATGAAATTCGAGGGGACCGGCTTCAAAAGTTTCCATTTTTTGAATGGGGAAATAAAGTACTACGGCTTTTTTTACCCACTCGTTAACGGTCCATCCAGAAGCATTTGGACTGGCTACTCTGAGGCTGCCTTCATCCAATTGTTGGATTACTGTACGTATTGCGTTTTGTGTATCTTCTTCTTTTAGTAAGGCTCGATTTTCCCAAGCCGCTTCTATGATCTTTTGCATTCCAATTATTTTTATACAAAGGTAAAGAATTCAAGGCGATTGAAAACTATTGATTTCCATTCGAAAGCAATATCTTTGCCCCCAATATGGGAAGATTAGTCGCAATTGATTTTGGAATCCAACGTTGTGGTTTGGCATGTACCGATCCTGAACAGCTTATTGCGAGCGGCTTGGATTTTCGTGCCACTAAAGAGGTTATTCCTTATTTAATTGACTATTGTAAGACCGAAACCGTGGATACTTTTATTGTGGGACAACCCCTGCAAAAAGATGGATCGGATTCCGCAGTAGCGAAGGAAATCAAAAAATTTGTGACACAATTACAAGCTGTTTTTCCAAAACATTCCATCACCCGCTATGACGAGCGTTTTACTTCTAAAATCGCATTTCAAACCCTAGTTGAAAGCGGTGTTTCAAAAAAGAAAAGAAGGGAGAAAGGACTGGTGGACAAAATAAGCGCCACCTTGATTTTACAATCCTATATGTCGTATCAATCCAATACACTATGATATTACCTATTGTTGCTTATGGAAGCCCAGTATTGAAACAAAAGGCGGTACCCTTAACTCAAGATTATCCGGATTTAGACCGTTTGATTGAAAATATGTGGGAAACCATGTATGCTGCCAGTGGCGTAGGTTTGGCGGCTCCTCAAATTGGACGTTCTATTCGCCTTTTTGTAGTTGATGCCACTCCTTTTGTAGATGAAGAAGAAATGGAAACCGAAGAGATCAACCAATTGAAAGGATTCAAACACGTCTTTATCAATCCCACCATTTTGGAGGAATCTGGTGCGTCATGGGATTTTAACGAAGGTTGTTTAAGCATTCCCGACGTTCGTGAAGATGTTTCTCGAAAAGAACAGTTGACCATCGAATTTTTGGATGAAAAATTCAAATCTCAAAAATTAACACTCAACGGCTTGGCTGCTCGTGTTGTTCAACACGAATACGATCATATCGAAGGGATTTTATTTACCGACTATCTGACGCCCTTTAAAAAAAGAATTTTAAAAGGGAAATTATCCAATATCAGCAAGGGAAATTGCAACACCGATTATCCCATGAAATTTCCAACAAAAACAAAAAGAACCAAATGACTTTAGATAAAATAGTTTCCATTTCCAAACGCCCAGGCTTGTTTGAATTAATCACTCAGACGCGCAACGGGATTGTTGCTCGTTCCTTAGTGGACGGTAAAACCATCACCGTAAACATGAATAGTCAAATCAGTGTGCTTTCAGAGATTCAGGTTTTTTGTCTTGAAAATGAAATTCCGCTGACAGCGATATTTGATAAAATGCTCCAATTCGAAAAAGGAGTCCAAGCCCGTGTGGCTCCCAAAGCTGCTGCCATCGATTTGGAAGCCTATTTTTTTGAGGTAGTTCCCGAATACGATGAAGATCGCGTTTACCCCAGCGATATTAAAAAAATCATTCAATGGTACAATATTCTTTTGTCCAAAGAAATCTTGAAATGGGAAAGTGAAGAAAAAAAACCAGCGAAAAAAACAGCTTCTAAAAAAACAGCAAAAACAGAAACACCCAATTCGGAGGAAGCATGAATACGAGAGCCCAACAACTTGAAGCTGTAGGCAGACTCTTGGATATTATGGACGAGTTGCGAGCGCAATGCCCTTGGGATCGCAAACAAACCTTTGAAAGTTTACGGCATTTGACCATCGAGGAAACCTATGAATTGGGCGATGCTATATTGGATGGGAATTTAGAGGAAATTAAAAAAGAATTAGGGGATTTATTATTGCATATCGTTTTTTATGCCAAGTTGGGCACAGAGGAAAAAGCTTTCGACTTGGGCGATATCGCAGCCTCCATATCCGAAAAATTAATTTTTAGACATCCCCACATCTACGGTGATGTGCAGGTGAGCAGTGCCGAGGAAGTACAACAAAATTGGGAAGCGCTTAAATTACGGGAGGGCAAAGAAAGTGTTTTGGAAGGAGTGCCCAAAGGACTTCCGGCAATTGTAAAAGCACAGCGGATTCAAGACAAAGCTGCCGGTGTGGGTTTTGATTGGGAACACAAAAAAGATGTTTGGGACAAAGTGGAGGAAGAAATGCAAGAATTGCAAACGGCCATTGCCCAGCAAAATAAATCCGAAATTGAAAATGAATTGGGGGATGTTTTTTTTGCACTCATAAATTATGCGCGTTTTGAAAACGTATCTCCTGAATCTGCCCTAGAACGCACCAACAAAAAATTCATTCAGCGTTTTCAATATATTGAAAAACAAGCTTTAAAGCAAGGTAAGAAACTCCAGTCCATGACCATTAAAGAACTGGAAACCCTATGGCAAGAAGCCAAAAATTAACTTTCTTCGTTGGCTTCTTCCTCTGCAGTTGCCTCTGTTTTTTTATTGTAACTGTTTAAAAGTTGTTTCAATTTGATGTAGCGATTTTTCTCCTCCTCCAAAGTAGTTTTACAGGCTTCGATTTTGTTTTCTACACTTTTAAACATGGGATTGTTGGCACTGGAATTGCTAAAAAATGCCAAATTGTTCTCGAGTTGACTCAGTTCACCTTTCAAGCCACTGATTTTACTTCTCAGCGCATTCATTTCGTTGCTTATCGATGAAGGATCGTTTTCCAACCATTGCAGTTTAAAGGCTTCCAAAGCTGCAATTTTATCGCTGGCTTTCAAGGCGGAGGCATCAATTACAGCGGTCACTTTTCGCTGAAAGTCCTTGTTGAGTGGTTCGTCCAAATAAGGTTTTAAATTCCCAAGTGCCGTCCAATCAGAAATCTTTTGCTCGATTTCACTCTTAAATTTAGCCAAGGTTTTTGTGGCTTTAAGGGTGTCCATTGCTTTGAGAAATTCATTTTTCTGATTGACAAGTGTCTCTTCTTCTGGATTCATTTTTTTGTATCCGGATTTTAAACGATCAAAATACAGGGTGTTTAAGTCAGAAAATTCTTTCCAAAGTTTATTGTCGATTTTTCTGGGGATAAAACCAACGGTTTTCCATTGTTTTTGAAGCCCCTTCACTTCACCCGCTTTTTGATTCCAATCCTCGGCATCAATGAATTGTTGAAGTTTCGCAATCAATGCCCTTTTGGCATCGATATGCATTTTGTTTTCATTTTTTTGATTTTTGTAGAAAATATTCTTTTGTTGCATGAATTCCTTGCTGATTTCACGAAACTCCCTCCAAGATTCTTTGCTGTCTTTGGAAGGGATATAGCCCACATTTTTAAAATTTTCTCGAAGTTCGTTGAACGTTCTTAATGCTCCTTGCCAAGCTTTGTGACTGGATGGCAAAGGATCCATCATGGTCTTCATTTGGGTCAATAATTGCGTTTTTAATGCAATGTTATTCTTAATAGCACCAACGCGGTCTTTTTGATATTCCTGTTTTCTTTTTTGAATGGTTTTGGTCGCTTCTTGAAAACGATTCCACAAAGCTTCCCGATGCTCTTTGGCCACCAGTCCCAAATCATTTTTCCAAAGGTTGTGAAGGGCATTTAAGTCGCGGCTGGCTTTGATAATGTCGGGATGCTCCACCAATGCCTCTGCCTTTTCAATAATTTTTAATTTTTCATCATAATTATGCTTAAAATCGATCTCTCTTAACTCGCGATTCAAGTGTAAGAAATCGTAAAAACGTTCTACATGATGTTTATAGGTTTCCCAAAGATTTTGACTTTCAGCACGAGGAACAGCACCGGTATCATGCCAGCTTTCTTGTAGGGCTTTAAATTGTTTATAGATGGAGTTAATGTTATCCTCAACATTAATCAATTTTTTTATTTCTTCAATGATTGCACGTCGACGCTCCAAATTGACTTTTTGTTGCGCTTCTTGTTCTTTGAAATGCTTTCTTTTTTGCTGTCTGTATTCGTAGGAAAGCTGAACAAACTGTGTTTTATAATCGGGTTTGAAGTAGAAGTCAATTTCATTGCCACCTTCGGAAATAAACTTTTCTTTTTCTTCGGCCATGGCCTCTTGAAAGCGTTCCTGAAATTGAATATCAATGGATTTTAAAGTTTTTCCTTTTCGAAACCAATGTTCTCCTTGACTAATTTTTCTGTATTCAGAAATCAGTTGTTCGGCAGAGAGTTTGTTGAAGTTGTCCTCTTCTTCATCTTCATGATCGGAATGATCTTCTTCCTGATCCTCATCTTGATCTTCTTCATCCGCATCATTTGTTTCCTCAGCTTCCGTTGCAGTGACTTCCTGGGTTTCTTTAACCGAAGGTTTTTCCTCTGATTTTGAGACTTCCTTCTCAGAAGTTTCTACAGTTTCGGGATCCGATACTTCCTCGGGAGCGGAGGCAGCGGTTACACTTTCTTTTGAATCTGCAGCAGTGGTCTCTTCCGACAGCTTTGAATTCTCATGCTGCGGCTCTAAGTTTTCCCCCGCAGTAGGGTCGATGGTATTTTCCTCCATGTCTTGAGTTTTTTGGGAGTTTCTATAACACCCCCATTAATATGGGGTTAATATAAGCATTTCAAAATTAATTACAGATTCCAAAGCTCCCAAGCTTTTTCCGCTTGAAATACCAGCATTTGCGAACCATTCAAAATTTGAGCCCCATTTTCTTTTCCCTTTTTTAAAAAAAGGGTCTCCGCAGGATTGTAAATGAGATCAAAAAGTAAATGCTTTGGACGCAACAATCCATAGGGTAGGGAAGGAGCAACATCGGTATTGGGAAAGGTTCCTAATGGAGTTGTGTTGATGATCAAAAAGGTGGTGTCTAACACCTCTGCGTTGATGTCATCGTAGTGGATTTCTCCTTCAGATGGACTGCGGGATACGCTTGTGTGGGCAACTTGATGCTGATCCAAAACAAATTTTACTGCCGCTGCAGCGCCCCCCGTACCCAATATGAGTGCTTTTTCAGGCCATTGGGGGAGGATTGCTTCCAACGAGCGCTCAAAACCATAACAATCGGTATTGTACCCTACCCAGCCTTCATTTCTTCGGCAAATGGTGTTAACGGCATTGATTTGTTTAGCCTCAGGTGAAATATGATCCAAAAAGGGTATGATGGCTTTTTTGTAGGGAATGGTAACATTCAATCCGGCTATTTTTTGAGCTCCGTTCAAGATTGCTGTCACTTGGTCAATTTCTTTGAGATCAAAATTATCATAACGACAATTGGGAAGCTGCTCCCGCTCAAATTTTTCAGCAAAATAGCGGCGCGAAAAGGAATAATCAATATTTCTCCCGATCAGCCCAAACTGTCTAAAGTCTTCTTTTTTGGTCATAATTTTCTAATAATACAATTACAAGTGCTCCCAAGGCCATAAATAAAAAGATAAATAGCGTTTCAAGGGATGAAAAATCAGGTGTATAATAATCGAAGCCTGTGATTTTTGGATTTCCAAGTTTATTGATAATCGGATTTCCCTTGGCATCCAACTGCAGGATTTGAGCTTTCCAAGGCCAAACAATGCGCAGAGTACCCACGATAAACCCTATGATGACTGCTATGGTGATTTGATGATATTTTTTTAAAACAAAGCTCAACAGATTGGAAAGTAGAATCAAACCACAAATCGAACCCAAAGTAAAAGTAACAAGCACTTTTAGCAAACGAACGGTCTCCGGAACTTCGAGAAAAGAAAAGTCCCATCGAATGATGCTCCCAAAAGTGTAATACAGATTGTTGACGGCATCCACCAAAAGCAGATTGTAATTTCCCAAAATCAATAGTAAAAAAGAGCCGGAAAGTCCGGGCAGTGTCATCCCTGAAACACTAATCATCCCACAGAAAAAAACAAAAATTAAATGGTCATTTTCGGTCGAAGGAGAAACAAAAGTAATGGCGATTCCAAACAAAAATCCGAGAAGTAGTGTGAGCAACAGCCTTTTTTTCCACTGGAGTACTTGCCGGTGAATATAAAAAAGCGAAGCAGTAATCATTCCAAAAAACACCCCCCAGACACTTTTTTCATAGTGCTCAATCAGGAAATCCAACAAGAGGGATACACTGAAAAAACTTAGGAGTACTCCTGCAAAAAGCCAAACTAAAAAACGACCGTTTACATACTCCCAAAACAGTCGGTACCGCTTTTTAAATAAAAGCGAAATTGCCTTAAAATTGAGGTGCTGTAAGGCATAAATCAGTTCTTCATAAAATCCGGCAACAAAAGCTACGATGCCTCCAGAAACCCCCGGAACTTTGTTAGCAGCTCCCATTGCTACTCCTTTCAGCAGTAGCAAAAGATCTTTTTTTAAGGTTGGACTAGCTTTGGGGCGTCGCATTTTTTTTTGAAATTTTTATTCGTTCTAACAAAAACAATAAGCCAAAACCAATACTGATAAAAAGGAAAGCTTTCAACAGTTGTGGATCACCTGCTTGATATGCACTTGGTAAAACAGCTTGGGTGTTGATTCGATCAGGAAATTGGGGATCGATGAATTGATTTTGCCAAGGCCAAATTTTATGCAGTGCTCCCACAATCAACCCCACCAAGGTGGCCAAAGTTGCTTTTGGATGTCTTTCCAACAACCAATGCAAAAACTTAGCAAAAACTTTAATCCCGACAAGGATTCCCAAAATGAAAACTCCAAGAACGGTAGCAATATTGAAAAATTGAGACGCATCGTAATGTTTCAACAAATCCAAGAGCTCACGAACGTTGGAAAGGATATAGGTGTACACGCCTAAAATAAACAACAAATAGGCCCCAGAAAGTCCAGGTAAAATCATTGCGGAAATACCGATAAATCCACAAAAAAATAAATAGAGCAGACTGGGATTGGTTTCGGTGCCACCCAACTTTGTAGCTAAAAAACCAATGATCACCCCAATGGAAAATTGTACCAAAGTGGAAAGTGATAAAGGAAGCAATTGTTTAAAAAAATAAACAATACTCGCCAAGAGCAAGCCAAAGAAAAACGACCAAATACTGACGGGTTCATTATTGATCGCCCATTCCAAGAGGCGTGCAAAACTGAAAATACTGGATAACATCCCGGCAAACAGAACCACCAAAAAACTACCGTTTATGTTTTTCCAAAAAGCAGTAAACCCCTCTTTGGGCCATTTTTTGAGAGCCGATAGGGAAAACCCATTGATGCTACCCAAGAATTCTTGATAGATTCCCGTAATCAGTGCAATGGTTCCTCCCGAAACCCCGGGAACTAATTCAACAGCACCCATTGCCATACCTTTAAAAAAAAGTAAGAGGTAGTCTTTTAATCCTCGTTTCATAACATTTTTTTGTACGGGCTAAGTTAATAAAACCCAATAAAGGAGCAGCCTAATAGAAAGAGGAATCTAGTGGGAAATACGGTTTTCTTCCTTTTTAAATTCGGGGAAGAAACGCATCACAACAGGGACAGCGGCATCTCTAGTGTTCTCAAAAAAGAAAGCAGCTTCAGTCATACGACCCAATTGCAGGCAACATCCCCCAATTCGGTATTCCAAGGCTTCTTTGTTTTCAAATAAATTCAAAGCACTGTAGGCAAGTTCCAAAGCTTCCTCCCATTCTTGCAATTGAATGTTCCCGTCTATACAAGCCAACCAAACCTCCCATTCGGAACAGCCTAGGTCGATGGCATTTTGATAGGCAAAAACGGTTTCTTCTTTTAAGAATAATTGTTCGTGGATAACACCACTTTTTTTCCACAATTCGATGGAATCGCCGTTTGTTTTTAGGGCTTTTTGAATATAATATTTGGCTTTTTGAAAGCGTTCATTATCAATATAATAGGAAACCAAAGCAATCCAAGCTTTTTCATTATTGGGTTCCACTTTGATGGCTTTTAAGTAAAAATTTAATGCCAATTTATCATTGCCTAATTTTTCGTGGCAGCTGCCAATACTTTGGTAGATAAAAGCACTGGTATCACTAAAATTTAGGGCCAGTTCAAAATTTTCAATAGCTTCATTAATGCGTCCGTTTTGCAACAAAAGTTTTCCTTTCTCAATATAAGCTCCCGTAAAAGAATCGTCACTGATAATGGCAAAATCAAAAGCAGAAAGGGCTTCTTTAAAGTTCCCGTTGGAAGTAAAAATTTTCCCCAGTTGATGCCAAGCAATTTCATTGTAGGGATCTTTTTCCAACAAGTCGTTGAGAACGCTAATGGCCTCGTCCGTTTCTTTCAATTGCTCATAGCAATACAACAAATTGTAGAGCGCTGGATAATCCTCGGTGTCTTCCAACAAACAATTTTTGAAAAAGTAAAGGGCTTCTCTAAAATTTTCTGCCAAAAGGTGTTCCATTCCCAACAGGTTCCATATTTCTATGGGTTCATCCGTAATTTCTAGGGCAAGATGCAAAAGTTCGATGGATTTTTTATGATCTCCTTTTTTGGAAGCAATGGCAGACCGTTGCAAAAGAACCTCCTCGTTGAGCGGGGAGATTTTTTCTACATAATCCAAGAGTTCTACTGCGGCTTTAAATTTTTCATCCATGATGAATAATTCACTTTGCAAAAGCATTAATTCTATATTAGAAGGATGCTGATTGAGACCAAGTTGCAGGGCTTTTTTGGCTAAGGAAATGTCACCAAAACTTAAATAATGTACAATCAAATCTTCAAACTCCTGCGCGTCAAAAAAAGAGACACGATTGGTCTTAAGCATTTGCTCGAACTTGGTAATGGAAGATTGTAATTCCTCAGAATTAGAATTCAACATATGTGCTGTTTGAATCGTTATATAAATTTAGGGAGTAGTTCACAGATTAAAGGTATAATCAAAGTTTATTTTCAACAAAGTAATTAACACTTTTATAACTGATCCAGCACCCTTCGAAGGATGTCACAGCCCTCTTCAATTTCATTTTTACTGATGTTGAGTGGTGGGGAAATTCGCAATGCTCTTTTTTCCCAAAGCAGCCAAAAAAGGATTAAACCTTGATTGAGACATTCCAAAATCACCTGATCGGCCAATTCGGGACGCGATAAAATCGGAGCTAACATCAAGCCTTTTCCTTGGATACGTTCAATTTTAGGATGTTTCAAAAGTTTTCTAAAGAGGATTTCTTTTTCCTCAATTTCTTTTAAATGAGGGCCATCACGAAGCTCCTTGAGTGTCGCCAAAGAGGCAGCGGCAATGACTGGATTTCCTCCAAAGGTAGTGATGTGACCCAACTTTGGATGGTCTTCCAAGAGGGTCATCAAGGTTTTGGAACTGCTGAAGGCACCCACGGGCAGCCCACCGCCCATACCTTTTCCCATGACAAGGATATCGGGTGAAATGCCATAGTGTTCAAAGGCAAAAAAGGGTCCTGTTCTCCCAAAACCGGGCTGAATTTCATCTAAAATCAACAAAGCACCAACAGCTTCGCAGCGGGCTTTGACTTTCTTTAAGTAGTCTGATTCTGGGACGATGAATCCGGCTCCCCCTTGGATGGTTTCTAAAACGACCGCAGCTGTTTTTGTAGTGATCTGTTCCAATTGATCTGCCACATTGAAGTCGATAAATCGAATACCGGGCAAAAGCGGTCGAAACGCCTGTTTTTGTGTTTCGGTGCCCCAGAGGCTTAACGCACCTTGCGTACTCCCGTGATAGGCATAGTGAGCCGCAAAAATCTCAGCACGTCCTGTGGCACGTTTGGCCAATTTTAGTGCACCTTCGATGGCTTCCGTTCCCGAATTGGTGAGATATACACTTTCGTGATTCGAAGGTAACAAGTCCACCAAGGCTTTGCAAAGTGCTACTGCAGGTTCCTGAGCAAATTCTCCATACACCATCACATGCATATAGCGCTTAATTTGCGCTTCGATTGCAGCGACAACCTTGGGATGACAATGCCCTAGACTACAGGCGGAAACCCCGGCAACGAAGTCCAAATATTTTTTTCCTTGCGTGTCGTAAATATAGGACCCTTGGGCTTTGTCAATGGGAATTCCCAAAGGATAAGGGGTTGTTTTAGCCTGATATTCAAGGAAGTCATCAACGAGATTCATCAGGGTTTGTTTTGATTGGGTTGTGGGTCGGGTGCTAGGGGGTATTGAAAACTTTGAATGGCTTTTAAAACCGCTTGATCGTTTTCGTCAAACAAATCTTCCACAGTTTCCGGCCGTTCTTCTTCCCGCCAAATAAATCCTTTCAAGGTGCGATCGTTTTCGGGCAAATCTTCCTCGGGATAAACATCACCGTCGGGAGTTACTAAAAAAGTGATGTCGTTGATTTGACCCTCTAAGAAATCCATTTGGAGGGCACTACAAGTGGTTTTATCAATACCAATGAGTTGTTGATCTTCATCGCTGTATAGAAAATACACCATCTCTGTATTCTTTACAATATTGATACGATCCAATTTTCCCTCTTTAAAGCTTCCCTTCAAAATGCCTCCCTTGATCTGATTATAGCCCAGATTTCCAACGGTGTCTTTTTCAATAATAAAAACGTTACCATCAATTTTTAAAGAGTCTAACTTTTTAGTTTCCAAATTAGAAATCAAGAAAATTTTATCTCCGGTCATTTGGCTCTTGTCAAACCACAATACGGGATTATTTTTATTGTTGTCCGCCTCTGTGAAAATTTGCTTCTGCTGCGAGGTTCGGGGTTTGCTCAAGAGTTTCGTCAAACCGATAGATTCATCCAAATAGAGGGAATCGGATTTCCCACGAATATCACTTTTTAAAATCCGAACGTCGTAGTAGGCGCGTAAGATGCGTTGCTCTTTGGGTCCTGTGGCGACTAAAGTATCCGCATGAATAAAAAGGGAATCCTTTTCCAATATATTGATTGCCAAAGCGCGTCTTGTGATGATGGCAGAATCTTGCGCTTTAAAAATCTCGCCATAGTGCCCTCTGATAATCGAATTATTCAGCGTGTCTATGATTTGAATATTATTGGTTGCAGCGGCATAGTTTCGCGCACTTTCAAAATAGAGGCTGTCTCCACTGATTTCTTTATTGTCGTAGAAGATGACCGCATTTTTTTTAAAAATACCCCGTTCTACATTTAAATCATAAAAACCTTGTTCACAATTGATTTCATAACTTTTCCCTACAATCTTAGACCTTCCATACAGATAGGCCTGATTGCGTTCGGTGAAGTAGTCCAGTTGTTGCGAATTCACGGTGTATTCGGGATTGACAATATTGACGTTGCTCAAAAAGCGATATTTTTTTTCATTTAAAAAATAAATCCCTCGATTACTGGTCAGCGTGCTGCTACTGTCCACGATCACTCCTTTGGTGTTGTAATATGCCTTGTCGTTGATGCGATCCAAATAAAGAGTATCCGTTCGTAGAGTCATGTCCGGACGCTCGAGGAAAACTTTGCCCGAAGCAACGGCTGTTTTGAGTTTTCCATCGTAAAAAATGGAATTACAGGTCATCCGTAAGCTGTCTCCTTGTGTAAAAACAATATCCCCTTCCGCCTGAAAATTATTTGCTTTGGCATAAAAATAGGCCAAATCCGACTTAATCAAAGCCCCTTCATGAAACAAGTGCACTCTTCTGTTATCCGTCTTAAACAAGATGTTGGCCCCAGGAAAACGTACCTCATCTTGGGTAGACCCTCCGGCTTGCTGGATTTCAATGATTTTGGGTTCCTGAGCGGAAAGATTTCCAGCGAGGAAAACCAAAGAAAGGGCGCAAAGGATTTTTTTAATCACAGAGGGTATTAGCGAAAAATGGTTTGTTTTCGATCGGGTCCTACGGAAACGATGCGGATGGGAGTTTCCAACGCGGCTTCTAAATAGGTGATATAATCCAAAAATGATTTTGGAAACTCTTCCAAACGTGTCATGGCCGTTAAATCTTCTTCCCACCCTTCAAACTCCTCATAAACAGGAGTGATGGGTTCTGAGGCAATGTCATAGGGTAAATAATCGATACGCCCTTTAGGAGTATCGTATGCCGTACAGACTTTGATGGTTTTAAAACCGGAAAGCACATCCCCTTTCATCATCATCAACTGGGTCACCCCGTTGATTTGTATGGAATATTTCAGAGCGACCAAGTCCAACCAGCCGCAGCGTCTTGCCCGCCCAGTGGTGGCTCCAAATTCATGTCCGGCAACTCCCATTTGTTTGCCGTCTTCATCAAAAAGCTCGGTGGGGAAAGGACCGCTTCCCACGCGTGTGGTGTAGGCCTTAAAGATACCAAATACCTCTTTGATTTTGTTGGGCGCAATTCCTAATCCGGTACAAGCACCGGCAGCAGTGGTGGTGGAAGAAGTAACAAAAGGATAGGTGCCAAAGTCTATGTCTAGCAAAGACCCTTGAGCTCCTTCGGCCAAAATTTTCTTACCCGCTTTTTGAGCTTCAAAAATATATTGTTCACTGTCCACCAAAGTGAATTCTCGAACGGCTTTAACACTTTCAAAAAAAGCTTCTTGCATACTGATCAAGTCGTATTCAATTTGGGCGTTAATACCCTCCAATAAAGCCAAATGCTTCTTCAGCAGGCGTTGGTATTTTTCTTCCCAGTCGTCAGCGAGCAAATCGCCCATTCGCATGCCGTTTCTCCCGGTTTTGTCCATATAGGCAGGACCGATTCCTTTCAAAGTGGACCCGATTTTAGCTTTTCCTTTTACGGCTTCCGAGGCAGCATCCAACAAACGGTGGGTAGGTAATATGAGATGCGCTTTTTTAGAAATTAAAAGTTTGTTCTTAAAATCGATTTGGTAAGGAGAAAGGTTTTCAATTTCTTTCATGAAAATAACGGGGTCAATCACGACTCCGTTGCCAATTAAATTGACTGCTTTAGGATGGAAAATCCCTGAAGGAATTGTGTGTAAAACGTGTTTGTTTCCCTCAAATTCTAGGGTGTGTCCAGCGTTGGGTCCCCCTTGAAAACGTGCAATAACATCATAGGAGGCTGTTAATACGTCCACAATTTTTCCTTTCCCTTCGTCTCCCCATTGGAGTCCGAGTAGTAAATCTACCGCCATGCTTTTTGGATTGTTTTTTATTTCTTTTTAGTGCCGTAAAAATATAAAGAATGCTTTTGAATATCGACATCAAAAACTTCTTCTATGGTTTTTTTTATTTGTTGTATACGAGGATCGCAAAATTCTTTCACTTCACCGGTATCGGTAAAAATGATATGGTCGTGCTGATGATCAAAATAGGATTTTTCAAATTGGGCTTGATTTTTTCCAAACTGATGCTTGCGCACCAAACCACATTCCAATAATAGTTCAATGGTATTGTAAAGTGTTGCGCGACTTACACGATAGTTTTTGTTTTTCATTTTAATATACAGCGACTCAATATCAAAATGGTCTTTACTGTCGTAAATTTCATAAAGTATAGCAAATCGTTCCGGGGTTTTTCGGTGCCCGTGCTGATCGAGAAAGTTGATGAAAACTTCCTTGACAATGTCCTGATTTGATTTTGCTGTAATCATTAGAAGGCAAAGATAGGGCTAATTGAATTATTCCCTAACTATTTTGTCAATACCCTTCACTTTGTAAAGATTTTTGACCAACTTATCCAGTATGGTTTTGTTTTTCACACTAACTTGAATGACTCCGGTGAAAAAACTGTCCTGACTGTCAAAGTTGATTTTATTAATGTTTACATGCATATTGTTGGAAATCAATCGCGTGACTTCATTGACCAGCCCCATGGTATCTATGCCACTGAGCTTGAGTAAGGCATTGAACTCTTCGGCAGAGGAATCTACCCATTTGGCAGGGATGACTCGATAGGCAAATTTGGATTGCAAGCCTAAAGCGTTGGGACATTCTTTTTTGTGCACTTTGATCCCTTCACTAACGGTGATAAACCCAAACACTTGATCGCCGGGGATGGGGTTGCAACAAGGGGCAAAACTATGAACCAAGGATTCTTTTTCTTTCCCGAAAACGAGTTTGTCAAATTTTTCCGTAATCCCATCGGTTTGGTAGGGGCTTTCCACGGGTTTTCGCGATCGAATTCGTTTTTTAAAGAAGTTGAGAAATTTGTTGTTATAATCGCTGGCAAAATTCTTTAATTGCTGATTGTCTAGGGTTCCCAAACCAATGCGATAAAACAAATCTTGGGTGGATTGAAAATTAAAATATTTAATCATCAAATTGTAGGTCTTGTCGGAGGCTTCGATTTTCAGCGGTCTTAATTTTCTGCGCAAAATTTCTTTTCCTTCTTCTGCAATTTGCTTTTTCTCATCGTTTAAGGTCGCCTTGATGATGGATCGAGCGCGGGAGGTAATGACAAAATCCAACCAGTTTTTGGAGGGTTTAATATTATCAGACGTGATTACTTCCACCTGATCTCCACTTTTCAGTACGTTGCTGAGCGGAACCAACTTACCGTTGACTCGAATTCCACGGGTTTTCTTTCCCAATTCGGAATGAATTGCAAAAGCAAAATCCAAGCCTGTTGCCCCTTGAGGTAGCGATTTGAGATCGCCGTTGGGGGTAAAGACAAAAATTTCCTTGGCGTAGAGATTAAGTTTAAAATCTTCCACAAAATCCACGGCATTACCGGTATTGTTTTCCAAAACCTCTTGAAGCTTGTTCAACCAGTCTTCAATACCAATATCTTTTTGATCGCCTTGTTTGTATTTATAGTGAGCCGCATAGCCTTTTTCGGCGATTTCGTGCATCCGCTCCGAGCGAATTTGAATTTCCACCCAGCGATTGGAAGGCCCCATCACGGTGATGTGCAAGGCTTCGTAGCCGTTGGACTTAGGAGCAGAAATCCAATCTCT
>JABISF010000023.1 GCA_018699935.1 Flavobacteriaceae bacterium | reverse complement strand
CTGACGCTCTACCAACTGAGCTACTCCCGCATTTTTTGGTGATACGAAGATCAACAAATAATTCCAATATTTCAAAACTTTATGTGGGGAGAGCAGGATTCGAACCTGCGAAGGTAAAAACCAACAGATTTACAGTCTGTCCTCGTTGGCCGCTTGAGTATCTCCCCTCAGTCTTTTTCTATGTCAAAATCAGAGCCGATGGAGGGACTCGAACCCACGACCTGCTGATTACAAATCAGCTGCTCTAGCCAGCTGAGCTACATCGGCTTTTTCTCAAAAAAAAAGACCGTAAAAACGGTCTGCAAAGTAAATATTATTTTTTCGGGTTACAAAACAATAATCTAAAAAAATCAGCATAAAAGTCGTTGCTTTTCTTTGCGTTTTTTCAAGACCCTTTCTGCAGAATCTGCAGCCGTGTTAATTGCCTCCTCAAAGGACTTGGCTGTCTTCTTTACAATCACATCATCTCCAGGGATTTCAATCTTTAATTCTGCGAACTTATTAACCTTATCAGAGGAGTTTTCCACTTTAGTATAAATAAAAACAGCCACCATTTGATCGTAAAACTGTGCTGTTTTTTCCATTCTCTTTTTGGCGAATTCAACCAACTTGGCATCGGCGGTGTAATTGACAGATTGAAAATTTATTTTCATGGTATAAGGTTTAAGTTTTAATCACTTTATTTTTTACCCCTCGGATGGGCCTTTGCATAGATCTCTTGTATCCTCTTTAAACTGCTGTGTGTATAGACTTGGGTCGCAGCAACACTCTCATGCCCTAACAACTCTTTGACCGCATTTAGATCGGCTCCATTGTTCAAAAGATGCGTAGCAAAACTGTGTCGCAACATATGGGGGCTTTTTTTTGCTTTAGTTGATACCTTACTAAAATAGTGATTAACCGTTTGATAAACAAACCCTTCCTTGAGTTTAACACCAGAGGACAAACAAAAAAAATGAGTAGCATCTGGTGCAACCAATTCTTTCTTTAAAGAAAGGTACTCCCTCAAGTATTCCACTGCATCGGGCAACAAAGGAATAATACGCTCTTTGTTCCGCTTGCCCAACACCTTTATGGAATTCGTTTCAAAATCTACCGCATTGGTTTTGAGGTCGATCAGTTCTTGACGTCTAATGCCTGTATAATACAACAAGCCGATAATCGTTTTTTGAAGTATCCCTTCATAATTTTGAGCAAACCAATCACTGTCTAACAATCGATCTACTTCCTCTGGCGAAAAAGGAACATTCACTTTTTTGGAAACCTTTAGCGGTCGATGTAATTTGAGTGGGGAAATACTGATCGTCTCTGTCCTGAGTAGGAAATTATAATAGGACCTGAGAACAGAAACCTTGCGATTGACCGTACGGTTACTATTTTTCATTTCTACCAAAGATACAATCCAAGCTCTTATGGGGCTATAATCCGCATCCTCTATGTTTTCTAGAGCGAAGTGCTCGATACAAAAATCTCTAAAGTCGGTCAGATTTTTTTCGTAAGCAACACATGTGTGTTTGGAATATTTTTTTTCGTGGGTAATATAATCCAGAAAACGATTGATGGACATAAAAAAACGTTGTAAATCAAAGTTATGAAACTTAAGACTTACAACGTTTAATGTAAACGCAAATAAATGAGACTATTGGTTTTCTTGATCTCTTAAGCGTTGAATGTATTGTGCTTTTTTGATTTTATCACGATTTCTGATAGAAGGCTTTACAAATTGCTTTCGGCTACGCAACTGGCGCATACCACCGGTTTTATCAAATTTTCGTTTGAATCGCTTTAATGCGCGATCGATATTTTCTCCGTCTTTAACTGGTATAATTAACATATCTTGGCACCTCCTTTCATAATTGTGCGCAAATATAGGAATAGAATCCCTAACCCAAGTAATAAAAAGAGAAATTTTAAGATTTTAGCAAATTGCGGGCAATCACCAGCTTTTGAATCTCGCTGGTTCCTTCTCCGATGGTACACAACTTAGAATCTCGAAAGAATTTTTCAACGGGGAAATCTTTGGTAAAACCATAGCCTCCGTGTATTTGAACAGCATTATTGGCGGCTTTGACACAAACTTCGGAGGCAAATAATTTGGCCATTGCCCCGATTTGCGTGACATTTTTTCCGTGGTTTTTATCTTCTCCTGCTTGGTGGGTCATCAGGCTTGCTGCTTCGATTTCGGTGGCCATATCGGCCAACATAAAAGAAATACCCTGAAAACTACCAATGGGTTTACCAAACTGTTCGCGTTCTTTAGCATATTTTATCGAAGCTTCAAAAGCTCCTTTGGCGATTCCCAAAGAAAGTGCTGCAATAGAAATTCTTCCACCGTCCAATATTTTCATGGATTGGAT
This sequence comes from Flavobacteriaceae bacterium, assembly GCA_018699935.1. Taxonomy (GTDB): domain Bacteria; phylum Bacteroidota; class Bacteroidia; order Flavobacteriales; family Flavobacteriaceae; genus MS024-2A. The sequence goes on along the minus strand of JABISF010000023.1, from coordinate 3,664 downwards.
AAAGCCCTCACCCACTTCTCCCAGACGATGGCTGTCTGGAACGATACAATTGTCAAAAACCATTTCAGCAGTTTCTGAGGCGCGCATACCCAATTTATTTTCTACTTTTCCTGAGCTAAAGCCCGGGGTCCCTTTTTCAATTACAAAACTGGTCATCCCATGGCTGTCACCTTTATCTCCATTTCGAAAAATAACAACCGCTAAATCGCAGGACTTACCGTGAGTAATAAAATTTTTAGTTCCATTGAGCACCCAGTGGTCTCCTTCTTTTTTGGCCGTTGCATTCATGCCTTTGGCATCTGAGCCCGTATTGTATTCGGTCAATCCCCATGCCCCCAGCCATTGGCCGGGAGCCAACTTGGGTAACCATTTCATTCTTTGTTCTTCATTACCAAAAAGATAGAGGTGTTGAGTGGCCAAAGAATTGTGTGCTGCAACAGACAATGCTATCGAAGGGTCAACTTTCGAAATCTCTTCAATGATAGCTATATATTCGTGGTAACCCATTCCCGAACCGCCGTAGATTTCGGGAATCAAAACCCCCATAAAACCCAAATCTCCTGCTTTTTTGAGTACCGTAGCGGGAAAAAATTGGGACTCATCCCATTCCATTACATTCGGACGAATGTACTGTTCTGAAAAACCTTTTGCGGACTCGGTGACCATTTTAGTGATCTCGCCATAATTCACCCCCACCGTATTATCCAATTCAAACATAGTCTTAAAATCTCCGTAAATATAAACTTATTCTGGCTATTTTCAATGAGTCAAATCCTTCAATATTTTTCAGATCATCAAATGAAATTCCTTCCTGGGCCGTTATCCTTCTAATAATTTTATGGGCGTCGGAAGTAGTGATATAGGGCAAATCTACCAAATCCTGATAAGAAATACTGTCCAATACCATCCTATCGATCTTTGGAAGAACCTGAATCTCAAACTTTTTTTTGATCCGATCCACCACTGAGCTATCCAAGCCATAAACCTCATACAATTAATCCATCTCACTGAACCCTTTTAATAATGATCTGTATTTGATGATCCGCTATGAGCGTTTTTTACCCACACCATAAACACTTTACAGTGCTACTGCATCGCATTGGTTAAGTCCTCTTTTCTTGGGCTTTGTATTTTTTACATCCTTATTTTTTTTATTCGAGGGAAAATCAAATAGGGCTTCAATAACGCCATGAGGCTGTCATCGATCCCTGCTACTGACTGAAATTGTGCTGCATTATTCATCCATTTTCCCGATTTCCTATGGTTCAATAGTTGATCAATAGAAGTGGGTTTCAAGCCCAAAACATAAGCGCGATAGTCTGTCAAATAATTGGGATTAAAAGGATAAAGATCGGGGTTTTCGCCTTTGATTCTGCCATAGAATCGATCGTTTTTTATGGTATTCCATGACCGCTTTATCCAACGGTACGCGTGTACTTTTGAGTAAAAATCTTTAAGGTAAGAAACGCAAAGCAACAAAATAACCAATATCACAAGCGCATTACGCTGGGGTTTACTCATGTAGAAGTGGGAGCCAAAAAGTTTCATTTCTTCAGTTGAAGTCAGCGCTTATTGTCCCTGATGGCCGTCATATAAACTGTCAATTCTTCTTTTACTTTGGGATAAAGCAACATTAAGCCTATCATATTGGGAAAAACCAAGGCCAAAATCATAGCATCAGAGAAAGTCCAAACGGCAGACATATCGCCAGCAGCTCCGATCACGATAAAAATCAAAAACAAAATTTTATAAGAAAGAGCAGCGGCTTTACTTTTTCCAAAAAGATACATCCAAGATTGCAGTCCGTAGTAGGACCAAGAGATCATTGTAGAAACCGCAAAAAGCACCACGGCCAAGGTCAAAAAAGGCCCTGCAAAAGCGATGTATTCCGAAAAGGCAGCAGCGGTAATGGCGGCTCCTTCAACGGCAACACCGTCAATCATTACCCTTCCTCCTTCACCACCGTAGTCAAAAACAGCATTGTCTCCGTTAAAAATAATGATTACCAAGGCTGTCATTGTACAGATCACTACCGTATCGATAAAGGGCTCCAAAAGCGCCACTAACCCCTCCGAGGCCGGATATTTTGTTTTCACTGCTGCATGGGCAATCGAAGCAGAACCTGCCCCGGCCTCATTGGAAAAAGCCGCACGGCGGAAACCCGTAATCAGCACCCCCAAAAAACCACCCAATCCTGCTTGAGGATTAAAAGCTTGGCTGAAGATCATACCAAAAGCATCATCTACAAAACTGAGATTAGAACCTATAATATAAACACAGGCCAAGATATACATCAAAGCCATAAAAGGGACTATTTTTTCTGTAACCGAAGCAATCCTTTTGATCCCTCCGATGATGATAATGGCCACAAAGACCATCATGATCAATCCTATAATGGTTCGAGCAGAACCTCCCGTCATTCCAAAAGTAGAAACCAATTGCATGGCGGCTTGATTGGATTGGGCGGCATTACCTCCTCCAAACGAAGCACCAATACACAAAATCGCAAAGGTCACAGCCAAAAACTTCCCGATTTTACCCAAACCACGTTCTTTTAATCCTTTTGTCAAATAATACATGGGACCTCCATAAACTGTCCCGTCTTCTCCAACATCGCGATAGCGCACCCCAAGAGTACACTCCACAAACTTGGTCGACATGCCCAACAATCCACAGAGGATCATCCAGAAGGTAGCCCCTGGGCCTCCAACTGCAATGGCCAGCGCCACCCCTGCAATATTCCCGTTGCCTACGGTACCTGAAACTGCGGTAGCCAAGGCTTGGAAATGGCTCACTTCGCCCTCCTGACTCTCATCTTTGATGGTATCTTTGATGTCTCCTTCAATCGCCAAATCTGGAGCCCCCGATTCGTGATGATCTAGGGCATCATATTTTCCGCTGACCGTTGCAATAGCTGTAGGAAAACGCTTCACATTGACAAAGCCAAAATAGAGGGTAAAAAACAATGCACCCCCGACCAATAGAATGATGATGGTAGGAATCGAAGTTCCTGGAAAATCGTGTAAAATCAGGGCGCCCCACCAATTTGCAATGGGTGTAAAAGCCTCATTGATTCGGTCGTCTAACCCTTGTTGTTGTCCTTGAACACTCCAAGGAATGAGGGTTGTTAACAATAGCATAATAAGGGTTTTGGAAAAAGATAGATCCTTCATGGGTGTTTTGTTGGTCTTCGCAATATCATAAAAACAAAAGGAAAATCAAATTAATCCAAATTAAACATTGTATTTAATTTTGCAATAGCAGCACTATTACCCAACACTATCAGTTTACAATGGGACTCCAATTTCATTTCGGCATGGGGGTTGATCATCAGTTGGCCCTTAGCACTCCTGAATCCTATCACATTACAATTGGTCTTTCGACGAATATCAAGATCGGACAGCGATTGATCAAGGTATTTTTTGGGCAGTGCATCGATGGCAATTTCTTCCAGGTTGGGACTGTCTTCTTCCAGACAACTCAATTTTCCCAAAAAATAGATCAAATCGGGATTTTGTTCAATTACCACAAAAGGATGGCCGTGATTCAACAATCGCTGTACCGCTTGGCGACCATTGCGACCATAACCACAAATCAACGTATGGTCTTTTAAAGAAGCGGTCATTTTGTTCATTTTTTTTATTTGATTTTTTCAAAAATATTT
>JABISF010000022.1 GCA_018699935.1 Flavobacteriaceae bacterium | reverse complement strand
CATCTTCCTTTTTGGACTGGTACAGGACGATGGCGATAATCAACCCGATCAACGTCAGGTAGGCAAGGATGGCAATACTTTTGTCTTTTTGTTCTGCTGTTGTATTCATATATATTGGTTATTCTTTGCTTTCAAGTGCTTTTTTATCCATCAAATCCATATACATACTGTCCAAATAGACTCTTGAACGATTCACATGATAGATTCCCACATCGGCTTTTCCCTCTGAAAACAATTGCCAGCCCAAATTGACATAAGCACTTTCAAGTTTTCCGTATTTGTTATTAACTGGAAGCTTTTCAACAATGTCGATGTATTTTTCCAAGTAAACTCTCCCACTATCTATGGAAACCGATTGGACACCAAAAAAACCTGATTTGCGGTAGCAATAGGAAAGGTTGATCAGACAAAACAAATAATTTTCAATGCCTTTTTCTTCGGAATACCCATAGGCATTAATGGCGCGTTTAAAATACTTGATGGAAAGTGGATAATTCGTATCCTCATAATCCGCTCTTCGAATTTCAGCCATTCCCAAATTAATATTCAGCTCTGCCTTATAATAGTCATACCAGCAGTTTTCGTTGGGCGAAGTGGCTAGCTTTTTTTCTGCCTCATAAAGCTTTACAAAGGTACTGTCGATTTTATCTAAGTTGATATATTTAAGGGCTTCGTTAAGTAAACTCTGAAATTCCTTAAAAGGCGTGTTTGCAAGTTGTTTCCCTTTTTTTAAATATCGATCTGCATGGGTCCAATCGCTCAAAAGAAATAATGTTTTACTCATTAATGAATAGGTCTCAAAAAGACCGTCGGAATCATTAATTTCCAAAAATGTTTTTTGAGCTGCGGTAGCATAGGTCACGATGGAATCCAAAGGCTGTTCGAAAGAATGATAGAAGCCCAATGCCTTCCAATAATTCAAATAGGCTTTTGTTTTTGGGTCATCGATTAAAGGGAAGTGGGTGTATAAACTGTCAGCGACCTCCAAAATTTTGATGTCATCCGCCTGTATTTGAGTACAAATACGATGCTGTGCTTGCATCAAAAAATCAGTTTGTCCTTTTAACTTAAAAACGAAGACCGTTAAAAAAATGACTACAACAAAATTTTTCATGGTTCAAATTTGTGGTCCTTTAAGATAATAATTTTCATCCTTTTGAGTGAAAAGCGAATTAAAAAGATTGAAATTGTATATTTGCCACCGGAAAATCAAATTTATAACTAATGTCAAAAATTAAAGTCGCAAATCCCGTCGTAGAAATGGACGGTGATGAAATGACAAGAATCATCTGGGAATTTATTAAATCCCAACTCATCCTTCCCTATTTAGATCTCGATATCGAATATTACGACCTCTCTGTTACTTCTAGAGATGCAACCGGAGATCAAATAACCATAGACGCTGCCAACGCAGTAAAAAAACATCATGTGGGCATCAAATGTGCCACCATTACACCCGATGAAGATCGTGTAAAAGAATTCAACCTCGCCAAAATGTGGCGTTCTCCCAACGGAACCATCAGAAACATTGTGGGAGGTACCGTGTTTAGAGAGCCTATCATCATGAAAAACATACCTCGTTATGTTCAAGGATGGACTAAACCCATTTGTATTGGACGACACGCTTTTGGGGATCAATACAAAGCCACCGACACGCGTATCCTTGGAAAAGGAAAACTCACCATGACATTCACCCCCGAGGACGGTGAAGCAACACAGTCTTGGGAAGTCTATAATTTTCAAGAAAGTGGTGTGGCCATGGGGATGTACAACATTGACAGTTCCATCTACGGCTTTGCGCGTTCTTGTATGAATCAAGCCTTAACCAAAGGATGGCCGTTGTATCTTTCCACCAAAAACACCATCTTAAAAGCCTATGATGGGCGTTTTAAAGATATTTTTCAGGAAGTATACGACAACGAGTTTAAAGCGCAGTTTGAAGCGCAGGGTTTGACCTATGAACACCGCCTTATTGATGATATGGTGGCCGCTGTGATGAAATGGAACGGAGGTTTTGTTTGGGCGTGTAAAAACTATGACGGTGACGTTCAATCCGATACTGTAGCACAAGGATTTGGTTCGTTGGGATTAATGACTTCTACCTTAGTAACTCCCGATGGAAAAACCATGGAAGCGGAGGCCGCACACGGAACCGTGACGCGTCACTACCGTCAACATCAGCAAGGAAAAGCAACTTCCACCAATCCAATTGCTTCCATTTTTGCATGGACTAGAGGATTGGCGCATCGAGGAAAATTGGACAACAATCAAGAACTTATTGATTTTTGTACGACCCTTGAAAACGTGTGTATCGAAACCGTGGAAAGCGGTAAGATGACCAAAGATCTTGCGATTCTAATTCACGGAGATCAACTCAACAGCTCACATTATTTGACCACGCAAGATTTTCTTGCTGCCCTCAAAGAAAATTTAGATTTAAAAAGAAACGCCTAAAAAACGTTTTCTCAATTCAAGTCCACCCTGCCTAAGTCATTAGGTGGGATTTTTTTATGGATCCTTATTTTCCATCGATTTTAAAAAATTGCTTCGGAAAAAATTGGGATACAAGTATCGCCTTCCAACAACTTAATTTTTATATTCGTAAAAAAAGGATTTATGGGTTTTGAAAAAACCACCGAACAAGCGTCAAAGCACCAAAACCTAGAACAGAAAAGCGTTGGCGAACTGTTGCAGGGGATGCATCAAGAAGATCAACTGGCTGTTCAAGCTGTTGGTCGGGTTTTGCATCATATCGAGCCCCTAATAACTGCAGTCGTAAATCAGCAAAAAAAAGGAGGCCGCCTCTTCTATATCGGTGCAGGCACCAGCGGTCGACTGGGGGTTTTGGACGCATCGGAATGCCCTCCCACTTTTGGGACTTCCCCCGAGCAAGTTATCGGAATTATTGCCGGAGGAGATAAGGCTTTGCGTTCCTCCATAGAACATGCCGAAGACGATCCCCATCAAGCGTGGAATGACCTGATGACTTTTAATATTTCTACCAAAGACATCGTTGTTGGAATTGCCGCCTCCGGAACCACCCCCTATGTAGTAGCGGGTCTTCAAGACTGCCAACGCCACAGCATCCCCACGGGGGGAATCAGTTGTAACAAAAACAGCCCTTTGTCCGCGGTGAGTGACTTCCCCGTCGAAGTGGTTGTGGGACCCGAATTTGTAACCGGAAGTTCTCGAATGAAAGCAGGAACCGCCCAAAAACTCATCCTCAACATGATCACCACTGCCACCATGATTCAACTGGGTCATGTAAAAGGAAATAAGATGGTGGACATGCAACTTTCTAATAAAAAATTGGTTGGTCGCGCAGCAGCCATGCTGATGGACGAGCTCCAGATCGACTCAGAAAAAGCCCGGCTTTTATTGCAACAACACAAAAATGTCCGAGCGGCACTAGAAGCTCATAAAAATCATGAATAGTCTATTACTTCGAAAGGGATTAAAACGTATGAGTTATTTTTTAATCCTCTGTTTTGTTGGGCCTTTTGTGGTGCACCAAGCCTTTCAAAACAAGACCCATCCCCTGTACCTGCCCGTGCTCCTTGTGGGTATCGTCTTGCTTGCACTTGCGTTCTATTATGGATTTACCGGAATTCGAACCCTGATTGATGCGTTGTTGGGGAAGAAAAAGAAGGATTCGAGTTCATAATAACGCTTTTGAAATAAGCCTTGAATCCCTAAAAATTATAAAAATCCGCTGCCGAAAATAGGAAGGAACGGCTATTTAACTTTTCCTAAAAACAATTAAAAGAATCTTTTACAGAAGGATTGCTTGCTAGCTAGCAACCCCCTATCTTTGCACCGCATTTTAACAGTATTATGATTGATATCGAATTTCCGGACCAGAGTGTGCGAAGCTATGAAGCTGGAGTTACCCCTTTTGAAATTGCCAGTAGTATTAGTGAAGGTTTAGCGCGTAATGTGCTGTCTGCCAAATTTAACGATCAAACCGTGGAAAGTGTAACCCCCCTTCAGGAAAACGGGAAGATTCAGCTTTTTACATGGAATGACAAAGAAGGTAAAACCGCATTTTGGCATTCTTCTGCTCACGTTTTGGCACAAGCCCTACTGGCGCTTTATCCCGAATGTAAATTAACCATTGGTCCTGCTATTGAAAATGGATTTTATTACGATGCTGACTTTGGCGATCACAGTATTACCGAAAAAGATTTAGTTGAAATTGAAAAGAAATTCTTGGAATTTACACGCCAAAAATTTGAATTTAAAATGCGCAGTGCTTCCAAAGTAGAAGCTTTGGCCTATTACAAAAAAGAAGCCAACCCTTTTAAAACAGAGTTGATCGAAAATCTGAAAGATGGCACCATCACCTTTTGCGATCACGCAGACTTCACCGATCTCTGTCGGGGTGGCCATATACCCAATACCGGTTTTATCAAAGCCGTAAAACTCACCAATGTGGCGGGAGCCTACTGGCGAGGAGATGAAACCAAACCGCAACTTACACGGGTCTACGGCATCTCCTTTCCCAAACAAAAGGAGCTTACAGAGTACCTCGCTTTGGTGGAAGAAGCCAAAAAAAGAGATCATAGAAAATTGGGGAAAGAGTTGGAACTTTTTACCTTTTCTCAAAAAGTGGGGCAAGGACTTCCGCTATGGCTTCCCAAGGGAGCTGCCCTGCGCGAGCGTTTGGAAAATTTCTTAAAAGCAGCGCAACAAAAAGCCGGCTACGAACAAGTCATTTCCCCCCATATCGGAAATAAAGAATTATACATCACCTCCGGGCATTATGAAAAATATGGTGCCGATAGTTTTCAACCCATACATACCCCAGCGGAAGGTGAAGAATTTTTATTAAAACCGATGAACTGTCCCCATCATTGCGAAATCTATAATGTAAAACCTTGGAGTTATCGCGATCTTCCCAAACGTTATGCCGAATTTGGAACCGTCTATCGCTACGAACAAAGTGGAGAATTACACGGTTTGACTCGGGTACGAGGCTTTACGCAAGACGATGCGCACATTTTTTGTATGCCCAGTCAGTTGGATGAAGAGTTTAAAAAAGTAATCGATTTGGTGCTTTATGTTTTTGGCTCCTTAGGTTTTGACAACTTTACGGCGCAGGTTTCGCTTCGCGATCCGGATAAACCCGAAAAATATATCGGTTCCACCGAAAATTGGGAACTGGCCGAACAAGCCATCATCAATGCAGCCAATGACAAAAACTTAAATTATGTGATCGAAACTGGCGAAGCTGCCTTCTACGGTCCCAAATTGGATTTCATGGTCAAAGATGCTTTGGGACGACAATGGCAATTGGGCACCATACAAGTGGATTACAATCTGCCGGAACGCTTTGATTTGACCTATAAAGGCAGCGACAACGAGTTGCATCGCCCGGTCATGATTCACCGAGCGCCATTTGGAAGTATGGAACGTTTTGTTGCCATTTTGTTGGAACATACAGGGGGAAATTTCCCCCTTTGGTTGATGCCCAAACAAGTAAATATTCTTTGTGTGAGTGAAAAATATAAAAATTACGCTCTAAAAGTTTTAAATTACTTGGAAAATCACGAAATTCGCGCCCTCTTAGATGATCGAAATGAGACCATTGGGAAGAAGATTCGCGAGTCTGAATTGTCCAAAGTCCCCTATATGATTATCTTGGGAGAAAAAGAAGCAGACCAGAAAACCGTTTCCTTACGCCAACATCATCTAGGCGATTTAGGAAGTTTTACACTGGAAGAAGTATCAAATAAAATAAAAAAAGAGATCGAAAGTAGCCAAGTGCACTTTGAAGTTTAATTTAAAAAAGAGAAGACATAGCAATACGAAGACGTAGATCGAATCGCCCGGGAAGGGTTATTAAAGAAAATCCCCATAGGATCAATGAAAAGATTCTTGCTCAAGAAGTAAGAATGGTGGGAGATAACGTTGAAATTGGGCTTTACAAGCTCAATAAAGCATTGCTCATGGCGCAAGAATTGGGATTAGACTTGGTAGAAATTTCCCCCAATGCCAATCCTCCGGTTTGTAAAATATTAGATTATAAAAAGTTCCTTTACGAACAGAAAAAAAGAGAAAAAGTACTCAAAGCGAAAGCCACTAAGGTAATCATCAAGGAAATTCGTTTTGGACCCAATACAGATGAGCATGATTATGAATTTAAGAAAAAGCATGCTGAAAAATTTTTAAGCGAAGGTGCCAAGTTGAAAGCCTTCGTCTTTTTCAAAGGACGTTCCATCGTCTTTAAAGAAAAAGGTCAAATCTTGTTGCTCCGTTTGGCGCAAGATTTGGAAGAACTTGGAAAAGTGGAACAAATGCCAATTTTAGAAGGGAAAAAGATGATTATGTTCATCGCTCCTAAGAAAAAATAAATTAAGTAAACGACGTCATGCCAAAAATGAAAACAAAATCCAGTGCTAAGAAAAGGTTTAAACTTACCGGCTCTGGAAAAATCAAAAGAAAACACGCTTTCAAAAGCCACATCTTGACCAAAAAGTCTAAAAAGCGCAAGCTTAAATTGACCCACGCTGGATTGGTGCACGACAGCGATGTTGCCAATGTAAAAGAACAATTGCGACTTAAATAGTCACTATCGGTTGTATTTATCCTTAACCCGAAGTCAGGCTTCAAAAGTGTAGCAATACCGCCTCCTTCAAAAAAATAAACAATTATGCCAAGATCAGTAAATTCAGTAGCCAAAAGAGCTCGAAGAAAAAAAGTATTCAAACAGGCCAAAGGTTTTTTTGGACGTCGTAAAAACGTTTGGACCGTTGCCAAAAATGCTGTAGACAAAGCCATGCTTTATGCCTACCGCGATAGAAAAACCAAGAAACGTAACTTCCGTGCCTTGTGGATTGCCCGTATCAATGCAGGTGCCCGTCTCAATGGTCTCTCCTACAGTCAATTGATGGGGAAAATAAAAAAGAACAATATCGTATTGAACCGTAAAGTTCTGGCCGACCTCGCCATGAACCATCCGGATGCCTTTACAGCTGTTGTAAAAAGTTTAAAATAAATTTAAAACTACCTTCGGGTAGTTTTTTTTTGCACTATACTTTGGAAAAATTAAACCTCTATCACAATCCGCGTTGTAGAAAATCAAGAGAGGCATTGGCTTATTTGGAAGCGCACAAAATTCCATTTACAATACGTCACTATTTGGTTGATCCGTTGACTGTGGAAGAACTTCAAAAAGTGCTGCAGTTGATCGGAAAAACTCCAGCAGCAATCGTTCGGAAAAATGAAGCCCTTTGGAAATCGGATTTTTCCCAACAAAAATGGAGTGATCCAGCCTTGCTAGAAATACTCACCCAACACCCAAAACTTATCGAACGACCTATCGTTGTGTCTGATCAATCGGGCGTGCTTGCACGACCGCTTGAAAATTTACAAGAGTTTTTAAAAAACTTTTAAACCCTTTCGAAATCACTTTGTCAAAGGGCAAACGAATACATAACTATGAAAAGAATTTTTAGTGTAGTCCTGTTTTTTGGACTAACTTTTTCACTTGTCGCTCAAAGACCTTCAGGTGCTCCAACCGGACAACGTCCGAATCTCCCAAAAATCAATCTGAGTGGATCCGTGGTCGACAAGGAAACTGGTGAACCCCTAGAGTACACCACCATTTCTTTGGTCAACGAAAGATTTCCAGAGCGTGTTCAAGGAGGAATAACCGCTGCCGACGGAAGTTTTAATGTCGAAGTGGTTCCTGGAAATTACAATATCACCATCGAATATATTGGCTTTGATAAAATCACCTTATCCAATCGCAACTTGTCGGCAAATGAAAATTTGGGCAAAATTGAATTGGAAATCAATGCGGAGTCGCTCCAAGAAGTGGAAGTCACCGCCGAACGGACGGAAGTAGAAATCCGTTTGGACAAAAGAATCTATAATGTAGGAAAAGACTTGACCGTCAGAGGAGGCTCTGTCGCCGATGTATTGGACAATGTCCCTTCTGTCTCTGTTGATGTGGAAGGAAATGTTTCCCTTCGAGGCAATGACAACGTACGTATCTTAATCAATGGAAAGCCTTCCGGCTTGGTGGGTATTTCCGGTCCCCAAGGATTACGATCATTACCTGCGGAATCTATTGAAAAAGTGGAAGTGGTTACTTCCCCTTCTGCCCGATATGATGCCGAAGGAACGGCTGGTATTTTGAACATCATTCTGAAAAAAAATCAATTGGAGGGAATCAACGGAACCCTCATCGCCAACGGCGGACTTCCGGAAACCTATGGAGGCTCAGTGAACCTGAATTGGAGAACTCGTAAGGTCAATATCTTTACCACCAACACTTTGGGAGTCAGTACTTCTAAAGGAAACTCCTTAAACGACACCGAGTTCTTTAACGGAGCGGATCCCAGTGCTTTTTTGTATGAAAAAGCACAGCGGACACGAACCAATGGGAACAAATTTACCAACTTGGGCATTGAATATTATTTTAATGACAAAACGTCGTTAACTTTAAGTGGGTTCTACCGCAACAGTGATAATTCTAACTTAAATGAAAATGAATTAAAAGAATTGGATGCTTTAGATGCCGTACTTACGTTTTCGGAACGTATTGAATTCGAAGACGAAAAAGATGTATCGCAACAATTCAGTGCCAACTTTTTTAAGGATTTTGAAACAGAGGGTGAACGCCTAACAGCCACCTTCCAATACGAACTTAGTACAGAAGACGAATTTGGAGACATCAGCAGTCTTTCCAGAACTCCCATCTCTGCCACCAATTACGAAATAACAACGAATATTGAGGACCAGAAAGAAATTCTAGGGCAGGTAGATTATGTACTTCCTATTAATAAGGATACGCAATTTGAAATTGGATATCGCGGGAACTTTAGAACCCAATCCACCGATTATTCTTTGGAGTATCTAAGACCCACAGGCTACGAATTAGACACCAATCTTTCAAATGTTTTGGTGTACAAAGAATACGTCAATGCAGCCTATACCCAATACGGAAAGAAAATTGATAAATTCTCATTTTTGGCGGGGATGCGAATGGAAAATTCGAACATCACCATCGACCAACAAACGACCAACGATGTAAAAGTTAAAAAGTATACCGACTGGTTTCCCACCGCCAACTTATCCTATGAGCTGAGCGAACGCACCAGTTTTACTTTGGGCTATAGCCGTCGAATTCGCCGTCCTCGATCGCGATTCATCAATCCCTTTCCTTCCAGAAGCAGTGTGACCAACATCTTCCAAGGAAACCCGGATTTGGATCCGACCTATTCAAATGCCTTTGATTTTGGATATTTGAAACGATGGGATAAATTCACGCTAAACGGTTCGGTATATTATCAAAAAGCGACGAAAGTATTTACGTTCATTTCTGAAAACACAGGAGAAACCGCCGTTATTAGTGGAGATATCAACGACCCCAACAGTGCAATCGTTGAACTGCCAGTAATCAAACGTTTTCCTATCAACCTTGCGGAGAATATTCGCTGGGGAACAGAATTCAGTTTGGCCTATTTCCCCTCGCGCAAACTGCGTTTTAATGGAAACTTTAACTTGTTTAATTCCACTTTAATTGGGGAATATAACGGTACGGATTTTGGTGCCAAAAACATCAGCTGGTTTGCCCGTTTTAACAGTACCATCAAACTTCCCGGTGAAATCGATTGGCAAATGCGCGCTTTTTACAGAGGTCCTTTTGTCAATGCGCAAAGCACCAGTCAAGGATCGATTTTTGTTTCCGGAGCCTTAAACAAAGAAATTTTGAAGAAAAAAGGAACGCTTTCCTTTAGAGTGAATGATTTGTTCAATTCCTCACGAAGAATATCGGAGACGTTGACCGAAACTTTCTTTAGTTATAGCGAATTTCAATGGAGACAACCTTCTTATGTTTTGTCTTTGAGCTATCGTATCAATGAAAAATTGAAAGACCGCAGAAGAAGCAGAAGACAAGGTTTCGATGGCGGGGGTGGAGATGATGACAGTTTCGACTTTTAAAAAGCACGAAAAAGCGTACAAAAAAGGGGCGATTTGCCCCTTTTTTTATTTTTTAGTTTCTTCGATCGCTCTGTGCTTTCCGTATTTAATACGCTCTCTTATGGCTCCAATCAACCAATAAGGAATCACGAACGTCAATAAAAATATCATGAGCCAAAATCCAATAGTAAGTATGGATAAAAAAGCAAGAAAACCTAAGTATTGATCAAATTCAAACATATCATTATTTTGAATGACAAAAATAAGTAATTTTTCTATTTTGCCCATACAACCTTATTTATTTTCCTGTAGTTTTTTTTGAGGGTTACAATAAAGTCCCTCAAAACCAAAAAATTGTAGGCTCCTCCCCGCTTCAAATTCTTTCAAACCTAGTATTTTTACACCAAATTATAGCCTTATGGAATTCCGCATCGAAAAAGACACCCTAGGAGAAGTTCAAGTCCCAAAAAATGTATACTGGGGCGCACAAACGGAACGTTCTCGTTCTAATTTCAAAATTGGAGCCCCCGCCTCCATGCCCATAGAAATTGTTCATGGTTTTGCGTATTTAAAAAAAGCCGCCGCCTACACCAATCACGAATTAGGAGTGCTCTCGATTGAAAAAAGAGATTTGATCGCACAAGTCTGTGACGAAATACTCGCTGGGAAGCTAGACGATCAATTTCCTTTAGTGATTTGGCAAACCGGCTCCGGCACTCAAAGCAATATGAATGTGAATGAGGTAATTGCCAATCGCGCGCATGTGTTGGTTGGAAAAAAACTCGGAGAGGGTGAAAAAACCTTAGCTCCCAATGATGATGTAAACAAATCTCAATCTTCTAACGACACTTTTCCAACGGGCATGCACATTGCTGCCTATAAAAAAGTGGTGGAAGTAACGCTGCCGGGGGTAACTCAACTGCGTGATGCACTGGCAAAAAAAGCAGAGGCCTTTAAGTCCGTCGTAAAAATCGGACGCACCCATTTAATGGATGCCACTCCCCTCACTTTGGGGCAAGAATTCTCGGGTTATGTCTCTCAATTGGATCACGGGATAAAAGCACTCAACAATACGTTGGATCACCTTTCGGAAATGGCTTTAGGAGGAACTGCCGTAGGAACCGGTATCAATACCCCCAAAGGCTATGCTGCAAAAGTTGCGGAATACATAGCGTCTTTTACAGGGCTCCCTTTTATCACTGCTCATAACAAATTTGAAGCCTTGGCAGCCCATGACGCCATCGTAGAAACCCACGGTGCGCTAAAACAATTGGCCGTTTCCTTAAATAAAATCGCCAACGACATTCGAATGATGGCCTCTGGCCCTCGTTCGGGTATTGGAGAAATCACAATTCCCGCCAACGAGCCAGGAAGCTCCATCATGCCCGGAAAAGTGAATCCTACCCAATGTGAAGCCCTTACCATGGTATGTGCGCAAGTGATGGGAAATGATGTAGCGATTACGGTGGGAGCTACTCAGGGGCATTATGAACTCAATGTGTTCAAACCTCTTTTAGCCGCCAACATTCTCCAATCTGCCACCTTGATTGGTGATGCTTGTGTGAGTTTTACGGACAACTGTGTGTTAGGCATTGAGCCCAATCAAAAACGTATTGATGAATTGGTTCACAACTCCTTGATGTTGGTGACAGCTTTAAATACAAAAATCGGTTATTACAAAGCTGCGGAAATCGCCAACAAAGCCCATGCTGATGGAAGTACCCTCAAAGAAGCGAGTTTGGCGCTTGGATATCTTACCGCAGATGAATTTGACGCTTGGGTTCGCCCCGTAGAGATGATCGGTAATGACTGACCTCCTTACTTTTTTGCCCTTTAGCCCGGAGCATGCAGACGATTTTAAGGCACTCAATATCGAATGGTTGGAGTTTTTTTTTGTGGTTGAACCCATCGATGAACTTGTTTTAAGCAAACCTATGGAGCAAATCATTGCGCCGGGTGGCTTTATTTTTATGACCGCCCTAGAGCAGCAAGTGATGGGAACTTTTGCTTTTATTAAAAAGGAAAATAAAACCTACGAGTTCAGTAAAATGGCGATTGCTCCCCCTTTTCGCGGAAAAGGTTATGGGAACCAAATGATGCAATTTGCCATTCGTTTTGCAGAACAACACCACTGGGACAAGCTGTTGATCTATTCGAGCACGTTACTGGAAAATGCAATCTATCTGTACCGCAAATACGGTTTTGTAGAAGTGCCCATGGAAGCAAATCCGATATATTCAAGAGGGGATATTAAAATGGAATTGGAACTCCGCTAATCCCGTGTCAATTTTCGATATTGAATTCGCTTGGGCATCAGGTCTTGCCCCAAACGTTTCTTTTTATTTTCCTCATAGTCGGAATAGGAACCCTCAAAGAAATAGACTTGAGAATTTCCTTCAAAAGCAAGGATGTGTGTACAAATACGATCCAAAAACCAACGGTCGTGGGAAATGACCACTGCACAACCTGCAAAATTCTCCAACCCTTCTTCCAAGGCTCTGAGCGTGTTCACATCCAAATCATTGGTGGGCTCATCCAAAAGCAACACATTGCCTTCCTCTTTGAGGGTCATTGCCAAATGCAGCCGATTGCGCTCACCCCCAGATAGGGAGGCCACTTTTTTGTTTTGTTCGCTTCCGCTAAAATTGAAACGACTTAAAAAGGCTCGCGAGTTGACTTGACGCCCTCCCAACATTATGAGTTCTTGCTCGTTGCTAAAGTTTTGCCAAATGGATTTCTCGGGGTCTATGTTCGAATGGGATTGATCCACATACGCCAATTTGACTGTATCTCCCACCGTAAAGCTTCCTCCATCGGGAGTTTCTTCTCCCATTATCATTCTGAACACTGTTGATTTTCCAGCACCATTGGGACCAATTACCCCTACGATCCCGGCTTGAGGGAGGGTGAAGTTTAAATCATCATAAAGCAGTTTGTCGCCAAAGGATTTGGCAACATGAGCTGCTTCAATCACTTGAGTTCCCAATCGAGGACCATTCGGAATAAAAATTTCTAATCTTTCATCCACTTGTTTTTGATCCTGACTCATCAATTTATCGTAGTTGGAAAGTCGGGCTTTTTGTTTCGATTGTCGCCCCTTGGGTGCCATTCGAACCCATTCTAGTTCACGTTCTAAAGTTTTTTGTCGTTTGGAAGCTTGTTTTTGCTCTTGCGCCAAACGCTTTGATTTTTGATCCAACCAAGAAGAATAATTTCCTTTCCAAGGAATGCCCTCTCCCCGATCCAATTCCAATATCCATCCGGCAACATTGTCTAAAAAATAGCGGTCGTGCGTCACAGCGATAACCGT
>JABISF010000021.1 GCA_018699935.1 Flavobacteriaceae bacterium | reverse complement strand
TTTCAACGCAAATGATAAATCTTTTCTAAAGCTTTCACCTCCTCCAAGCTTCGGGTGGGAGGGGTCAATCCCTCGGGCAGCGGCATATTGGAAAAGGTCTTGAAATACAAATACCCACTATCGCGCCACCAAAGGGCTTCTCTTTTTTGAATTTGAAGCCGAGCGGCCACATTGTTGAAAGTTTCTTCCTCAATTTCTTCTTCCAATTGTGCCCATGCCAAACGCATTTGTTCCACTTCTTCGACTCCTTGATAATAGCGATGCATCAATTCTTCCCAAAGCATTCGTCCTGTGCTTAGGGGGTAATCCCAAGGTAAATGATGAAACCAAAGCAAATAGTTCAAATCACATTGCTGGGGATCCTTCCAGGTATTTTGAACCTCGGGCGCATATAATGCAAGGGCGTTGCTCATTTTTCCGGTACGATCAAAACCGATCCCGGAGGCCGCTGCGCGATGGTAGTAGGTGGAGGTCCAATCCGGGCGTTGACTTTTGTCCAACCAAGGTTGTGGGCCAAAATGATGCCCTTCGCCCATCATGTGGTGCAAGCCTAATGGATAGGTGTAATTAACATAAGTGGCATGGGAATTCAACATAAGGCTGCTGATTTTTTGGATCACTTCTTTTTTTTGACTCAGGCTTATGGCAGTCCATTCCTTTGCCAGTTGTGCCGCCGACAAGGTATGATCCCACGCCAAACGACCAAAGGCATACCAATTGGATTGTGCCATGGGATGTCCCGTGAAATTGGCATCCGAACCCGTATTGGCAACGCCGGCCATCAAACTAATTGGAGTGGGATATACACTTCCATCGATGACTTTCCCCACCGTAGCTCCTTTTCCAGTGGCATAGGTGTCGGCGTCCAAACACTCCTTAAACATGGGGGCCAAATAGACCCAATGGGTGGAGTGTCCCAGATATTCTTGGGTAATTTGAAACTCCACCGCCAAGGCCGTTTTTTTAAAGGCACCAAACATTGGGTGAAATGGCTCGCGGGGCATAAAATCGATCGGGCCGTTTTTAACTTGAACGATTACTTTTTCATCAAACTGCCCGTCCAAAGGTTTAAACTGTTCATAGGCTTCTTTAAAGCGATCCCCATTGGGATCGGCTTTATAAACAAACGCCCTCCAAATGACAATACCGGGATAGTTTTCCAAGGCTGCTGCCAACATATTGGCACCCTCGGCATGGGTGCGACCATAGTCCTGAGGACCGGGTTCGCCTTCCGAATTGGCCTTGACCAAAAAGCCTCCAAAATCGGGAATATAACGATGAATTTCAGCCGTTTTTTCTTTCCACCATTGACGGACGTCCGGATCCAATGGATCGGAAGTGGTCAAGCCCCCCAAGGTGCGCGGAGATCTAAAATTGACCGATATAAATACCTGTATCCCATAAGGCCGAAAAAGATCGGCTAAGGCTTTTATTTTTTCTAAATATTCTGCCGTGAGAAAACGCGAACTTGCATTGACGTTGTTGAGGGATACAGCATTGATGCCAATGGCGGCATTGGCTCGGGCATATTGCTCATAACGGGGATCTAGCCGATAGGGCAATTCAAACCATTTCCAAAGCGATGCACCGGCATAGCCCCGTTCCACAGTTCCGTTGGCATTGTCCCAATGATTGAGCATTCTATAGCGCACTTTTGGGATTTCTCTCTTTTCAAAAGGGGCAGCTCCAATTTCTTGTAGTTCGCGAGCAAAGGCAAAAACGCCATATAAAAGTCCTAAATCATTAAAAGCTTCTATTCGTTGTTTTCCTTCTTTTCGGAGGATGATAAAACCGTCTTTTCCCAAAGCAGTATCGTTACTTTTTATATTTAAAAAAATGCTGCCTGGAATTGGCTGCGCTTGTTGAAGGATGGGAATTTTTTTGTCCAAAAGCGATTCTAGTGCCTGCTGAAGTTCTTGTGCAGCCAATTGGGAGCGTTCGGAATCACTCGCTAAAACAATAGCGTTGATGGCTGCTGCCAATTGAGTACGATGGTCAGAATTTTCAATTTTGGTATAACTCAGCCAAAGTTCTGATCCACTTTGAGAGAAGCCAAAAAAGGAAAGGAGAAGGAGTGCTGCGAATGTGATTTTTTTCATGTTATAAATGCTGTACGGTTATAGTGTCAATGAATTGCGGTTATTATTTTTTGAGGGTTTTACATTATTGAGGGCTTGTTTTTTTGATTTCAAAAGGGGTGGCAGGCAAACCGTTGAGGGCATACAAATTTGCGTTTTCGGGATTATTGGCCCAAGCATAGCGCACCACGGTGGGATTTTCGATCTCCGGATGCCATACCCGCACTTGATGACCATCAATTTGAGCTTTTGCCCAAACAAAATCCTGTTCGGCATTTCGAATCGCGAAAGAGGCGGGGGGACCGCCTTTGGCAAGCAATCCTTTTTGCGCACCGCTAAAGCGAATAAGCACCTGTTTTTTTTCAAAATCCCAATGCTCAGGAGCAGGACTTTCCGCCTCCAATGTAGTGTCGCCATAGGCGATTTTTTCTGCCAACAAGGCCAGCCGTTTTCCCACATCGGCTTTGTTTAAGGGATGAATATCATTCCATTCTCCCAGATCGATGGCTACTGCCATCCCGGTATTAGGTAAGGCGGTTGTTTCCCATTGTGCTTGTCGCAGGGCAGCCCAATCACTTTCCACAGGGCGGTGGGTAGGGGCTAAGAAATTGGCCAATTGTACAAAGAGAAAAGGAAAATCACCCTGTCCCCATTCGGTCCGCCAATTGTTAATTAAAGCGGCAAAACGCGCAGCATATTGCTTCGAACGACTCACATTAGATTCTCCTTGATACCATATACAGCCTTTAATTTTATAGGGCAATAAAGGAGCCAGCATTTTGTTGTATAATCCTCCGGCTTTCCAGCGGACAAAAGTGGGGCCTGCAAGGGGATCGGAGGGAGCGCCTAATCGGTATTTCCATTGTCCTTTTAAATCTAGGGTGTCTTGATCGGTGGCTAAATAATAGGGTTTATCGAGGATAAAACCTCCCCGGCCGCTTGTATTGATCACGCGAACGGCGAGGGTATTTTCTCCTTTTTGAAGGATTCCTTTTTCAACAGTATAACGTCGAGGGGGATATTGATAGCCGGTTGTTCCTACCAGTTTACCATTCAAATAAACAAAATCTTGATCGACGATCCGCCCCATCATCAACTTTAAAGGTCGATCCACAAAAGCTGTGGGAGCAACAAATTTCTTGCGAAACCAGACCACCCCTTGCGTGTCGTCAAGAGGTTTAGGATTCCAAAAATTGGGAAGCTCAAAAGGATCCCAGTCGGAATCGTCCATTGCTGCTGCGCTCCATTGCGGCTGCGCTTGAAGGCCATGATCTTTCTCATCGAGTGCACGGTACCAAGCAGCACTTCTTTTTTGATCGGCAGCTTGAATTCCTTTGACTCGGTTAGTGTCTTTAAATTGTTGCATTTCTTCCCATGCATCGGGAAATGCTTTTAAAGCAGCTTCACTCATCCAAGCTTCCACGGGCGATCCCCCCAAAGCAACATTCACGATGCCAATGGGCACTTGATATTTTTCTTGTAGTTGTTGCGCAAAAAAATAAGCGCCGGCAGAAAATTGAGAAATACTTTCCGGGCTTACGGCCACCCAATCTCCTTGTTCAAAATCGTTATGGACTTGATTAAAATCGTAAAGATCAGGAACGATAAATTGTCGTATCATAGGATTGTTTGCGGTGCGAACAATTTCTGGGTATTTTTCTTTGACGCGGTCCATGGGAAGTTCCATATTGGACTGCCCCGAACAGATCCAAAGATCGCCAATCATGATATCTTTCAGCTTGCGTTGGTTGCTTGCTTGAAGAAGCATTTCGTAGGGACCTCCTGCTGCTTGGGGGGCTATTACCACGTTCCAGTTTCCTTGATTATCGGCCTGGGTAGTATAAGTAGCCCCTTTAAATTGTAATGTAATTGCTTCCTGTGGTGCTGCCCAACCCCAAATTTTAAGCGGGGCTTCGCGTTGGAAAACCACGCCATCGCTGATGAATCGAGGCAGTCGAATTTGTCCCCAAAGGAAATTTAATCCCATGCTGAAGCAGATTAAAAGGGGGAAATAAAACTTATTCATAGGTGTAAAGGCTTAATTTTTGAATGGCATAATCCCCTTGAAAAAGGCGCACGTGTCTTCCCTGATGTGTTTGGTCGCCATTGAGGTGTCAATGTACGACCCATTTTCCATTTTCAAAGCTTCCTTCTTCATTTTTCAAAATTCCAACACGAAGAGAAGGGTCAACTAAACTTTTAAAGGTAATGACGATTCCGGTGCCTGCGAAAAAAAATGTATTGGCATCGGTTTGAAGAATTAGGGCAGCCGAAGGCGGCCAAATTTCCCCATCGGTTTTGACTTCCCAAGGCAGCGTATAGGAGTGTTTGACCGTAAATTCGTAATTCCCAAATCGAAGTTGAACTTCAGTGGTTTCATTGTCGAGCAGGACCGCATCCATTTTTTGGGCTCCGTGCAATTGTGTAATTGTGGGCGTAAGCTGCTCCAAAAGCGCATACACTTTCCCGAGTTTTTCCCCGTGATCTTCACTGGGGTTTTCGATGGAAAAGGGAGAAAAACCCATCCCTTCATAATGTCCGATTGTATATATTGCTTTGGCAGCTGCAGTGGTGTCAAAACGGTGTTCGGGGACAAAAAGCGGATTGTTTTGACGGACATATAAATCACACCAATGTTTAAAAACCGGATTGTAAAAATCAGGGGAAAGGAAATCTATGGAAGGGCCTGCAGCTTTCCAAACATCCATCAAATGGGGAAGGGGACCGGCACTCGGATATTCGCCGGGCTTTTTTTGAGGGGCATTTAAGGCGGCGTTGACAAACATCGGCAAGGGGTAAACTGCTTTTCCCGCGGCAATCACTGCCTCCGTAAATTTTGCAAAATACCAGGCCATAAATAGTTCTTCAGTGGCGCTACCTTTTCCAAAAACAACCTCCCAATTGCCTGCTGTTTTATAGCCTTGTGCAGCCCAAAGGGCTTCAAATTCGGGCACTAATTTTCCTTTGTGCACGTTTAAATACGAAATCAATTCTTGAGGAACAGCAGCTTCAAATTGCGCATTGGCCAAAGGGTGATGATCCCGTGCCGAGGGCAGCATGCCGATTTCATTTTCGGTCTGAACCATGAGGATGCTTTGCTGTTTTTCGTTCACGCTCCGAACAAACCCCATCAAGGCTTCGTAGGCGTGAAGATCCGCCTGTAAATTGTTTTTACTAAAGGGGGATAGAATTTCTTGACTGATCCCCTGTTCGTCCTTTACTCTAGGAAAACGCGCCTGATCTTTTTTAACCCAAGCCGGCGCATGACTGGACATACTGTTTTTCCATGATCCAAACCAAAGCAGCACCAATTTGAGTTCGTGTTTTTGAGCCTCGGCAATCAATTGTTTGTAAAGTGAAAAATCAAATTGTCCCTCAACGGGTTCGATAAGTTCCCAATATACCGGAACCAAAAGGGTGTTTAAATGAAGTTTTTTAAGCGTGGGCCAAACAGACTCCATCGCTTCCAAACTCGTAAAGGTGGAATTTCCCAATTCCCCTCCCAAAATCAAAAAAGGGGCATCCTCCACGATAAGTTGGGTGGTATTTCCTTTTTTCTTTAAATGCGGGAGGGTGGTGGTAAGTGGCGCTTTAACAGTTGTTTCACAACCGAAACAAAGGAGTAGGACAAAGAGCCCAAAACTCTTTTTAATAAAATTCATTAATTCAGATTTATAGTCTGTTAAATTACATCGAAAAGTGTAAGTAAAAAAACGACTACAGAAAATCCTAGTTGGAGTTAAAAAAACCCTCCGCTGGGGAGGGTGATTTTAAAAGGATTAATTAACCCACTTTATACCTTCGTATATGGTTCTCCATTGAAAACCTTCGGGATCATATTCCGCCATTTTAGATTTTTTTAAAAGCGCTTGAAAATCCGCAGGAAGGGTTTTATAGCTCAATGCTTCCATGGCATCTGCCAGGGTGGCAAAACCGTCGCGGGTGAAAACTGTGGCGCCTGATTTAGCACCTTGGGGATAGACCCGAGTTCCCAACCCCCAATTGACTTGTTCTGTCTTTTTTTCTTTGATGTTTTTTTCAATAAAGGGTTTCCACATGTTTATGTTTTCTTGAACAAAACCCTCTAAATTGACTGGGCGAGCGTAATTGTGAATGCTAAATTTACTGTTGCCTTGAATCACCTCTTCGATTTGATAATAGTGAACGGCCAGCACTTCTTTAATGTCATCGGTTGAAATATCATTGGCATTCATGTTGATTACAGTGGGATCCCAAATGCCATTTGCAGTTGTTGCAGACTCAAAATCTTTAAAAATATTGATAATGATATAATTGGAAGGAGGACCTGAAATTCCAACTTCTCTCAAAAGGCCCCAGGAAAGCATTTTTCCGTCATCGATGGCTTTTTGAGCAATCTCAGCCCAATAGGTGGTTTCTAATCGTTCAAATTCAGCCCTGTTTTCAGGGGCAACTTTCACATACATAAAAGAGGATACTTGTCCAAAAGCAGTAAGGCTTAGAAAGCAAGTCAGTAAAAAAAATAATTTTTTCATTTCAAATTGGTTTAGGTTAATAAGATTAAATGTATGATTTTTTTGAAATTATAAAATCATTAAGCCTTTTTTATTTTCGAAAATAATTGGCAAATCCAATGAAAACACCTTGTAGCGGAAGACGCAGCCAGGCTACCACCGCAGGGGTGTTGAGCTGATTTTGAACGGCTTCGCTCAGTGCCATATAAATATTGGCTGGAAAAACAGCAATCAGTAAAAAAATTAAACCTAAAGCAGCTTTGGATTCAAATTTTTTAAAGCACAAAGCACCCCCCAAAACAATTTCAGCAAGACCGCTGATATAGACCAGTGCCAAAGGATAGGGCAGCAGAGGCGGCATGATTATCAGAAAAAATTCAGGCATTGTGAAATGCGAGATTCCCGCTAAAATAAAAACACTTCCAAAAAGATAACGTCCAATATTCTTTTTCATTTTTTTAGTTGAAGCGGTTGAAAATAGGAATTAATTTTTTTGCAATCCATCGATTTCCTTGATCCGAGGGATGGAGCCCATCATAGGTCATTCCTATGGCTTTTAGAGGATATGGATAGGGATCGGTTTCGGGACGGAAGGGAAGACCCAAATAATTGGGATATTTGTAATCCTTTAATTTTCCTGTTGATGGATCAATCAAACGTTTGAATCGGACGAGCTTTTCCATACGAAGAGCGTTTTGGTGATATAAATCAAGGACGGGAATATTTTCCTCACGACCAACGGCTTGCACGGCACGCACAAAGGCCTCCAAAGATTGGTTGTTTTTGGGTTGGTAGGAACCGTAGGCGATGTTTTTAAAATTATTGATATACACAAAATCAGTCCGTTGCATGGGTGTGATCAGCACAATTTTGGCTTGCGGATGGAGCGTTTTCAATGCGGCGATAATTTTTTGGAGGGCACCAAAAAAAGTAGTGGTTCCTCGGGCTGCTCGATAATCATCGAGGGTTCCGATGGCATTTCCTGCCCACCAATCGTTGGTGCCCAAAAACACGGTGTAGTAATCCGCTTT
Organism: Flavobacteriaceae bacterium; assembly: GCA_018699935.1. Taxonomy (GTDB): domain Bacteria; phylum Bacteroidota; class Bacteroidia; order Flavobacteriales; family Flavobacteriaceae; genus MS024-2A. The sequence continues at coordinate 10,036 of JABISF010000021.1, read as the reverse complement.
GGGGATATTTAGTTGTTCAAAATTTTCGGCAACTCGAATAGCGGTCCACCCATTGTAACCGTGATTGATATATTTTAAATCGCTTCTTTTTTTAACAACACAGCTCATATAGCCCACACTAACACGATGTGCGGTTTCGTCCAAATGATCGTTCAGATAGGTGATGGAATCGCCCAAAGCGACCCATGTTTTTTGTTGTGCAGTGAGGCTACTAAGGCCGAGCCAAAGGAATACAGCGATTCGAAATATAGTTTTCATTTTGGAATTTGATCTTCTTCCTGTGAAGATAATTATTTTGATTTAGGGGTATCGCCTAGAGCGTTTAAATATTCCTTGTATTTTTATGATTGAATACAGTTAAAATGAAACGAATACAACTTTTTGAAATTGAAAATTTTCCGTGGTTTCCCAATTTTTTAAGAAAATACTTGATGCAATTGCTCTATCGTTTTCATCAATTATTAGGTTCGGCAGAGGTGGCTGCCACCCAAATAGAAGCTTTGTTTCAAAAAAGCAACTTTTCGAAGATTACGGATTTATGTTCCGGCAATGGGCAATTGGCAATTTCGGTTTTTGAAAAGTTATCCCTTCCCATAGAACAATTTACTGTAACGGATCTTTATCCGACTTCTTTTCATAATTCCTCAGACAAGACTTCAGGGTTGCGTTTTCAGTCTGAGCCGACAGATGCGTTAACCTACCGACCAGAAGCGGGAGAATTGATTACGATGCTTGCAGCTTTTCATCATTTTTCGGAGGAGGAAACCCAACAAATTTTAGAACGGGTGATGGCTCAAAATGCAGCATTGATGGTGTTGGAAATCAGTGCCAATGACTACCCCAAATTTCTTTGGTGGACGGCGATTCCGATCAATATGCTGTCGAGTTTAGTTTTGACGCTCTTTGTAAAAAAATGGAGTTTAGGTCAATTTTTCTTTACCTATGTGATTCCCATACTCCCCCTTGTTTTTGCATGGGATGGAGCGGTGTCAAATGCTCGAACCTATGGCGTTGACGATTTGAAAATTCTGCTTTCCCGTTGCTCCCTTCCGGATCATTATCGCTATGAAATACTACCGGTGAAAAGAAAAGCAACCCTTCTTGCTTTTCATTTATATCCCTTAAAATAAAACTTCGAGGCGTTCAATCGGAAAGTGAATAGGGTTTGGTGGTGCCCCAATTTAGATTCGGATGTTCTCCCATGACAAAGTCAATCACCCCGCCTTGGATGAGGTCGCTGTGTTGCAAATATGTTTTTTCATAGGGTTTTCCATTCCAACGCATTTCTTGGATATAGGGGCGTCCTTGGTCTGCTCCAATGGCGTTGATGACTAAACGTTTTCCCCCCTCCAGTTCCAAAGTGATTTTCTCAAAGCGAGGTCCCGAAATCACATATTGGGGGACACTCGGTGTGACCGGATAGAAACCTAAGGAAGCAAAAACATACCAAGCCGACATTTGCCCGGCATCGTCGTTTCCACTCAAGCCCCCCGGACCATTTCCGTATTCTTCATCAGCGATGGTCTTCACCCAAGCTTGTGTTTTCCAGGCTTGACCGGAATAATTGTATAAAAAAGGAATATGGTGCCCCGGTTCGTTGCCGTGCCAGTATTGTCCAGTGTTTCGGAGTTCATCTAATTTTTGATTAAAAACGGCTTGCCCGCCCATAAGCTGCATCAAGCCCTGAACATCATGAGGGACAAACCAAGTGTATTGAAAGGGGGTTCCCTCCGTGATATAGGATTGACGGATGTTGTTATCAAAATCTTCGATAAAAGTCCCATCTGCATAACGCCCCCGCACCGATAGATCGGAAGGGCTGAACACTTTTTTATAGTTGAGTGCCCTTTGTTTCAGTATTTCAGCATGTACACTGTCCCCTTTTATTAAGGCTAATTGATAAAGGCCAAAATCATCAAAAGCGTATTCTAAAGTTCGAGACACCTGTTCCTTTTTATGGAAGGAATCGGCAACATCATCTTCCAAAGGAATGTAGTTGTAGGTTAAATAGGAGTCCAAAGCTCTTCTTCCTTTGCCTTGAATATATTCCTCATTGGAGACAGGAGATTCAAAGGCATTTTGAATTAAATAGGCATATTCTTGATCGTTGGGAAGTGATAATCCCTTCACTACGGCATCGGCTAAAGTAATTTGAACATGATCCCCAATCATGGCTGCCGTATAGTTGTTCCAAGCCGGAAAAATCGGCAACCATCCTCCTTGTGCTGCCTTTAGATAGAGACTTTGCATCATGTCTTTTACACGTTGGGGCGTCCACAGGGTCAAGAGCGGATGCAAGGCACGAAAGGTGTCCCACATGGAAAAGTCTACATAATAGTTGCCTTGAGCAATATTTGTTTTGACATGATCACTGCTGAATTGGATATAGTCTCCATTAGCATCGTTAAAAATTCGGGGGAGTAAGGCGGAATGATAGAGTGCCGTATAAAAGGTTTCTTTTTGTGCGGTATTTTCGGACTCCACCTTAATTTTTTGAAGTAATGTTTCCCACTGCTGTTTCAATTGATGTTCTACCGCATTAAAAGTTTGTCCCCCCATTTCTTTTTCTAAATTGGCTCGAGCGGCTTCTATAGAAGTAAAAGAAGTTCCGATGCGGATTTCCACCCTTTGGTTTATTGCTGTATCAAAACTCAAAAAGGCACCACTGTCTTTTTGGTCTTTGATTTGTCGTTGATTTTCGTAGATCGTATCGGCTTGATACACACCAAAGGATTGGAGGGGTTGGTCAAATTGAACGACAAAGTAACCGCTAAATCCGGCGGATTCACCCCAACCTTGATAGATGCGATGTGCGGGATTATATCCCACTACCTCCTTTTTTTCAGGATGGATAGCGACAAAACCAGCTCCTTCATCGCTGTTGGGATGGATGATAAGATGTGCTTTTTCGCCCGCTTTATAGTCGATTTGTAAAATTCCTGCTCGGGTTGTTGCCGTCATGGCCACTTGAATGTCGTAGTCGTCCAAATGGGTTTTATAGACGTAGGCTTTGGAGCTTTCTTTTTCATGAGAAAATTGGCTCGCCCGTTCTTTAGGGGTCACTTTGAGGTCGCCAGAAGTGGGCATCAAGGTAACCGACCCGTAATCTTGTGTACAAGAGCCACTCAGCCAATGACTGGCACGAAAGCCGGTCAGCTGGGAATCTTTGTAATAATAGGGTGCCACGCATTTTTGCTCTGAAGTTTGCGTTTCCGGCGTCCATTGGGTCATTCCAAAAGGAGCGGAAACAAAGGGCACTACTTGTGCATTACCCTCCTTTTTTTCACTGAATTTTAAGGCACTTGGAGTGGTCGCATTTCCGGTACCAATCAATGGATTAATCAGTTCTACTAAGGAGTTTTCAGAAGAATCTTGTCCAAAACTTGAGAGGGAGAACAGAAAAAATACAAGGGGGAAAATGAATTTCAATTTTAATGACATGTGGTACAATTCTAAGTGATGTGCTTTTGCTATTGAAAGATACATTTTTCAAAGCGTTATCTATATGCCAAAAACAATTTTATAAAAGTGAATGTTCAAGGAAAAGAATTTTTTTCAGGAGGGTTTATTCCAACTTTTTTTTATCTTTAAATAAAAACATGGGAGTAGGTGGAATCTTAATCGCAAGTGTAGCAGTTTGTTTGCTGTTTGGTTTAATTATAGAAATTCAAGAGCGATACTTATAATAATAGTTTGGGTTATTTTTTGAGAAATATACTGGTATATTCTGCCATTGCATTGGTGGTGTGGATGTTGTATTCTGCTATTCGCGGAATGAAAAACAACAAAAAATAATATTGTACAGACATTTCTAAAACATCTGTACAATAGTTTTCAGTATGATAAGTATTATTTTTGGACGCGCATTCCTTTCACTTCGAACATGTCCATCAGCGTGCCTGTGATATCATCTCCGGTGAGCGTCAGATCCATATAGACATCGTAACCTTGCGCATTGGCTTCAATAGAAATTTTGTTTTCAGTAACAGCCGTTGATGCGATATCCATGGTGCTGTCTGTAGCCCCGGTGGCATCTACAAAAGTAGCAGCATAGCTTCCCTCAGCAGCTTTTGTCATTTGAAGTGTTAGTGGAATATCTCCATAGCCTGGAACTTGGAAAATGGTTAGGCTAAATTGTCCTAACATAGGGTCTACGGCTACTTTTTTCTGTACGCCACAAGAAAGCGCGAGAAAAAATACGGAAAGGGTAATGATTTTTTTCATGAAATATTGTTTTTATAATTTACAATGTAAGTATAAATTTAAATATCAAGAAAATAAAGTGCCTTGTTTTTTGGTTTATTGAACGCGATCCCAAACACTAATGGCGCCGCTCAATTGATCTCTCCATGTCATTCGATTGTTGTCGTTGGAGTACGTAATAGTGTAGTTGATCACCGTGGTTCCAAGAACAAAATCATAAGTTCCGGAAGCATCTTTACTCCAAGAATAAGTCTTAGTGACAGGGGCTAAACAACCCGTGGAGTTTTCATTTATAAAAGTGTAAATGGTCGTAACTGCGTTTTCGCTTGCGGTACAAGTAAAACTAAAACACTCGTATGAGGGAACAAGTTCCACAAGAGTGCTTTTAAGCTCTTCCCAAATAATAGGTTGTAAGTTTGAATCCGTAACAGAATATATTCGCCAAGAGCCAATAATGTTATCAGGTGCTGCTTCTATAACTTCTTCTTTCCCACAACTGACATTAATAAGCGTAAGTGATAAAATAGTAAGACCAAGGGTGTAAAGCTTCTTCATGATTTTTTAGTTTTCATCAAAAATAATTATTTTGAAGGGGAAATCAATTCATAATTTTTAAAAGTTTGCTTTTTTAACAAAACCCTGTTTGCTCCTTTTTGAAATCTAGACGCTGCTCTATAATTTGATAATGAATACTTAAAAAAACATTTTTTAATAGTTTTTAAAAAAAATGATTTTATTTGCATTAGAAATGAGAAGTCCTCATTTCTAGCTGAACATTTTGAAAACTGTTTGTACCTTCGGGCTTTTGAACCACAGGAAGTCATATTCAAAAGCGGCTCACCAAGTGAGTGACCGGAATTTAAAGCGAGCTTCCGCCCTTATGTATTCTACGCTCCTATTCGGATTGGGTTTTCTCCCATCCGTACCCTATATCATTTTGATCTAGTATTTCTTTGAAGTTTGCTTTGATGCCCACTCCTTTAATTTATTCAAAAAAATACTTTTAATCTCAACAATGAACACCAAATATATTGATCTGATTCAACAAACCTTCGATTTTCCCAATGAGGAATTTACGCTAGACAAGGACGCACTCAAGTTTCACGATATCGACTTGAACGCCTTGGTGAAAACGTATGGAACACCATTGAAATTCACCTATTTACCCCAGATTTCCAACAATATTAAAAGAGTAAAAAATCTTTTTAATACGGCTTTTGAAAAGCTGAATTATCAAGGGAAATATCACTATTGCTATTGCACAAAAAGCTCTCATTTTAAACATGTGCTAGAAACGGTATTGGCCAATGATGTGCACATTGAAACCTCTTCGGCTTACGACATTGATATTGTAGAGCATTTAAAACAGGAGGGTACGATAAGCCCGGATCATTTTATAATTTGTAATGGTTTTAAACGCTCACGATACATTGACAATATTGCACGTCTGATCAATAACGGGCACCACAATTGTATCCCGATCATCGATAATTACGAAGAACTCGATTTGCTTTCAGAAAAAATTGATCACAAATTCAAGGTGGGGATTCGAATTGCATCGGAGGAGGAGCCCAAATTTGAGTTTTATACCTCTCGTTTAGGAATTGGATATAAAAACATAGTTCCTTATTACGACGACCAAATCCGGAACAATAGCAAAATCGAGTTGAATATGTTGCATTTTTTCATCAATACAGGCATACGAGACAATGCTTATTATTGGAATGAATTGCACAAATGTTTGAAGGTATATACAGACCTTCGAAAAGAATGCCCCACCCTGAACGCTTTAAATATCGGCGGTGGATTTCCCATAAAAAACTCTTTGGGTTTTGATTTTGATTATGCCTATATGGTAGAAGAAATTATCACTCAAATTCAATTAACCTGTGATGCCGAAGGTGTACCCGTTCCCGATATATTTACCGAATTTGGAAGTTTTACAGTGGGAGAAAGCAGTGGTGCCATCTATGAAGTTTTGTATCAAAAACAGCAGAACGATCGGGAAAAATGGAATATGATTAATTCTTCTTTCATTACCACCCTGCCCGATACGTGGGCCATTAATAAGCGCTTTATTATGCTTCCCATCAATCGGTGGGAGGACGATTACGAACGTGTGCTACTGGGAGGACTCACTTGCGACAGCGACGATTATTACAACAGTGAACAGCATGTCAATGCGATTCATTTGCCTGTTTTTGATGATCAAAAACCCCTCTATGTTGGATTTTTTAACACGGGTGCCTACCAAGAAACCATAGGCGGTTTTGGGGGATTGCACCATTGTTTGATTCCCACGCCCAAGCAAATTATTATTGACAAAGATGCCGCTGGGAACATGGTCACCGAAATATTTAGTGAAGAACAAGACAGCGCTGCTGTTTTAAAAATATTGGGCTATTCTCCTGTAGAACAGCCCGTCATTTCAGAATAAAATCTAATCCATTACAATGAAAACGTACGCTAACATCCCCGAATCTTTTTCTCGAAAGGAAAACTCAAAAATTGTTTTGCTTCCTGTTCCCTATGACGGAACAAGCACTTGGCAAAAGGGAGCCGACCAAGGACCGCAAGCTTTTTTGGAGGCTTCGGAAAACATGGAATTATACGATATTGAAACGGCCAGTGAAGTCTATAAGCAAGGCATCTACTTGGCGCCAGCAATTACCGAAAACAGCAGCCCTGAAGCAATGGTGAACGCGGTCTATGCAACTACCAAAGAATTTATAAAAAAGAATAAGTTTGTGACCCTTTTCGGGGGCGAACATTCGGTATCAATTGGGAGCATTCGCGCTTTTAATGACTGTTTTCAAAATCTCACCGTGGTGCATATCGACGCACATGCCGACTTGCGCAAAGAATATGAGGGGACTCCCTACAACCATGCCTGTGCGGTTCACGAAGCCAGTCAAAAAACCAACCTCATTCAAATTGGGATTCGCTCCATGGATGCCATCGAAAAAACCTATATGAATGAAGAGAAAACCTACTTTGCGCATGAGATGATCGATGATATCGGTTGGACAGATACGGCTTTGGATCAAATGACTCAAAATGTATTCATCACCTTCGATTTGGATGCATTTGATCCGTCCATCCTTCCCAGTACTGGAACCCCAGAACCCGGTGGCTTGTTTTGGTACGAAACGCTGAGTTTTTTAAAACAAATCTTCGAAGAAAAAAACGTAGTGGGATTTGATATTGTTGAGCTATGTCCCAATCCTCACGACAAATCCTCCGACTTTTTGGCGGCGAAACTTTATTATAAGATGTTGAGCTATAAATTTCAACAAGAACCCCTCGAATAAATCAAATTTTGAATGAAAGATAAAAAGCAAAAAGGAGCCATTTCCGCATTTATGGAGCATCATTTTCTCCATTTCAACAGTGCTACTTTGGTGGATGCAGCCCAAGGGTATGAACTTCAATTGGAAAAGGGAGCAAAAATGCTGGTTTCTTTGGCGGGTGCGATGAGTACAGCGGAAATTGGAAAAATCTTTGCTGAGATGATTCGTCAAGATAAGGTACATATCATTTCCTGCACGGGCGCCAATTTGGAGGAAGACGTAATGAATTTGGTGGCGCACAAGCACTACAAGCGGATTCCCAACTATCGGGATTTGACCCCGCAGCAAGAATGGGATTTGTTGGAACAAGGATTAAACCGCGTGACGGACACTTGTATTCCGGAAGAAGAAGCTTTCCGTAGGCTGCAAAAACACATTTACCAACTGTGGCGTCAAGCCGAAGCGCAAGGGGAACGCTATTTTCCACATGAGTTTATGTATAAATTACTTTTGTCCGGAGTGTTGGAGGAGTATTATGAAATTGACCTAAAAGATTCTTGGCTGTACGCTGCAGCTGAAAAAAACCTCCCTATGGTAGTTCCAGGGTGGGAAGACAGCACCATGGGAAATATTTTTGCCAGCTATGTATTGAAAAAGGAATTACAGGCGCATACGGTCAAGTCGGGCATAGAATACATGACCTTTTTGGCAGATTGGTACACCGAATCTTCAGCAAAGGGAATTGGATTTTTTCAAATCGGGGGTGGGATCGCCGGGGATTTCCCCATTTGTGTGGTTCCCATGTTGGCTCAAGACTTAGAACGTCACGACACTCCTTTTTGGAGCTATTTTTGCCAAATTAGTGACTCTACGACCAGTTATGGTTCGTATTCAGGAGCCGTGCCCAATGAAAAAATCACTTGGGGTAAATTGGACATGGACACCCCAAAATATATCATCGAAAGCGATGCAACCATTGTTGCTCCTTTGATTTTTGCTTATCTGTTAGGATTATAAAAATTTAATTATGGTTCGAAAAATTATTGATTACAAAAATGTGCCACCAGAAATCTTGAAATTGTTGGCTGAAAAGTATCCCGATGGTTATGATCAAGAGGATATTATTTCCTTTACCAATGCAGACAAAAAGTACATTCAAGCGGTTGAGATTCGTACAGAAGACACCATCTACCTGATTAAAGTCAGTGCGCAATTGGAGCAGGCAATGGAAGATGTCAACCAACAAGCCGATTTTGAAGACAATGACGATTCTGAGGAAATCGACTTTCAGGAGCCACTAGAGGAAGAAGAGTAGTCGGGGAGACTATGGAGGTTAGCAGTATCCGCGAATTTCCTTGGTTTTTATGGATTTTCACGGGCTTCACTTTTATTGGGCGTTTTAAATGCAAGTTGTCCTTTAGAAAGCTCAATATACTGTAACGTGGGTTATTATTTTAGGTAATTATCTATACTAGAAATTTAACTAAATGATTTAAATATCTTAAATACAATTATATAGCCTTATTTTTTTGTAATAAATTAATATTCCCAAGTCTGAAATTTCCTTCTTATTGATGGTTTACAGCAAACGTTTTAATAAAACATTTTAATTTAATTCGGGGTTCTTTTTGAGATTCTATAAAACGATCCTCCGAATGATAGTGAGGACTTTGCATTGCAAAACATTATCTAATATAAAGCGTGTTCAAAATTCCGTATCAAACATTATTCATGAATTGTAAATAGAGGGTTATGCGGGCTCATTTTTGGGTTTTTAAAGCTTTCTTAGCTACCATAGAACAGGATGGAACGTTGTCCCCTTTTTTCTGTTTTTTAATCGTTGTCGATAATCCGTAGCGATATTCTTTTATTCCATAGGATTTCTCTTTCGAGAACTTTATAAGGAATCCTTTTTGTATAGTGAAATAACCGCTTTTGAGGTCTTTTTTTCTCGGGTTAAATAATGTGCCCCATTTCCCTTTCAAATTTTTGCATCAAAGGTCTTGTTTTGATTCATTTTTCACATTTTCCTATAGAATAATCAGCACATAGAACCATAAAAAATCTATGTTTATAATTCATTAAAATTCACATAATATAGAACCTTTTATCATTAAAATAAATCACCCTAAAAAGCAATAAATAAATCCCATAAATTGTCTATTTAGAGTAAATCTTTCAATTTTATTGTTTTAGCCCCCAAATTCTTCTGGGTTCTTACATAATGATACAAATTATCGAAGGTCATTTCACGTATTTCCTTTTTTACACGGCTTTCACTGAGTATTTTTTCAGTTCCCAATCGATTTCCTATGATTTTACGCATTTTTTTATCACTACCGAGGTAGATTGTTTTTTTTACCGCTTTATATTTGAAATTGATAATCCAATAGACTGATAATGAATGTTTCCCCGTTTTTTTCTTTTGTGTTGAAACATTGAAATTTAACTGATATTCTTGTTCTACATCTTTATATTTGGCTAAGATCCGATCACAAAGCTTTTGATATTTCAAAATGTTTCCTTCAATTTCTTTAATATCC
>JABISF010000020.1 GCA_018699935.1 Flavobacteriaceae bacterium | reverse complement strand
CCCAAGGGATGCACTTCACAAGAAACTTTTCCATCGGCGATGGAGGGACATATTTCAAGCATGTGAGAGCCCATCACATAGGCGCGATCCGGACTGAAGTGATAGGTGTAGTCTTCCATAAAGGAGGTGCCTCCTTCCAATCCTACATTCATCACTTTCATGGCACGAACCAAAGCCGCTGTTTTCCAATCACCTTCCCCACCAAAACCATAGCCATCGGCCATCAGGCGTTGCGTAGCAATTCCGGGCAATTGTTGGAGTGCTCCCAAGTTTTCAAAAGTATCGGTAAAAGCTTTAAAACCGCCTTCGTCCAAAAATGCACGGAGTCCCAATTCAATTTTGGCAGCATCTACCAGAGATTGTCGCTGTACGCCTTCTTTTTGCAAGGCAGGTGTAAGTTGATATTCCGTTTCATAAACCTTCAACAATGCTTCTAAATCGGTTTCCGAAATTTTTTCAATTTGTTTTATGATATCTGAAGAATCATAAGCGTTGACCGAAAATCCAAAGCGAATTTGTGCTTCCACCTTGTCCCCTTCGGTTACGGCAACCTCCCGCATATTATCTCCAATGCGTGCCACTTTAAGGCTTTGAAATTCATCCCATCCCAAGGCAACACGTGCCCAAATTCCTAATTTTTCACGAACCCGATCGTGTTTCCAATGCCCCACGACCACCTTGCGTTTTTTACGCATACGGGACATCATATAACCAAATTCACGATCCCCATGTGCCGATTGATTGAGGTTCATAAAATCCATGTCTATGGTACTCCAAGGCACTTCCGCATTGAATTGTGTGTGAAGATGACAAATGGGTTTGGTCAAAATAGACAAGCCTTTAATCCACATTTTAGCAGGAGAGAAGGTGTGCATCCAGGTGATGATACCGATACAGTTTTTATGGGCGCTGGCTTGTTGACACAGCGTGGTAATTTCTTCTGGGGTTTTAACGGTGGGTTGATAAATGATTTTTACTGGAATTTGTTCGGAGGCATCCAGGGCCTGTGCAATTTCTTTCGAATTTGCAGCTACTTGATTCAGGGTTGCTTCACCGTAGAGGTGTTGGCTACCGGTTACAAACCAAATTTCTTTATGTGCGAGATCAATCGTCATCTACTAATATTATTTGTTTAAGTTATTGACCGTAATAAGCATCTTTTCCGTGCTTGCGGTCGTAATGTTTTTTGATGAGTGAATCCTTTAGTGGTGAAGCCTCCGGATTGATTTGAAGGGTCAAATAAGCCATTTGTGCCACGGTTTCCAACACTTTGCTGTTATAGACCGCTTTCGCTGCATTTTTTCCCCAAGCAAAAGGACCGTGATTGCCAATCAAAACCATTTCAACCTCTTTGGGGTCGAGGTTTTTTTCATTAAAACATTCCAAAATTTGGATGCCCGTGTTATGCTCATAGTTGCCTTCAATCAATCGATCTTGCATGGGTGCGGCACAGGGAATGTCAGTGGTGAGGTGGTCGGCGTGCGTGGTGCCAAAAATGGGAATGTCGCGTTGTGCCTGTGCCCATGCCACGGAATACATGGCGTGGGTGTGGGCAATTCCGCCAATGTGCGACCAGTTTTTATATAAATACGAATGGGTTTTGGTGTCGGAAGAAGGACGAAGATTCCCTTCCACCACTGTATTGTCAAAATCCAGCAAGACCATGGCTTCTGGTGTCAAATCTGCATAGGGCACCCCACTGGGTTTGATGGCAAAAATTCCCGCGGCACGATCCACGGCTGAAACATTGCCAAAAGTGTAGATGACAAGCCCCAAAGCATTCAGTTCCATATTGGCTTCGTAGCATTCACGTTTCAATTCGGTATAGGGAGAACGCATTATTTTAATTTTTTAGTTACTTCATTTTCAATAAAATGACCCAATGCCTCATAAGCTTTCATTTGCTCTTGATAGTAGGGAACGGCTTGGGGGTCGGGTTGATAAACGGCTTCAAAATCACTTCCCATTTGCTTGCTAGCAGAAACGACGTCTTTATAAATTCCGGCCGCTACAGCGGCATAAACAGTGGCGCCCAAGGCAGGTGCCTGATCGGAGGAAGCAATTTCGATGGGCATATTCAAAACATTTGCCAAGGTTTGCATAATAAATGGGGATTTTCGGGCAACGCCGCCAATACCAATCACCCGATTGATGACTACATTTTCCTCCCGAAAACGATCCACAATTTTTTTGGAGCCAAAGCATATGGCATTCACTAGGGCTTTAAAGATATGAGGGGCTTTGCTTCCCAAAGAAAGCTGCGAAAGGGCACTCTTTAGATTTTGATCGGCATCGGGCGTTCTTCTTCCGTTGATCCAATCCAAGGCAATGGGGATGCTTTCGGACAAGGGAATGGCTTCTGCCTGTGCACTGAGGGTTTTGATAAAGTTTTCTTCAACATCCTGCTTTAATGCCTCTTTTTGTGCCTCGTCTAGGACGTTGGATGTCATTACCAAATGATCTATCGGCCAGGACAACACATCTTTAAACCACGCCAAAAGATCACCAAAAGCGGATTGCCCGGCTTCTAAACCGACAAAACCGGGAAGCACCGATCCATCCACTTGCCCACAAATTCCTCGAATCGTATTTTTTCCCACTTCTTGTTGCGTCGCCACCATAATGTCACAAGTAGAAGTCCCCATCACCCGGACCAAAGCGTGTTCGTCGATCTTGGCACCCACGGCACCCGCATGGGCATCAAAAGTGCCCACCGCAATTTGAGTGGCGGGGCTCAGTCCTAAACGTTGGGCCCAATCGGGATCCAACGAACCCGCAATTTCATCGGAAGTATAGGTGTCCTCGTATAAATTTCCGCGAAGTGTACCCAAATAAGGATCCAACTTTTCGAGAAAGGCTGTGGGAGGAAGCCCCTCCCAATCGTGGTGCCACATGGCTTTGTGTCCGGCAGCACAGCGACTTCTCTTAAAACGTTTTAAATCCTTGTCTTCAATAAGGAGATAGGTCATCAAATCACAATGTTCCATCCAAGTAAACGCCTCTTTTTTGACTGCCGCATCGGCGCGGGCGACGTGTAATATTTTTGCCCAAAACCATTCGGAAGAATAGATCCCTCCTTCGTATTTGGTAAAGTCTTCCCCTCCCCAATGCGCTGCTAAGGTGTTGATTTCTTCGGCTTCCAGAATACTCGTATGATCTTTCCACAACACCATCATGGCGTTGGGATTGTCTTCAAAACCCGGAACCATGGCCAAGGGAATGCCTTCCCGATTTAATGGAACGGGAGACGAACCCGTGGTGTCAATACAAATGCTTTTGATGCGTTCCACCGGAACTTGACTTTTCTCGACCACCGCTTTGATGGTGTGCTCCATCCCTTCGATATGATCCAAAGGATGTTGTCGAAATTGTTGCTGGGAAGCTTGGCAGTAGGCTTGTTTTTTCCAACGCGGATAGTCATAGACTGCAGCCGCTAACTCCTCCCCATTCTTGGTATCCACCAGTATGGCTCTTACAGAATCTGTACCGTAGTCTAATCCAATGACGTATGTTTTCATTTGTTTGAGGGTGCGTTAAAACGTAAATATACCAAGATTAAAGGTTTTAAATGTAGCATCGAAACTTTGTTATTTTGTTTTTAATCTTACTACCGTTAAAGAGTTTTTAGCCAAACTCATTTTTAAAGTTCCTCCACTGAGTTTGATATCTTCCGTTTTTGGACTGACGGCTTTCGGGGCATCAAAGGAATTTTCATCGTTCAATGAAGCACTGGTCAAGACTTCGGCTTCTCCTTTGCTATTCAATCGAATCCCATCAATGGCAACACTAACTTCTTGCGTGTCATCGGCAGTATTGACCAATTTAAGGATCAGTTCTTTGGTCCGCGTATCGGTCACTGCAGAAGCATATAGCTCGTGTTGTCCTGTCAACGGAACACCTTCTTCGGTGATGCGAATTAAATCAGTTCCGGCATTGTTGGCAAAAAGTTTTTGGACGTAATAGTTTGTCGTTCCATAGGATTCCAAATTGTTAAACCACAATAAATCTGGGGTCCACTGCCAGCCTTCGGCATGCGCCATCAAAGGAGCATAAGAGGTCATGGTAACCAAGTCGGCATTGCGCTCCAGTCCCGTCATAAAGGCAGCCTCCGATAACGCACAGTCCCAATTATTTTTGTTGTCCGGACTTGTCGTTCCAACACTTTGCGCAGCATATTCTCCGGCAAAAACTTTTGGACCACTCCGGTCGTATTGATCGTATCGTGTGGCGTTTTCACGAAACCAACTCGGTGGGCGATAGTAGTGTTCGTCCACGATTTCCGTATTTAATTTTTTTAATTCTTCCCAACCGTATTCAAAATATTCACCATCGGGGAAGGGCCCGCTTCCGGAGACAATAATCATGTCGGGATATTTTTCTTTAATAGCCTTTTCAAAGACTTTGTAGCGTTTGATGTATTCCGGCCCCCATTGTTCATTCCCTATTCCAATGTGTTTCATGTGAAAAGGATCGGGGTGTCCCATATCACTGCGCACTTTTCCCCAAGGCGTGTCTGTACTTCCATTGGCAAACTCAATCAAGTCGAGAGCGTCTTGCACATAGGGGCCCAAATCTTCCATGGGCACTAATTCACCGGTGTTGAATTGACAAGCCATTCCGCAGCCTAAGATCGGAAGGGGGGCAGCACCCATGTCCTCTGCCAATTGAAAATATTCAAAAAAACCAATACCAAAACTTTGATAATAATCGGGAGTAGGGCGGTGGTCAAATTCGCTATTCCAACGATTGATTAAGAGTTCTCGGTCTTCTATGGGTCCCACTGTTTTTTTCCACTGATAGCGTTTTGCCAAGGTTCTACCTTCTACGATACAGCCCCCTGGGAAACGCAAAAATCCGGGTTGAATGTCGTCCAACAATTGCACGATGTCTTTGCGCAATCCTTTTTTTCGTCCTTTCCAAGTGTCTTGTGGGAAGAGCGAAATCATATCCAGATTAATCGATCCTTTTCCTTGGAAACTGATTTTTAGTTGTGCTTTTTCAGCCGTTTTGGTAGCCGTAAAAGCCATTTCATACGTCTTCCAAGATTTTCCTTCCGGTGTGATGGAAGTTTCCCCAATAACGGTTCCTGCTTCATCCATCAACTGAAAATGAATTTGTTCAATGGCACCGCTTTCCTGTGCGGCCATAACAGAAAGCTCATAGGTGGCTCCTGCTTTAATTCCCATTCCTCTGAAACCCTCATTAATCAAGGTATATCGATCGGGATTATTTACCGTAATGTTGATATAATTGTGGTTGGTAGTGTAGCCGGCGTATTTTACGATGGTGGATAAACCCGAATCCGTATTGAAAGACAGTATGGGACTTTCTGGTTCGATCCATCCCATTTTGGGATTAGCAAATTCAAAAGAGCGGTTTTTGATCAGTTCTGCATACAAGCCTCCGTCAGCTGCAAAATTGATGTCCTCAAAAAAGAGGCCGTACATGGTGGGTTGAATTTTGGCAACGGAAGTTGCGTCCACTTTAAGTTTCACCTCTTGGGCGGTTGCCCAAAGGCCGAGGATGATGAAAATTCCTAAAATTGAAAGTTTAAATGGGTTGTTTTTCATAATGCGTTTTTAAATTTACGGGTGAGAAGGGATCCATACCTTCATTTTGCCAATCCCTCTATTGGACCAAGCATAATAAGGAATGGCTTTTAATTGTTTGTTTTTTAAAGTTACGACACCTCCAAGGAGATCGGGTTCATGTTGGGTTTCGAAAGCCATCTCATCGGATACATGTAGGGAATCAAAATTTTGAGGATTGTCAATTTCTTCAATGGCATAGACCAAAGGGCCGTATTCCAAAGCGCGCTTACCCACATTCTCTTCAACAAGAGGATTGGTTGCAACGCTTCTTACTGTCATTGGAAATTGAATGGTAACCGTTTTCCCAGCGATGGATTGTCCGGGCAGGTTGAGGTAGCCGTCTTCGATTTTGAGGGGAAGCGATTGACCGTCCACCGAGAGGCTAATATTCTCGGAAGTTGGCTGCACATAATGATACAAAGCTCCGGGCAGCACTTCATTTCTTGCCCATCCGGGGACTCTCAACTTCATGTCAAAAGCACTGTCTTTTTCACTTGTAACAGTAAGCTCCACCGTTCCATCCCAAGGATAGGCCGTTTGTTGAACCACGTTGATGGTATTGTCCTCTAGGGCAACAGTTGCCGTATTTGAAGCATATAAATTTACATAAACGCTGCGATCGGTTTTGGAGTACAACAAACCCGGAATGGCGGGTATAAAACGGACTACATTGGTGGGACAGCAGGAACAGTCAAACCATGATTGGCGGGTACAAGCCCCAAGATTAAATTTGTATACCCCATCGGATTCCAAAGCATTGGGATAGAAAAAATGGGTGCCGTCTAGCGACAATCCGGAGATCAAGCCGTTGTAAAGGGTGCGCTCGATGACATCTAAATATGCCACATTACCCGTGAGTGCATGCAAGCGATGATTCCAATACACATCCCCAATGGCGGCACAGGTTTCGCTATAAGCGGTTAGGTTGGGAAGTTCATAATTTTCTCCAAATGACTCTCCTTCATGTTTGGCGCCAATTCCTCCCGTGATATACATTTTTTTTTGCACCATGTTTTCCCACAAATGTTCTACCGCAGAACGATAGGCGGTGTCTTTTTTTATGGCGGCAATATCGGTCATGGCCGCATACATATAGACCGCTCGTACGGCATGTCCCACCACCTCCTTTTGTTGAGTTACGGGCAAATGATCTTGGGAATACGCTCCAAACAAGGCATGGTGTTCAGGATTTCCACGACTGTCCAAAAAGTATTTTGCCAAGTCCAAATAGGCCGTTTTCCCTGTGATTTTATAGAGTTGAATCAAGCCTGTTTCTATAATTTGATGCCCCGGAACGGTAGGGATTTGACCTGCTCCATCCCCAAAAGTTTGTACCATCAAGTCAGCATTTTTTAGGGCAATATTTAAAAAATTCTTTTTCCCTGTTGCCAAATAATGAACAGCAGCCGCTTCGTACATATGCCCAGCATTGTATAATTCATGACTTGCCGCCAAGGATTCCCAGCGCTTGCCTTCTTTCACTTCAACCCACGGGGCAGGGGGTTCAGCGGGGTTGATGGTACGCCAAGTAGTCAAGTAACCATCTTTTTCTTGCCCTGTTTTCACGATGCCTATCAGTGAATCCAACAAATGTTCTAAAGTGGGATTGGGTGCACTGATCAAGGAGTTGGAAGCCCCTTCAATGACTTTGTAAACGTCGGAATCATCAAAAGGCATTTCGCCACGCGTCTTTCCTTGCATTTGCCCACCGGCTATTAAAAAATTATCAAAACGCCCTTCCTCACGACATTTCTCTATGGCATAGGCGATTGTTTTTTCCTGTACTTTTTTGATGATGGGCAACCAAAAAGTATCTGTGATTTTTACATTTTGAATGTTTACAGGACGGAGGTTGTAGCCCAATAATTCAGCACCCTTTTCTTCAACAAATATTTCAGAAGAGGTTTTATTTGAACAGTTTATAAAGATTTGGGCGAAAACAGTGAGGACGATCAGAAAGCTGTGTTTTTTCATTACTACCGTTTTTTCGCAGAAACTCAAATTAAAAAAATATTT
>JABISF010000019.1 GCA_018699935.1 Flavobacteriaceae bacterium | reverse complement strand
TGGTGGCACTTCACAAAGGGCGGTATTTCCAAACCGAAAACGGACTGACCCTAGACAGTGGCGCTTTTGTGGCAGCACTGGAACACGCTACCGAAACCAAAGCTTTGGTAGTCGGAAAACCCCAATCCGCCTTCTTTGAATTGGCCACCCAAGAATTGCAATGCCAAGCCCATGAAATTGCCATGGTAGGCGATGACCTGATCAATGACATTGGTGGGGCTCAAAGAATGGGATATACCACTTTTCTGGTCAAAACAGGAAAATTTAGAGACAGCCTTTTCCAAAAATCAGAAATACGACCCAATCACCTCATAGATACAATAGGTCAATTAAAAAATTACATTACAACTAAAAGTTTAATTAATATATAATAAAAACATGAAATACAATATTTTAATAAAATATTTTATACTGCTGTTTTTAGCTTGTAAGTCACCCGAACCCTTTGATGCGGTATTGGTAATGCAGGCAGTAGAAAATGGAGAAAATGCACACGAGAGTTTCCAAAGAAGCCTAGATTTCACCAGTGCCTGGCTCCAAAAAGTCGATCCAGAAAGTAGATTGATCCCTTCCAATCTCAACGCTAGGGTTGACCTTTGGGATCCCGCCAATGCGGCTGCAGACAACTATCCCTTTATGGTACTAACAGCCTATTTATTGGACGATTCCCTTCTCAATGGCCCACTTTTAGACATTCTAAATCAAGAAAGAAAATTGACCTCAAGGTTGGGGGTTTTGCCCGATGTTTATTCCTTTTCAAAAAAGGATTTTACGGAAACCCCTGTCAATAAAGGACAGGTAATTTTTGGCGCCTCCGAATACCTCAAAGATGGATTGATCCCCCTTAACGAATTGATGGGGGCTTCCCCTTGGCAGGACCGTATGATGGAAATTTTGGATGCCCTATACGACCATACAGAAGATTTTCAATCCTTAGAACAATATTTTAAACGATCCTCTGCTGTGGAGGAAATCAATGGGGAAATGTTGCAAGTCCTTACCCGTGTTTACTGGATGACAGGGGAGGAGAAATACCTCAATTGGGCGATTGAGATAGCCGATCATTACATTCTGGAATCAGACTTCTCCCAAACGGAATACCTCAAATTAAGGGACCATGGCTGTGAGATCATTGGCGGACTAAGTGAGCTTTTTTTCTCCTTGTATTGGTTGGGTCACCCAAAAACCGATTCCTATCGATCCCCCATCTACCGACTTTTGGATCTAATATTGGTGTACGGTAGAAACGCCGATGGGCTTTTTTACAATGCCATCAATCTAAAATCACAAACGGTCATAGACGATCGTATCGCCGATACTTGGGGCTATATTCTCAATGCCTACTTTACGGTTTATTTGGTGGACAAAAAAATAGAATATATCGATGCCGTACGCAAGCCTTTTAAGGCGCTGAATCTCGATTACCGCAATTTTGACTGGGAGCCACGTAAAGGTTTAGCCTTGGGGAGTCACGATGGCTATGCCGATGCGCTGGAAAGCGGGATCAACCTCTTGAATCGGGAAAACGACCCCCACTTGCGCCAATGGATTGACAGTGAAATACAGGTCATGTTTGGGATGCAAAAAGACGATGGCATCATTGAAGGTTGGCATGGCGATGGCAACTTTGCCCGTACCGCACTAATGTATGGATTGTGGAAAACCCAAGGGACAAGACTGTCCCCTTGGAATCAAAGCTTGCGCTTTGGGGCTGTCCCTTCTGAAAAGGGAACCTATTTCACCCTCTCTACACAAGTGGATTGGGAAGGCCTATTGATTTTTGATGCCACGAGACACAAAAGTATTTTAAACTTACCAGTAGACTACCCAAGAATCAATCAGTTTCCTGAATGGTTTACGGTGGATCCCACCCGAGATTATATAATAATTGCTTCTGAAAACAAAATTTCGAGAACCTTCAGTGGACAAGAACTGTTGGCAGGCGTTAGATTAAAACTGTTGGCAGGCGAAATGTTAACGATGGTCATCAAACCAAAAAACCCCGCTTCCGAGGAAGCGGGGACTAACAAAAACAAATAATTAATTTCCTTACAGGAAAAAATTGGAATATAAAATTACGCATTGACTTGTGTTGTCAAAAGAAATTGCAAAACCCTTGGATCCCTTTTCTGAATTCTTAAAAAAACAAGCATTCTTTTTAAAGAGTTGTTACAATTGTAAATTTTAAATGCTTAATTGACAAAACAGAGGAGGTGCCTTGGTGTAGGAAAATTCTTTTTTTTCCTTTTTTAGTAAGCATTTGAAGTAATTTATTAATTTGAAGTTTATTGATTTTATATGAAAACCAACAGGCTTATCGTTTTTCTCCTTTTGGGAATGTATTCCTGTAATACCCAAAACACTACTGATCAGGAAGAATGGATTTCCTTGTTCAACGGCAAAGATTTATCGAATTGGAACATCAAATTTGCCAATCAGGACCTCAATGTTAACCACCGCAATACCTTTCGGGTACAGGACAGTATGATCCGCATTGCCTATGACGAATACGATACCTTCGATGATGCCTATGCCCACTTGTATTACAAAAAACCAT
>JABISF010000018.1 GCA_018699935.1 Flavobacteriaceae bacterium | reverse complement strand
ATGCAGTTTTTAGACCTTATTGTCATAGTGGGTTATTTAGCTTTAATCTTATTTTTGGGAGGGTCTTTTTTTTCAAAAAACCGAACGGCAGGTAGTTTCACCTTGGGTTCGGGAAAGGTTCCCTCCTGGGTGGTTACGCTCTCCATATTTGCCACTTTTGTCAGTAGTATCAGCTATTTGGCACTTCCTGGGAGTGCTTTTTCAGGAAATTGGAATCCTTTTGTATTTAGTATATCCATACCCTTTGCGGCGGTCATTGCGGTAAAATATTTTGTGCCTATTTACAGAAAAATCAACAGTCCTTCGGCTTACACTTTTATGGAGCAACGTTTTGGGGCTTGGGCAAGAATGTACACCGCCTTATGCTATTTGCTAACGCAATTGATGCGGATTGGTACTATCCTCTATTTATTGGCGGTTGCCATAAATGCAATTTTGGGTTGGGATATTGTTTGGGTGATTATTATTACTGGCATCTTTGTTTCGGTCTATTCTATTTTAGGGGGAATAGAGGCGATTCTTTGGGCAGATGCGATCCAAGCCATCGTATTGATTGTGGGTGCTCTAGTCTGCTTATTTTTTATACAAGCACAACTTCCCGACGGATTTTCTACCTTGATTGAAGAAGCTACAAAGGAAGATAAGTTCAGTTTGGGGAGTTATGGATTTGCTTGGGACACACCGACTTTTTGGGTGGTTTTGATTTATGGGATTTTTATCAATTTACAAAACTTTGGCATCGATCAAAACTATATTCAACGCTATATGGTTTTACCCTCTGAATCGGCGGCTAAAAAAGCGGCGTTTTTTGGAGGACTCATTTATTTGCCCGTTTCGGCTCTTTTTTTGTTGATTGGGACAGCTTTGTATGTTTATTTTCAGCAAGAACCATTGCCCATTGCACTACAAACCAATGGGGATAAAGTATTTCCTTATTTTATTGCCAAGGTTTTGCCTGCGGGTTTTTCCGGTCTGTTGGTGGCTTCCATTTTTGCCGCGGGGATGAGTACAATTTCTACCAGTTTTAATAGTATGGCGACGGTTTTCTTAACGGATTTTTATCAGCCTAAAAAAAATGATTTATTAGAAGAAAAGAAAAAGGTTCAAGTCCTCTATATTGCATCTGCAATTATTGGAGTGGCTGGCATTGCGGTTGCATTAATCATGATAGACGTCAAAGGAGTATTGGACACATGGTGGAAGTTTGCATCCATTTTCAGCGGGGGAATGTTAGGACTCTTTTTATTGGGCATTACTACCCATAGGAAAAGCTTAAAAATTCCGCTCTTTTCAGCCATTGCCGGAGTGATTGCAATTTTTTGGATGACGCTTTCTCAAAGCTTTCCTTCACAAACTTGGGCCATCGAAATCCATCCCTATTTGACCATAGTCATAGGAACGATGGTGATTTATATATTGGGGTTTTTACTTTTCAAGTTTATTCCTAAATAAAACCCCTTCACTTCCCGGTGTAGGGGTAAAAATATTTTTCAAGGATGTAATCGGGTTGCCAAGGATCCGGGGTTTGTTTTAGCGTTCTATAGTCGTAATTTTTGTCACTGATCTTTTTGGGCCAGAGGTTCATGGTGTCCTGCGCTTGGTCATGGGCTTGTTGCATCAAGTCCAACATTATTTGCAGGCGGGTTTGTTGTTCCGGCACGTCTGCCAAATTGTTAATTTCCTCGGGATCCTCTTTTAAATTAAAAAGTTGAGTATGATCGATTTGCGGGTAGCGTATGAGCTTCCAATCCTTATCGCGTAGGGCTCTCACCGTATTTCGATAGGCGGTGTATAAATTTTCTCGAACGTCGGTACTACTTCCCTCCAAAATTCCTGCTAAACTCATTCCATTGAGGCCTTCGGGACGGGGAAGGACAAGGAGGTCGGTGAGCGTGGGAAAGAGGTCGTACAAATAGACCAAAGCATCTTTCACTTGATTTTTGGGAATCCCGGGTCCACTGATTAGGAGCGGAACATTGGTGCTGTGTTCATATAAGTTTTGTTTTCCCAACAAACCATGACTTCCCAATGCCAAACCATTGTCCGCCGCATAGATGATAATCGTATTGTCGTAGGCTCCTGTTTTTTTGAGGGTTGCTATCAACTGCCCCACACGATCATCAATATGTCTGATCAGGGCATAATATTCTGACAAAGAGGATTGAATAATTTCAGGCGTTCGAGGCCAAGGGGCGAGGGTTTCATCACGGACGTTGAAATCGTCAAAACGAAAAGGGTGCAGGGGTAGAAAATTTCCGGGAAGGGGAACGTTTTGGGTGTCTAATTGTATTTGATAGGGCGGTGCCGGCGATCGCGGATCGTGGGGTGCTGTAAAGGCGACATAACAAAAGAAGGGGGGCGTATCGCTTTGGGCAGCCTGTGCTTCCAAAAAACGTTCTGCTGCATCCGCAAAAAGGTCGGTGGAAAAACTTTTGTAGGTGATTGCCCCCAATTTTCCATCGGAACCCAAAGACTGACAAGGCACTTTAAAATGGTTGCTCATCCCGCCTAAAAAGACATTTTCACCCTCCTGAAAAGTAGCTTCAAAACTGGCTGCTCCATTATGCCATTTGCCCGTTCCAAAGGTGCGATATCCAAATTGACTCAAATACTGCGGAAGGGTTAAAACCCCATCCAAACGATCGTAAACCTGAAACAAACTTTTGCCACTCATCAGCATCGCCCGACTGGGAGCGCATATGGCGCCGTGGTGCCCCCCCATCACATAGCAATTTTCAAAATGAACACCTTCTGCTGCCAATGCGTCTATATGTGGGGTTTGCAAATACGGATTTTTTCCCAGCCCAAGCGCATCGGCACGTTGGTCGTCGGCAAATAAAAACAGTATGTTGGGTTTTTGAGCAGCAGCTTTTTTTGGGGTTTGGCATGCTGCCAAAAGCAAAATCACTAAAAGGCTTCCGAATTTCCACATAATTTTTGGCTTTAAGGGAGAATTAAACTACAAGTAAGATATAATTTTTATTTTAGAGTTAAAATATTAAAAGACAAGAACATGAAAGCTCGAATGACCGCCCTACTATTATTTTTCGTTTTATTATTATCCCCATGGATCAGTGCCGCCCAAGAAAGCGAGCAAGCACGCAACCAGCGGATGGAATGGTGGCGGGATGCTACCTTTGGAATGTTTATCCATTGGGGGCTTTATGCCCTCCCGGCCGGGGAATGGGATGGAAAAACCGTTGAAAAAGGACGGATTGGAGAATGGATCATGCATTATTTGGACATTCCTGTGGCGGACTATGAACGTTTGGCGGAGCAGTTCAATCCCATCTATTTTGATGCCGAACAATGGGTTGCCATTGCCAAAAACGCTGGGATGAAATATATTGTTATTACTTCCAAACACCACGACGGTTTTGGCCTTTGGGATTCCCAAGTAAGCGATTACGACGTGATGGATGCCAGCCCTTTTAAAAGAGATCTACTGATGGAACTCAAACAGGCCTGTGAAGCAGCGGGGATAAAACTTTGTTTTTATTATTCCATCATGGACTGGCATCAACCCGATGCGGAATCGCCTAAAGATTATACCCATCAAAACAATCCCAACGCCAACTGGGCGGTGTATCGCGATCACTATATGATTCCGCAATTGACCGAATTGGTCACCCGCTATCAACCTGCTGTTCTGTGGTTTGATGGCGAATGGATCCCAGAATGGACCGAAGACCAAGGCCAAGACTTGTATCGCTATTTGATGGATTTGGATCCCAACTTAATCATCAACAATCGCATTAGTAAGGCGCGCAAAGGAATGAGTGGAATGAATGCCTATTCGAATGCTGCCGGGGATTTTGGTACCCCCGAACAAGAAATTTTGGAAACTACTTCGGATTTTGATTGGGAAGCGTGTATGACCATGAACGACACTTGGGGCTTTCGCAAGGACGATTTCAATTGGAAATCTTCAGAGCAACTCATTTTAAATTTGATAGATGTGGCTGCCAAAGGGGGCAACTATCTTTTAAACATTGGTCCCCTGGCCAACGGAAAATTCCCACAAGCTTCCATCGATCGATTGTATGCCATGGGTGCCTGGCTGGAAGTTAATGGCGAAGCGATCTACGCGACACAAAAATGGAAACACTTTAAATCCGGCAACACCTTTTTTACACAGGACAAAACGGGAACCACGGTTTATGCCATCCTGACCCAAGCCTCCACTGGCGCATTGCAGTGGGAAGGGGTGCATCCCATCCCCGGAAGCGAAATCATCCACTTGGGTACTGGAAAAAGTCTTGCTTGGGAACCCCAGCCAGAGGGTGTTGTTGTGCACCTTCCCGAAATCGATGCGTTTGGAATTGCCCAAAGCTTTAAAATCCGGGTGAAGTAGAAATGAACCCGCAATTGGGAGGGGAAATAAACTTTAAAAAAACGAACTCAAAAATTGGCTTGATTTTGTATTTTTGCGATTCTAAATTAGGATTATGGCATTTGACATCGAAATGATTAAAGGGGTATACGCCCGTTTGGATTCCACTATAACTGCAGCAAGAAAAAGTGTAGGGAAGCCTTTAACCGCTGCAGAAAAGATTTTATATTCTCACCTTTGGGGGGCAACGCCCGACAAATCTTTTGTCAGAGGTGCAGACTATGTAGATTTTGCCCCCGATCGTATTGCCTGTCAAGACGCCACCGCGCAAATGGCTTTGTTGCAATTTATGCAAGCCGGAAAACAACGTGTGGCAGTGCCCACCACTGTGCATTGCGATCACTTGATTCAAGCCAAAGAAGGCGCACAAGTCGATTTAAAATCGGCCAACAGCACCAGTGCAGAAGTGTTTAATTTCTTAGAATCGGTATCCAACAAATACGGTATTGGGTTCTGGAAACCGGGCGCTGGAATTATTCATCAAGTGGTGTTGGAAAACTATGCTTTCCCCGGAGGGATGATGATCGGAACCGATTCGCATACCGTTAATGCGGGTGGTTTGGGGATGGTTGCCATCGGTGTGGGTGGAGCAGATGCCGTAGATGTAATGGCAGCAATGCCTTGGGAATTGAAATTCCCTAAATTAATAGGGGTGAAATTAACCGGAAAATTAAACGGTTGGACAGCCCCAAAAGACGTGATTTTAAAAGTTGCCGGAATACTCACCGTGAAGGGAGGTACTGGTGCTATCATCGAATATTTTGGAGAAGGGGCAGAATCCATGTCATGTACTGGAAAAGGAACCATTTGTAATATGGGTGCCGAAGTTGGAGCCACCACGTCTACCTTTGGTTACGATGCTTCCATGGAGCGGTATTTGCGCGCCACGGGTCGCGATGATGTTGCTGATGCGGCCAATGCGGTCAAGCAACACCTAACCGCAGATCCCGAGGTGTATGCAAATCCAGAACAGTATTTCGACCAAGTGATTGAAATTGATTTAGACACTTTGTCTCCCCATATCAACGGACCTTTTACGCCCGATTTAGCAACTCCTATTGCTGCTATGGCACAAACGGCAAAAGCCAACGATTGGCCCATCAAAGTGGAATGGGGACTGATCGGTTCTTGTACCAACTCTTCTTATGAAGATCTTTCCAGAGCGGCTTCTATTGCGCAACAAGCTGTAGCCAAAAAATTAGTCACCAAAGCCGAATTTGGAATCAACCCTGGTTCGGAACAGGTTCGATTTACGGCAGAACGCGATGGTTTATTGGGGATATTTGAGGATTTAAATGCCAAAATATTTACCAATGCTTGTGGCCCTTGTATTGGTCAATGGGCGCGTGAAGGAGCAGATAAAGAAGAAAAAAACTCTATCATTCATTCGTTTAATAGAAACTTTTCAAAACGCGCCGACGGCAATCCCAATACGCATGCTTTTGTAGCTTCTCCTGAAATGGTAGCCGCTGTGGCCATTTCCGGACGCTTGGATTTCAATCCGATAACCGATACGCTGATCAACGAAGACGGCGATGAGGTGCGTTTGGATCCTCCAATGGGAATGGAACTTCCTCCCAAAGGATTTGATGTGGAAGACAATGGTTATTTGGCACCCTCCGAGGATGGCTCGGCAGTGCAAGTAAAAGTGAGTGCGGACTCTGCCCGTTTGCAACTTTTGAGTCCTTTCCAAGCTTGGGACGGTCAAAATATTATGGGCGCAAAATTGTTGATCAAAGCCTATGGCAAATGTACCACTGACCATATCTCTATGGCAGGACCGTGGTTGCGTTTCCGAGGTCATTTGGATAATATTTCAAATAACTGTTTGATCGGTGCGGTGAATGCCTTCAATCAAAAAACCAATTTGGTAAAAAGTCAAATCACGCAAGCATACTCCGGAGTTCCGGATACCCAGCGCGCCTACAAAACCGCCGGAATCGACACCATAGTGGTGGGAGACCACAACTATGGAGAGGGATCTTCGCGTGAACATGCCGCCATGGAGCCCCGTCATTTGGGTGTTCGTGTGGTGTTGGTTAAATCCTTTGCCCGAATTCACGAAACCAATTTGAAAAAACAAGGAATGTTGGGAATCACTTTTGCCAACGAGAGCGATTACGATTTAATTCAAGAGGACGATACCTTCAACTTTATCGATCTTAAAGATTTTGCTCCCAGCAAATCGATCACCATCGAATTGGTGCACAGCGATGGATCCAAAGACACCATAGAAGCACTACACACCTATAATGAGCAACAAATCGAATGGTTTAAGGAAGGTTCTGCTTTAAATTTAATTAAAAAGCAAAACGCACTTTAATCGATTTTTTAATTTAGTCCACAAAGCTCGATCACTACGATCGGGCTTTTTTTATTTGCGAGAATTGAGTTTGGAAAGCAGGCGAAGAATTTCAAGATACAACCAAACCAAGGTCACCATCAGTCCAAAGGCACCATACCACTCCATATATTTGGGAGCACCTTGTTCAACACCACGTTCAATAAAGTCAAAATCCATCACTAAATTTAAGGCAGCAATGACCACTATGACTAAGCTAAAACCAATACTCATCAGGGAACCATTGTGAATGCTCATAACAGCCATGCCTGTGCCAAAAAAGCCCATGACAAATTGCACCATATAGACGATGAAAATGCCACCGGTGGCTGCTGCGATCCCCAATTTGAAATTCTCAGTGGCTTTGATCCATCCGGAACGATAGGCAAGTAAAAGTGCCACTAAAATACTCAAAGTAAGCAGCACGGCATTGAAAACGATGCCGTCATAGAGGGTATTGTATTGATAGGAGATCCCCCCTAAAAGGGCGCCTTCCAAGAGTGCATAAAGCGGTACAGTAATGGCGGACCATTCTTTTTTAAAAAAGGTAACAAGGGCAACAATAAAAGCACCAATACCGCATCCAATAAGTAGTGCCGTACTAATGTTTCCAAACGTATAATAGCCCGAAAGGACAAGTAAAAATAATGCGATTCCGGTTTTATTGACCGTGCCGTTGAGGGTCATTTTATCGGTTACTACCGCTGAAGGTTGAAAGGCTTTTTCGGATAAAACAGGATTGCCAGAACGCATAGAAACTAAGCTCATAAACGATTTTTTAAATATTAGTTATGGCAAATATAGTGAAGGATTCTTAGTAAAACCCCATCCAAAAACAATCAATAGTATCGGTCAGCATATGCAGGCATAACCCCAACGCAATCACTCGTGTGGGCTTATAACCCAGCATTAGACAATAGACACCCATAGCGTAATAACTGTGGAGTGGATGAAAGCCGATGCTGCAGCGTTGCGGGTCGAACAGCGGACGCGCCAAAAGATGATCCAAATCCACCAGCATGGTCAATAACAAGATGATTGAAATCATTTTCCACCGATCTCCAAAAAAGAAATAAGCGATGACCACCGGGACAATAAAATGGAGTCCGTAATGAACGATGAATTGCATGGCTTTTTGAATTTATTGTTTTTGGAGGATGCGCTCCAGTTCGTGAACCACCCGTTCGGCATTGGCTCTGCTAAAACAGAGGGGGGGTTTTGTTTTCAGTACATTGTCATAGGGGCCATCCGTACTGATGAGGATGTTTTTTTGACGCAATTCATTTTTAAGATGTTGGGCAAGTAAGGTATTGGGATTTCCTTTTTCATCTTCAAGCACGAGCCCCAAAAATAAACCCGTTCCTCGAACAGCACCCACATTAGGATATTTTTGAAGACTCGCCAGCAGATTTTTGTAATGCTTACCAACCGTTTGAGCGTGTTCTTGCAGGGCTTCTTCTTCGATTACGTCCAAGACGGCTTTGGCAATGACACAGGAAACCGGATTTCCCCCAAAGGAGCTAAAAAACTCAACACCCTTTCCAAAGGATTCGGCAATTGCTGCTGTGGTGACGACCGCTCCCATGGGATGACCGTTGGCCATGGGTTTTCCCAAAATCACAAAGTCGGGAGTGACTTGTTGCGATTCGAAAGCCCAAAAATGACGCCCCGTCCGACCAAATCCCGTTTGCACTTCATCGGCGATACAGAGGCCTCCCCGCTGCCGAATTTGAGCATACACGCGAGTCAAGAACCCTTTTGGCAATGGCAATTGTCCTGCACAGCCCAGTATCGTTTCGGCAATAAATGCGGCCGGTTTTTCGGGTAATGCTGCAATGCTTTGTTCGGCGGCAGCGGCGATGCCTTCCGGACTTTCTCCAACAGCAGTCAGTTTGCTAATATGGTCTTGTTTTCCGATCCCTTTGGGATGATTAAATTTATAATCACTCACCTCGACACCCATTTGGGTGTGCCCATGATAGCCGTGTTCCATCACCACAATTCTTTTGGATTGGGTGTGCCAGCGTGCCATGCGCAGGGCCAAATCAGTTGCTTCACTGCCAGAATTGACAAAATAAATTCGATTTAATGAAGGAGGAAATTTGGAAAGCAGGGCTGCTGCATAAATTTCGAGACTGTCATACAAATAACGCGTATTGGTATTGAGCAATCCCATTTGTTCCCGTCCAGCAGCAACGACTTTGGGATGGGCATGTCCCACATGGGGAATATTATTATAGGCATCTAAAAACGTATTGCCATAGCTGTCGTACATATATTGAAAAGCGCTGCGTTCAAAGGCAATGGGTGAGGAATAGCTCAAGGAGAGGTTCTTCCCCAAAATTTGATTCCGTGCCGTTTTTTTGCTTTCGATGGAACGCACCGGAAGTGGAGCAAAGCCGCAGCTTTCACGAAATTTATTTTCGGCCGCTTGGGGGCTCACTTCCAACCATCGATACAATAAGTTCCAAGCTTTTTTTTCACTCACGCTCACATAAGCATTATCGGGCTGTTCCTTTTTGGCAAAGGCCGAATTACAAACACTCAGGCACAGCCGTAATGCAATGGTGAAGTAGAGCACCGATAGCTCTGTCTCCGTAAGTGGCAATAATTTATGATAAGAAGCGACAAAGGGAAGGATGGCCTCCAAAGGAGCTTCCGAGCGATAGGCAATATAAACAGCGCCAATAGCTACTTCGTTGATCAAATGACTGTAGGTCATATCGCCAAAATCGATCAAACCGCACACCTGTTCTCCGGCCATCAAAATATTCCATTCATTGGCATCGTTGTGAAGGGTAGATTTTCGCAATTGACGAAATTTGGGCAGGACACAGCTTTCGTATTGTTGTATAAAATAGCGGACAAGATTTTGATCTTTGGCTTGTGGAATATGCGCAATGCGATCTTTACAAATCGTATAGGATTCTAGGTTCCACTCCCAGTCGCGTGCTTCATAGACGGGATGACGCCACCCCAGCAACTGCTGATTGAGGGTGGCGAGGAAGCTCCCTAAAGACGCAGCACCTTGCTCCGTAACCGGAAGCTCCCCCATAAAGGTTCCCTCCACATAGGTCAACAGGCGAACCATTTTTTCTACTCCTTCGAAAGTCACTTTTTTCACATAAATGCCATCCTTAAAAGAAAGCGGTGTTGGATATTTTCCGTTGGTCTGAGCGGTTAAATGCAACAAAACCCGGGTTTCTGCCTCCAACAAGGGCAACAAACCCTCATCGGCATAGGTTTTTAAAATATAAGGAGTGGTGGAAGTTTTGATTAAAAAGTTTTCATTGTCGTAGCCGACAAGCTTTTTTACCTCCACCAATTGTAAGCCAAAATGATCTCTAAAAAATGCTTTCATTACCTGATTAAAGGTACTATATATTATTGCATTGGTTTTGCATTTTTTTTGATAGCCTGAAGAGATTCATGAAAATGAAAAAGTATAATAGACGGGTTTTATTCCAAAAGTGGGCAAGTTCTTTATTAATTCCAAAAAATTAGGGCCGAAAAAATTCCTCTTCAGTAATTTGGATATAATTCCCTTCCATAGAAGCGTCGTAGAAAAAGGTAAAGGTGTGATTCTCCCCAAAATTGATATTGGTGGTTGACTTCTCTTCAAAAAAGAATTCTTTGGATTTAAATTGTACATACAAACGGGTAATGGGAATACGGTCAAATGTAAATTCCTCCCCGTTTCGAATATAAACATGGCGCAGGTAGTTTTTGGTTTGATTTCTCAAACAAACAATGACATCGTGATCCACCGTATTTCGGACGGTAAGTTTGGCATTGGAAACCTCGTTGGTGACATCTTCAGGAAAGCGGTCAGCAAAGGTTCGATCTCCTGTTTTCCCTCTTTGGGAATAGCATAACAGGCAGGAAAAAAGGGTGATTAAAAAGGCTATTTTTCTCATTGCTGGGCGATTTAATGATGGATAAAAATCTCTTTTAGTGTAAAGATAGGATATTTTAGGGCGTGTAGCAATAGGTTTCGCCCACAGAAAAAGTGTCATAAATTGCTTTGGAAACTTGTCCAGAGCGATAGTTGTCCATTGTTCCGGTAACGTTTGGGTCGCCCGCAGTGGAATAGCGATAATAGTCGTCGTTGTCCCAATAGAAGTAATAATTCCCACCGATAATCTGTTTTTCAACAATTTGTATACACTCTTCTTTATTTTCGCAGCTCCAAAAAAAGCTTGAATAAGCGATTGCAATAAAAAGCGTTAGGGTATTTCTCCAAACCGCATTTTTAAAAATATTGATTCTTTTACCCCCCAAAAGCAGCATCTATTTATTAATTTACATAAAAGTAATTCTTTAAATTTAAGCAGCTTGGATTTTCCTTTTGATATCACCCGAAAAATCATTCACGTAGACATGGATGCTTTTTTTGCTGCCGTAGAGCAAAGAGACGCTCCGGAACTTCGGGGCAAGCCCATTGCAGTGGGTGGCGGAGGGACTCGAGGGGTGGTTTCGGCAGCCAGTTATGAGGCACGAAAGTACGGCGTCCGGAGTGCGATGAGTGGTGTGATTGCCAAAAAATTATGCCCCGATTTGATCTTTGTTCGTACCCGTTTTGATCGCTACAAAGAAATCTCTACTCAAATTCGAACTATTTTTCTCCGTTATACCGATTTGGTAGAACCCCTTTCTTTGGATGAAGCCTATTTGGATGTTACGGTGAATCATATGAATTTTCCTTCGGCCACCTTGATTGCAAAATCCATACGAGAACAGATTTTTGAAAAGACGGGTTTGACGGCATCTGCGGGCATTTCCATTAATAAATTTCTAGCCAAAACAGCCAGCGACTGGAACAAACCCAACGGACAAAAAACCATTACTCCACAAGAGGTACTCCCTTTTTTAGAAGCCTTGGATGTAAAGAAATTCCATGGTATTGGAAAAAAGACCCAATTGAAAATGTATCACTACGGCATTTATACGGGGAAAGACCTTAAAGCTCAATCCCTTGACTTTTTGACCGAGCGATTTGGCAAGGCGGGGGGCTACTATTTCAATGTGGTTCGAGGGATTCACAACAGTGCTGTTAAGCCCCATCGGACACCCAAATCTTTGGGAGCAGAAAGAACCTTTGAAAAAAACCTTTCGAGTGTTTTGTTTTTGGAAGAAAAATTGGAGCAAATCGCTGAAATCGTGGCGCAACGATTGAAAAAATACAAGCTTTCGGGCAAAACCATCACTTTGAAACTCAAATACAGCGATTTTAAAATTCAGACCCGTTCCAAAACACTTCCTTTTTTTATCGCTTCCAAAGCCTTACTCTTGGAACACGCATTGGAATTACTCAATCAAGAAAAACTGGATAACTCTGTTCGTCTTATTGGAATTACGCTAGGTCAGTTAAACACCAATAAAAAAGCTCCAAAAGTTCCAAAAATAAAATCGGTAGCTCAGCTGGAACTCCTTTTTTAATTACACAATGGAGACTCTCAGGGTGTTCACCATCCCTTTTTCTTCGATCGGCATAGAAGTCAGGTTAACCACCATGTCTTCCTCTTCCAAGTAGCCCATTTTCATGGCGATTTGATTGATTTCGGTTACTGTTTTATCCGTACTATTCAAATTGTTGTAGTAAAAAGCTTTCACCCCCCAAAGTAAATTCAACTGCGTCAAAATACGCTTGTTGGAAGTAAATACCAAGATGTGCGAGGAAGGGCGCCATGCAGAAATTTGATAGGCTGTATACCCACTGTTGGTCAAAGTACAGATGGCTTTTGCCTGGATCCCTTTGGCCAACTGCGAGGCGTGATAACAAATGGATTTAGTGATAAACCGCTTGGTGCGAATGTTGGGTGCCTCTTGAGGAACCACAATCAATTCGGAACTCTCCACTGTTCTTAAAATATTGGTCATGGTGCGGATCACTTCCACAGGATATTTTCCAACAGAGGTTTCCCCAGAAAGCATTACTGCATCGGCTCCGTCCATCACTGAGTTGGCCACATCATTGACTTCTGCGCGGGTAGCCGTCAAACTGTCAATCATGGTCTCCATCATTTGGGTGGCGATAATAATCGGAATACGCGCCTTTTTTGCCAGTTTCACCAATTTCTTTTGTACCAAGGGCACTTCTTCTGCTGGTATTTCAACGCCCAAATCTCCTCGAGCGACCATCAGGCCATCGCTGTAAGCAATGATTTTGTCGATGTTTTCCATGGCTTCGGGCTTTTCGATTTTAGAAATGATCGGAATTTTCTCGTCGGTATGTTGCGCCATTAAATCTTTCAACATTTTTAAGTCGTCACTGTTGCGAACAAAAGAAAGGGCGATCCAATCAATGTCTTGAGTGAAAATAAATTTGGCATCGCGCACATCTTTTTCGGTCAATGCAGGAAGCGAAATTTTGGTATTGGGCAGGTTAACTCCTTTGTTGGATTTAAAGGCACCACCCTGAACCACTTTTGCGGTAACAGCATTGTCTTTGTTGGTTTCTACCACCTCAAAAATTAGTTTTCCGTCGTCCAAAAGGATACGCTCTCCCGCTGTAACATCTTTAGGAAAATTGGAATAATTCATATAAGCCTTTTTGGCATTGCCTACAAAAGGGCTGTCGGTGGTGAAAATAACTTCATCGCCGGGATTAACAAAGGCACCCTCTTCCATCTCTCCCACGCGGAGTTTTGGCCCTTGCAAATCGGCAAGTATGGAGGTGTGGGTGGATAATTTTTCATCGATGGCTCTGATGGTCGCTATACGTTTGCTGATTTCTTCATGCTTGGCGTGAGAAAAATTAATTCGAAAGACATTGACCCCTTCCAAGATCATTTTTTCCATGACTTCCGGGATCTCTGATGCAGGCCCTAAGGTTGCAACGATTTTAGTTTTTTTAATAAAACTCATTAATCAAATATTAAGTTTAGTTGGTCTTTTATTTTTTCTGTAGGCACTACATAACTCATGGAAATACCCTCCATGGTTTTTAAGTTCCGTGCAAATTCGTCTATTATGTTTTTTTCTTCGGATTGAATAAAAAAATCTACCTGTTTAAATTCAGTGATTAAAGATACCGCATTTACGCTGGGAAGATCAAATAAAAGCGCATTATTTGATGACGGAGCGGTTTGATGGATATCTTTATTGGCAAAAAAATCACATTGCCAACCGTATTTTTCGTGTTTCCAAACAAAACGGGAATAAAAGGTTTTTTGGAATGGATTGTCAATGTCTTTTCGGGTTCTTTTAAACCGAGCCCCGAAATGTTGATTCAACCGATAAGCCAGTTGATAGTCTTTCAGCGGGGAGTGAATCGCCAACATATAGAGTTCAATGGGATCTGAAAGCTCCTCGAGAAAATATACTTTTTTATTCATGCGTGCTCTTCAGTTTTAATGCGTGATAGGCGTGTTGTGCGGCCTTTTCTTCGGCTTTTTTCTTAGAGCTGTTGCGCGCTTTTGTGATCAATTTTTGTTCCAAATAAATGGCAGAAAAATAATTTATTTCGGGATCCAATCCCTCGTCCGATTCCGTTTTGAAGTGGAGTTGTTGTTTGTTTTTTTGCGCCCATTCGATCAAAAGGCTTTTATAGCTCAATACACTTTTGTCGATGCTTTCCATGTCGACATAGGGGGCAATAATTTTTTGAAGAATATAAATTTTTGCTTTTTCATAGCCTTTATCCATAAAAATGGCGCCCAAAAGTGATTCCAACAGATTTCCATGAATGTTGTTTCCAAAGTTTTTGTTGTTGGAAGTTTCCGCCAAAGTCATCAATTGCATTTGCCTTCCAATGGCATTCAAGGATTCGCGACTGACAATTTTAGCTCTAATTTTGGTCAGCTCCCCTTCACTGGCAAAGGGGAATAATTCAAAAAGATATTCCGAAATGACAGTGTTTAAAAGGGCATCCCCCAAAAACTCCAAGCGTTCAAAATTGATGCGGTTGCCCTGATCATCTTTTAGGTTTACGGAACTGTGGGTAAATGCTTTTTTATAGACCTCTTTGTTATTGGGTCGAATATTTAAAGTGGCTTTTAACTGCGAAAAAAAACTCCCTGAGGTGTTGTTGCGGGAGTTTTGTATGTATTTAAGCAATTTCAAAGGGAGGGAGTTATTCTATTTTTTTGAATAAGACACAAGCGTTATGTCCACCAAAACCAAAAGTGTTGGACAGTGCCACATTCACTTCTCGTTTTTGTGGTTTTCCAAAAGTGAAATTGATTTTAGGATCAATATTTTCATCCACCGTTTTATGATTGATGGTCGGCGGAACGATGCCGTGTTTGATGGCCAATATGGAAGCGATGGCCTCAACGGCTCCTGCTGCTCCCAACAAATGTCCTGTCATAGATTTGGTAGAATTGATATTCATAGCATAGGCATGTTCACCAAAGACCGAGACGATGGCATTGGATTCAGCGACATCTCCCAAAGGGGTTGATGTTCCATGCATATTGATGATATCTACATCCGTAGCTTGTAACTGGGCGTCGCGCAAGCAGTTTTCCATCACCTTTCGGGCACCTAGCCCTTCGGGATGAGGAGCCGTCATATGATAAGCGTCAGCTGAAAGTCCTCCACCCGCCAATTCGGCATAGATGGTGGCACCTCGTGCTTTAGCATGTTCGTATTCTTCGAGGATCAAGGTGCCTGAACCCTCTCCCAAAACAAAGCCATCTCTTTCTTTGTCAAAAGGACGGGAAGCAGTGGCAGGATCATCATTGCGTGTTGAAAGCGCATGCATGGCATTAAATCCACCAATTCCTGCTTTGGTCACGGCAGCTTCCGAACCTCCCGAAACGATGATGTCAGCATATCCCAATCGGATATAATTGAGGGCATCAATCATGGCATTGGAGGAAGAGGCACAGGCCGAAACCGTGGCAAAGTTGGGCCCTCTAAATCCATATTTAATGGAAATTAGCCCCGGAGCAATGTCCGCAATCATTTTAGGGATAAAAAAAGGATTGAATCGAGGATTTTCGCCTCCGGCAGCAAAATTGAGGACTTCATTTTGAAACGTCTCCAAACCTCCAATACCGGCACCCCAAATGACACCCACACGATCTTTGTCTAAGCGTTCAACATCCAAACCCGAATCCGCTATGGCCTCGGCCGTACTGACCAAAGCATATTGTGCAAAGCGATCATATTTACGGGCTTCTTTTCGATCCAGCGTCTCTAGAGGATCAAAATTTTTGAGTTCACAAGCAAATTGTGTTTTGAATCGAGAGGCATCGAAATAGGTGATGGGTGCTGCTCCACTGGTACCAGATAATAAACCCTCCCAATAAGTTGAGAGGGTATTTCCAATAGGAGTGAGTGCCCCCAATCCGGTAACAACTACACGTCTTGGATTCATGGCAACACTTTTTAGTCTGCTTGTTCGATAAACTGAATGGCTTGTCCGACCGTAGCGATATTTTCGGCTTGATCGTCTGGAATTTGAATATCAAATTCTTTTTCAAACTCCATAATTAATTCTACAGTGTCAAGGGAATCTGCGCCTAGGTCATTGGTGAAGCTTGCTTCTGGAACGACTTCGTTTTCGTCAACTCCTAATTTGTCAACGATAATGGCGATTACTCTGGATGAAATGTCTGACATAGTTCAGCGTTTTTTTAATATTAAAATGTGGACAAAAATATAAAACTTTAAAGGAATAGCACATTCTACATTTAAATTATCCCTTTATTTTTGTTTGAAATGTTAATTGTTCCTGTTAAAGCTACCTAATTTCTTGTGAATTTGAAAAAAAAACTAGTTTTATTTGCTTCCGGAAGTGGCACAAATGTTGAAAATATTTCCAAATATTTTGAACAAGACAAGCGGGTGTCCATTGCAGCCGTCTTCACCAACAGACCCCAAGCCCAAGTTTTAGAGCGCATCAAACCCTTTGGAATTAAGGGGATACCCTTTACAAGAGAACAATTTGAAACGGGATGGGTTTTGGAACAAGTGCAGCAGCTGCAACCCGATTTGATTGTTTTGGCAGGGTTTTTATGGAAGATTCCGGCAGCATTTGTGGCTACATTTCCCCTTCAAATCATCAATATTCATCCGGCATTACTGCCCAAATACGGGGGTAAAGGGATGTATGGAGCAGCGGTTCATCAGGCGGTGAAAACCAATAGGGAAAAAGAGAGCGGAATCACCATCCACTACGTGAACGAAAAATATGACGAAGGGGCGATTATTTTTCAAGCTACCACAGCAATTCATACCGGAGACACACCTTCAACCATCGCGGACAAAGTTCACACCCTAGAGTACCAACACTTTCCTGTTGTTTTGGAACAACTTTTATTCCCCACCCACCAAAATGTCTAAAGCAGTCTATCTCTACACCGACGGATCAGCCTTGGGAAACCCGGGTCCGGGGGGCTACGGCATCATTTTGGAATGGGCCGGGATGCAATACAGCAAGGAGTTTTCTCAAGGGTTTCAATGGACGACCAACAATCGTATGGAATTATTGGCAGTTATTAGAGGTTTGGAGCTCTTAAAAAAAGCACCCATGGAGGTGGTGGTTTATTCCGATTCCAAATATGTGGTGGATGCTGTTGAAAAAAAATGGGTCTTTGGTTGGGAGAAAAAAGCATTTAAAGACAAAAAAAACCCCGATTTATGGCGCCGTTTTTTGTTGATCTATCGCAAACACACGGTTCATTTTCAATGGGTCAAAGGGCATAATCAACATCCTCAAAATGAGCGTTGTGACCGTTTGGCTGTCGGAGCTGCTAAAGGAAAAAATTTGATCCTAGACAGCTATTTTGAACAGCAAAACCCAAGAGTTCAATAGTTTTGAAGGATTCGTTAATTTTTATGTAAAATCTTTCGTATCCACAGCAGTACTCCCACAGGAGTTTCTTATTTTTGTACTATGAACAACAAGCTTTTGGTCGTAGGTACAATGGCCTACGATGCCATCGAAACCCCCTTTGGGAAAACCGATAAAATTCTAGGGGGCTGTGCTACTTACATTGGTTTAGCTGCCTCCCAGTTCCATACAGATTGTGCCTTAGTATCCGTCATTGGTGAAGATTTTGATAAAAATCACAAACAATTATTATTGGATCGAGGGATTGATTTAACGGGAGTGGAAACCATCAAAGGAGGAAAAACTTTTTTTTGGAGCGGGAAATATCACAATGATTTAAACACCCGCACCACCTTAGACACCCAATTGAATGTGTTGACTCAATTCAGACCGGTGGTGCCGCAACACTTCAAAGACGCTTCCTTTGTGCTTTTGGGCAATTTGGATCCCAGTTTACAATTGGAAGTTTTGAATCAAATGGAATCCAAAGACCGATTGGTGATTTTGGACACCATGAATTTTTGGATTGCGGATTATCGCGAGAAGCTGGATGAGGTCATTGCCCGCGTCGACGTACTTTCCATCAACGATGAAGAAGCGCGCATGCTAACCGAAGAACACTCCTTGGTGGCGGCTGCAAAAAAACTGCATCAGATGGGTCCCAAATATGTCATTATTAAAAAAGGAGAACACGGAGCATTATTGTTTTATCACGAACATGTTTTTTGTGCGCCGGCACTGCCTCTGGAGGAAGTGTTTGACCCCACGGGCGCTGGGGATAGTTTTATTGGAGGATTTGCAGGCTATTTGGCGCAAAGAAAATCTACAGCAGTTGCTGATATGAAATCAGCCATCATTTTTGGTGCCGCTTTGGCCTCCTTTACGGTTCAAGAATTTGGAACTACTGCCTTGGAGAATTTATCTACTCCGGCTTTGAATAGACGTTTAAATGCCTTTAAATCACTAACTGAATTTGAAATAGAACTCCAATAACACGATCATTATGAGCGATGCGATTAAGCACGAATGTGGAATTGCCCTCCTACACTTAAAGAAACCCCTTTCTTATTACAAAGAAAAATACGGAAGCTCGCTTTACGGCATCAATAAAATGTACTTATTGATGGAAAAACAGCACAATCGGGGTCATGATGGTGCGGGTTTTGCCAGCATAAAATTCAATATGCCTCCGGGCTATCGTTATATCAGTCGTGTACGTTCTGCAGAGGCGCAACCCATTCAAGACGTTTTTAAGACCATCAACGAACGGATTCTTGCTGCCTGTGAAGCAGATGAAAAACTTTTGGAAGATCTGGAAAGACTCAAAGCTACAGTACCTTATGTGGGAGAGCTCATGTTGGGGCATGTGCGTTATGGAACCTTTGGCAAGAACAGCATTGAAAGCGTACACCCTTTCCTGCGGCAAAACAATTGGAAACATCGGAATTTGATTGTTGCCGGAAATTTTAATATGACCAATGTCAGCGAATTGTTTGCCAATCTTGTCAAATTGGGGCAACACCCCAAGGAACAAGCAGATACTGTCACGGTGATGGAAAAAATAGGTCATTTCTTGGACGATGCGGTGGCAAAGATTTATAAAAAATTAAAAAAAGAAGGGTACAACAAAGCCGAGGCTTCTCCTCAAATCGCAGAACGACTTAATGTAGCCAAAATCTTACGCAAATCTTCCAAGGATTGGGATGGGGGTTACGCCATAGCCGGACTTTTGGGGCACGGAGATTCTTTTGTGTTGAGGGATCCTTCTGGAATTCGGCCCGCCTATTATTATACAGACGATGAAATTGTGGTTGTAGCCTCGGAGCGTCCGGTGATACAAACCGTATTCAACGTGGATTACGACCGCATTAAAGAATTGCCTCCGGGTAATGCGCTGATTACCAAAATGAACGGCACCTCCGATTTACACGAAATACTCCCACCCCTCGAGCGAAAAGCCTGTTCGTTTGAACGAATTTATTTCTCGCGAGGGAGCGATGCCGCCATCTACAAAGAACGTAAGCAATTGGGCAGTGCGCTCTTTCCATCGGTGCATAAAGCGATTGAAGGGGATTTAGAAAATACAGTATTTTCGTTCATTCCCAATACGGCTGAGACTTCTTTCTATGGGTTAATTGGTGCCGTACAAGATCATATCAAAACCGAATTAGAAAATTTAGTTCCTGACAATGGTCCCATAGACAAAGTGGCGTTTCAAAAAATTCTTCATCTTAAACCCCGCATCGAAAAAATTGCGATCAAAGATGTGAAACTAAGAACCTTTATCACACAAGACAACAGTCGCGACGATTTGGTAGGTCATGTGTACGATATTACCTACGGAGTGGTGCAGCCTCAGGACAATTTGGTGATTATTGATGATAGTATTGTTCGCGGGACTACTTTGAAAAAGAGTATTTTGAAGATGTTGGATCGGCTAAAACCCAAGCGGATTGTGGTGGTTTCCAGCGCACCCCAAATTCGTTATCCGGACTGTTACGGAATAGACATGGCCAAGCTGGAAGAGTTTATTGCCTTTAATGCAGCACTTGAGCTGCATAAGGACAGGGGCACTTATGACATTACGATGGACTCGGTCTACAAAAACTGTAAAGCCAACCTGGAAGACGCCCATCAAGTTTCAACTAATTTCGTGAAAGCGATTTACGATCCTTTTACGGATGAAATGATTTCTGCCAAAATCGCCAGTATGCTCAAGAATGATACGATCCATGCGGAAATTGACATCATTTTTCAAAAAGTGTCTGCCTTGCACAAAGCGTGTCCAGAAAATTTAGGCGATTGGTATTTTACAGGGGATTATCCCACTCCTGGAGGAAACAAAGTGGTGAATAGAGCCTTTGTCAACTTCTATGAAGGGAAGTCCGAAAGAGCCTATTAGCCCATTAACGACAATATTTGCATTTCATCTAAATTTTATTGAATAAATCAGGAAGTATAGCATCTTTACATCACCAGAACATAAGTAGGTTAAGTTCATGGTAAGATTTGGGGCAAAAAGGAGGAATTTATTCCTCCTTTTTATTTAAAACCATTTATAAAGTTATAAACTTTTTACAATTTAAAGCCTGCAATTTTTTTTAAAAAACTATATTTATTGCACCAAGAACGTTAAGTTCATGGTAAGTTTGGGGCTAAAAAAGGAGGAATTTATTCCTCCTTTTTATTTTTACCCCAAATTGTAAGAAAATGCTACTTAGCCTTGTCGTAATTTTCGTTCACTTGATCCCAGTTAATCAAGTTAAAAAAGGCTTGGATATAATCCGGTCTTCTGTTTTGGTAATTTAAATAGTACGCATGCTCCCAAACATCCAGTCCAAGAATGGGTGTTCCTCCACATCCAATGCCTGGCATCATAGGATTATCTTGGTTGGCCGTGGAGCAAACATCGACTTTTCCTCCGGGATGAACACAAAGCCATGCCCAACCGGAACCGAATTGTGTTGCTGCAGCCTTAGCAAACGCTTCTTTAAAAGCGTCATAAGAACCAAAGGCATCGTTTATGGCGTTGGCGACTGCTCCATTGGGTGTTCCCCCTCCATTTGGAGCCAATACTTTCCAAAAAAGGGAATGATTGTAAAAACCACCACCGTTATTTCGAACCGCTTTGTTGTTCATATCAAGATTTTTGAGCAGTTCTTCGATGGACTGTCCCTCTAAATCAGTATTTGCAATTGCATTGTTTAAATTGGTAGTATAGCCGTTGTGGTGTTTGCTATGGTGTATTTCCATCGTCCGCGCATCGATATGTGGTGCCAAGGCGTCATAGGAATAAGGTAATTCTGGTAATTGAAAAGCCATAATTTTATGTTTTAAGTTTACGCAAAATTAAAATTTCTTTTCCGAATAGACGAACTCGAATCAATTAGAGTGCATTTAATGCTAACTTTACGCATGTCACAATCGCAATTTCATATTATTGATGCCGCTGCGGGGTCAGGGAAAACCTTTTCTTTAGTGTTTCGTTACCTCAAACAATTGTTGTCGTTATCGGACTCCATGCCCTATCGGAAAATGTTGGCGCTTACCTTTACCAACAAGGCGGTGAATGAAATGAAATCGAGGATAATTACGGCCTTATATGAATTGTCGCATCAGGATGAAAAAGGGCTCGTTCTTGAAAAAAAACTTTGTTCTGCCCTGGACATTTCCCCTGAGCTCCTTTCTCAAAGGGCGGGGGGGATGCTCAAAAGCATATTAAAAGACTACGGTGCTTTCGATGTGATTACCTTGGACACTTTTACGCATCGTTTGGTGCGAACCTTTTCAAAAGATTTAAAGCTGCCCTATGGTTTTGAAGTGGTGCTTCAGCCCGATGAACTTTTAAACGAGGTGGTTTTGTCCATTATTGATGAAGCCGGTAAGGATACATTCTTAACGCATATTTTAAGTCGTTTTAGTTTAGAAAAATTACAAGGGGGAAAAAGTTGGGATATTGAAAAGGATTTAAAAGATTTTATAAAAACCCTGCTCAATGAAAATGATCGTTTGCCTTTGATGGACTTTAAGAACAAGTCGCAAAAAGATTTAGAACAAGAATATCAATTTTTGAAGCAGGAGTTGGCAACATCCAAAGCTGCAGCGAAAAACCTTGCAATTCAAATACTGGAGCAACTTCAGCAACAGGGACTTTCAAAAAATGAATTTACGAGAGGGACGTTGGTGAATCATTTTACAGCCATTTCTGAGGGCGCAACCAAAGATTTGTATAAGAACCAATTGGAATTGAGTTTGTTGGGAGAGAAACCCTTGTACGCCAAAAGTGTTGCACCGGATATAGCTGCTGTAATAGAAGCGTTTCGTCCTCAATTATTAG
Organism: Flavobacteriaceae bacterium; assembly: GCA_018699935.1. Classification (GTDB taxonomy): domain Bacteria; phylum Bacteroidota; class Bacteroidia; order Flavobacteriales; family Flavobacteriaceae; genus MS024-2A. The sequence goes on along the minus strand of JABISF010000018.1, from coordinate 43,961 downwards.
AAGCCTTTCAAAATATTCGCAAAAAAATGGGATGGATTGAATTGTGCGAACAAATTCAAAAAGCATGGGTTCCCACGGCTTTGTTGAAAATGATGGAAAATCGATTGGACGAATTACAACAACAGTCCGAGCGGATGCTCTTGGGGCAATTTAACAACCGGATTCAAACACTTTTGAAAAATGAGCCCGAACCCTATATTTATGAACGGTTAGGGGAACGATTCAATCATTTTTTTATCGACGAATTTCAAGATACTTCTACCTTGCAATGGGAAAATCTACTGCCGCTGATGGGCAATGCTTTGGAAAGCGAAACGCTGGAGGGAGGGAAAGGATCGGCTTTGTTGGTAGGAGACCCCAAACAAGCGATTTATCGTTGGCGGGGAGGAGATGTTTTTCAATTTGTTAATTTATTGGAAGGAGCACAGCCTTTTCAAGTTCAATCTTCTTTAGAACGACTACCCGTCAATTACCGCAGTAAAGATATGCTTGTGCATTTCAATAATGCATTTTTTAAAAATACGGCAAAATTTTTAGAGCATCCTTTGTACAAAAAACTTTACGAAACGGGTAGTCAACAACGCCCCAATCAGAAAGCGGGGGGCTATGTTCGTTTACAGCAAATAGCTTCGGGAGGGAACAAGGACGAAATGGACGAGAAATATGTTGCAAAAACCCGAGAAGTAGTAAATGAATTAACTGAAAAGGGTGTAGCACCCTCAGAGATTGCTATTTTGGTAAGAAAAAAGGATCAGGCGGCCAGTATTGCAAACGCATTGATCGCAGATGGGAAATTGGTTTTTTCATCAGAATCTTTAGCGGTGGCGACGTCTTCCTCGGTTCAGGCATTGTTGGCTTTATTTCAATTGACTCAAAACCCCAATACAGCCGAACACCACAAAATCTTTTTGGATCGAGTTTGGGAAACCACGGATTCTTCAATCACCGGTTATCACGCCTTTATTAGTCGTTTTGCGACCCTCTCAACTCGAGATCTTTTTAGGACGTTACAGTCGGAAACGGGGTATGATTTTAATTTTAAAAAATTTCAAAATTTACCCTTATATGAGGCTTTAGAATACGCAGAAGAACACCTCCCTTGTATCGATTTTAATAGTCATCATGTACTTTTTTTTAGGGAAGATGTTTATGGGTTTTCTAAAAGTCATTCTAATAGTATAGCGAGTTATTTGACCCATTGGGAATCTCAAGGAGATCAATTGCGGGTTGAGTTGTCGGAGACCGCAGAAGCAATACAAGTAATGACCATTCACAAAGCCAAAGGCTTGGAATTTCCTATTGTTATTCTTCCGTTTTTGTACACTCCTTTGCAGCCCAAACTTCTGGACAAAGTTTGGCTTTCGATGGCGGACACTCCTTTGTCGGCATTTCATTGGGCTTGGTTGAATTTCTCAAAAAAATTGACAACTTTTGGTCCCTCTGGGGAAATGCTCTATGAAAAACACCGTTTAAATAATCAACTCGATGCCATTAATGTGCTCTATGTAGCACTGACTCGTGCCGTATCATCACTTTACCTAATTACTGAAGAAGATACAGGGAGAGTAGAGGTCACCTATTCAAAATTGTTTTCTGATTTTGTTGGGAATCAAAATTCGGAACGTAGAGGAAATTTGTGCTGGGAGTGGGGCATTGAACTCAAATACAAAAAAAATAGCGAGATCAACGATACATCGGAAAAACCTTATTTTGTTCTTCCCAGATCCAGTATAAATTGGAGGCAAAAATTAATTTTTCAAGATAAAATCTTTAATCCTGCTATTGAAAAGGGAAATCAAATACATGAATTGTTAGCGAAAATTAGAACTTATAAGGATATTCCTACAGTAATTGAAGATGCAGTTTCGCAAGAAATCTTAAACAAGGAGGAAATTCCTTTCATTCAGGCGCAATTGGAGGAGATATGTAATCATCCCCAACTACAAGCCTGTTTTGACGATAAAGGAGAGATTCTTATTGAGCAAGACCTTTTAATCCCAGAGGGGGTTACCTTGCGTCCCGATAGAGTACTTCTATTAAAAGACAAAGCCATTATCATTGATTACAAAACCGGAGCACCAAATTCCAGCCACCATTCTCAAATTGAAGCCTATGCAACTGCCTTTAAAAAAATGGGGAAAATGCACATAGAATCTCATATAGTTTACCTTACAAATCCAATAAATTTAAAAAAACATCAATTTTAATTAAAATTTATTAAATTTGTTAAGTTAGTTTTATTATTATCGCTAACACCCTTATTTTACTGTAAAAACTTACTTTTATGATACTTAAGAAACGTTTTTCTGCTTTCAGCACATTCCTTTTGTTTTTTTTCATTTTACAAATTTCTAATGTTTTTGCCCAAAACGAAAAGTTTCCATGGCAATTTAGTTTTGGAATTAATGCTGTAGATACCTTTCCAACGAATACGGCAAAAAATGGAGCCTTATTTGAAGATTTTTTTAATGTGATAGATCACTGGAATTTTGGATCAATTCCGGGTTATTTGGGATTGACCAATCATCTGGGCAGAGGATTTTCCTTCGGGGGTAGATTTAGTTTCAATAAGATAACTCACTATGGTAATCTTCCCGGAGATGATAACTACTACAATTTAGATGTCCATTTAAAATATGATTTAAATAAAATATTTAAAGGTGAAAGATTCCATCCATATATGGATATTGGAGGGGGGTATGCCATTTTTGACACCACGGGTGCTGGCTATTTCAATCTGGGTGCTGGACTCGAATACTTGGTTGGTGAGAAACAACGAACCGCACTTCAACTAGGAAGTGTTTTTAAGAACACAGGAGAAAGTTATGGGGTAAAACATTTTCAACATTATTTGGGAATTGGTATTCTATTTGGGAATGGAGATAATGATGGAGATGGTATTTTAAATAAACAGGATGACTGTCCTGAGATCCCTGGATTGGAAGAATTTAATGGTTGTCCCGACACTGATGGTGATGGTATTCAAGACAGTGAAGATAAATGCCCAGACATTCCAGGATTGTTAGAATTTCAAGGTTGTCCAGATACCGATGGAGATGGAATTCCTGATAATGAAGATGAATGCCCAGATGTTCCTGGTTTAGCACAATTTAATGGTTGTCCCGACACTGATGGCGATGGTATCCAAGACAGTGAGGATAAGTGTCCAGATATTCCAGGATTGCAAGCATTTCAAGGTTGTCCTGACACGGATGGTGATGGAGTAATAGATTCAGAAGATGAGTGTCCAGATAGCCCAGGATTACCTGAAAATAATGGATGTCCAAAGTTAACTCAAGAAACAGAGGACCGAATTGTTGAAATTGCACAAAAAGTATACTTTGAATTTGATAAAACGACACTTAAACCCGAATCATTAACAGTCTTAAATGAATTAATAGGAATTTTTACTAAACATAGTAACTTAGACATCTTAATTGTTGGACATGCCGACAACATTGGTGCTGATGAATATAACTTAGACCTCTCTTTGAGAAGAGCTAAAGCAGTAATGAATTATTTGGTATCAAAAGGGATTGATCCGAAAAGGGTATCCACTGAAGGTTATGGTGAATCAAGACCTGAAGCATCCAATGAGACGCGAGATGGTAGAAAACTAAACAGACGTGTAGAATTTGATCTAAATAAATAACTATTGTTGAGGGAGATTTAATTGAAAATTGAAGGTTTTGCTTCTGTGATTTCATACTTTTAAAAATGCAAACGTTTTTAGATGAAGTTGCAGAAGCAATCTTCTCCTCACCGTATGAGTTAAGCCGAGTTAAGGTTATTTTACCGAGTATTCGAGCGACAACTTTTTTGTACGAAGCACTTAAAAAAGTAATTGACCAACCTGTCATAGCTCCCCGCTTGGTAAATATTGAAAGCTTCATTTCAGAACTGTCCGGTTTGGAACGGATGCCAACTTCGGAGGTTTTATTTCATTTTTACGAAGTTTATCAGCAAATTACTCCTGAGGAAGAAAGAGAATCACTTACTCAATTCATGAGTTGGGCACCGGGTTTGATAAATGAGTTTAATGAGATTGATGCGCATGCAGTGGATTCAAAATCAATTTTTGAATTCCTCGTCAATCTAAAAAATATTGAACACTGGGGAACCGCAGAAAGTAGTTCCGCTTCCCAAAAGCACCTTGCTTTTACAAAACGTTTGCGCAAATATCACCAGCACCTCTATGCGCATCTTTTGGAACAACAAAAAGGCTATCAAGGGATGCAGCTTCGTGAGGCACTCCAAAACATAGAATTTTACACCGCAGCAACAACGCAACATCATTTTTTTGTGGGCTTTAATGCCTTGAATAAAACCGAGGAGAACATCATTCAAGAACTGATGGCCGCCGAAAAGGCTACCGTGCTTTGGGATATAGACCACGCCTATTTTGCAGACCCTCAACACACCGCCGGGCATTTCATCAGAGGGTATTTCAATCAATGGAACGTCTTAAAAAACAGCTCTAAACCTTCCTTTCCAAAGCATTTTGAAAAGGATAAGGAGATAGAAATCATTGGGGTTCCCAAAAATATAGCACAGGCCAAAACCGCTGCCGAACGTTTGACCTCTTACAGTAAAGAAAATCCCAACACCAAAAGCGTTATCGTTTTGGGGGACGAGCAATTGTTGATCCCTACAATTTCGGGCGTTGCAACTTCTCAAAATGATTGGAATGTAACGATGGGCTATCCCGTTAAAGAAAGTAATGCAGCCGCTTTTTTTCAATCCTTCCTAAAATTCCATATCAAATATCCGACGGTGGATCAAATCGATTTCCCAGCTTTGGAAGCGGTGCTGTCTTTGTCATTTTGCAAAGAAATTTTCGAAGGGCAACAACATCCGATCAAAAAGGAAATGGCGCACTATAAAAATCAAAAAACTTTTTATATATCGCGTTCAGAGGTGATCAAACAAAGTTCCGTCGCAACGCTATTTTTTGCTGTACCTGAACCCACTCAACAATTTGTGGAGCGATTGTCTCAGATATGTACTTTATTCATCACTTATCATGAAGCGCAAAATAACGATACGACTTTGGAAATTTATTTTTATAAAGCCATACTTGCAGTGATTCATAAAATGCGTGATTGGACAAGGCGTTTTCCATTTTTTAAACATATTTCTGATGTAGCATTGCTTTTCGACACCCTATTGAAGGAACAACAAGTCGATTTTTCGGGTTCGGCTTTAAGTTCTTGTCAAATTATGGGGTTGTTGGAAACGCGTTTGTTGGATTTTGATAATGTTATTATCACCAATGTAAACGAAGGGATATTACCAGGGGGGAAACAAACTGCAACGTCCATTCCTTTTGATGTTCGACGTAAATTTGGATTGCCTACTTTTTTAGAAAAAGATCACCTTTTTGCCTATCATTTTTTTCGGATTCTTCAAAGAGCGAAAAAGATTACCTTGATTTACAACAATAGTTTGGAGGGATTGAATGCAGCCGAAAAAAGTCGTTTCCTACATTGGTTAACATTTTTTAGTCCTCCCAATCACAAAATTAGCTACCCTTCCCTTTCACTGCCCTCGCCTAATGTGCAAAATTCCTTAAAAACCGTCGCTAAAACCGAGGAGGTAATGGAGGCATTGAAAAGATTGAGCGAAAAAGGATTTTCTCCTTCTTCCCTGTTGCAATATATCCGAAATCCCTATCAGTTTTATGTAGAGCGTTTGTTGCATATCAAACCTGTAAAGGCCGTTGAACAATCACTCTCTGCTTTAGACAAAGGAACCTTGATGCATGCGGTATTGGAAAAGTTGTATTTGCCTTACACAGACAAATTTTTAAAAACGGAGGACTTTGACCAGATGTTGTCACTATTAGAAACAACGCTTGAAGAAGGATATGATGAAATTTATGGAAAAGGTCACCAACGAAAAGGCAAGAACTTTATCCTCTACAAAATCCTGTTAGAAATTTTAGAAAACTTTATTAAAAAAGAACGACAAAGTGTTTTGGAAGGGAATGAAATAAAGATTTTAGGTTTGGAAATTACCTTTGAAAAGCAATTGAATTTCCCCAACCTCAATTTCCCAATTCAGCTGCAAGGCACCGTAGATAGAATCGATTTATTTAATAACCAATTTAGAATTATTGATTATAAAACCGGAGCGGTAAACAAAGCCGACTTGGCAATGGACGATTGGGATGTTTTGCAAAACGATCCCAAAAAAAGTGCGTTATTTCAAGTTTTGATTTATGCCTATGCCCTCAACGATCGATTTGATAGTACACATGGAATTATGGGGGTTGTCCCTTTGCGCACCCTTGATAATTCTTTTTTGCCAGCCTCTTTTAAGAAAACAAAAAGAAGCTCAGAACCGTTGCTAATTAGTGAAAACCTATTACAAAACATTGAAAACCAACTACATAAATTAATCACTGAAATTTTTGACGCATCTATTCCCTTTACAGAAAAGCCATAGACTTAATTTTTGTATTTTTAACTACTATATATTTTTGTAATGGAAAAAAACAAAGACCCAAAAGGCATAGACAAGAGGGAACTAAACTGGTTTATGCAAGTCATCACTTTAGGAGATCGATTTGACCCTAAAGATTTTTTTGATCGACTAAAAAAATCCATTGTTGAGTTTTCGGTGATCTTTTTCGGAATTCTGCTTTCCTTCTATGTGGAACAACAATGGGGGGAATCTGAAGAACGCGAAGACAGCATTGAGAACCTCACCAACCTTCAAGGAGAAATCGGGGAAATGATTGATTACACCATAGATTTCAAACAGAACTTAGAGATTGCTAAAGAGTTAATTAATTATCAATACGAGCGATGGGATGAGGATGACGATTTTGTTTTTATAGATTTAAGAACCTTCGATATTGATTCTTCGTATTCCATTCCACTAGACAATTATACCAATCGTCTACCTTTCAATCCCCCAAGAGTTACCTATGACGCCATCAAGCTGGATGGTACTTTTCGGCTTTTGGATGATGTGGTAGGAAGAAAAATGACCGAAATTTACGATGGCACCAATCTTAAGTTTTTGATTGAAAACACGAGTGAAATTGAACAGAAATTTATAGACCGTTTTAAAGGTAGAGTGACTGAATATTGGGTAAAAGATTTGGATTATGTAGATTTAGACAACCCTGCATTTTGGATAGAAAATAGAAAATACGTCCAAAATGACAGATTTCTAAAATACAACCTATTCGAACGCCTTGAGTTGTGGAACTATAGTGTATTCAAACAGTTGGATGGCTATACGGAACAGCTTAAAAGCGGAAAACAAATGATCGACTCCATACTTGACGTCCGCGAAAGTGAAATTCAAATTTTGTATTGGGTCATCAATAAGAAGGAGCGGGAGTAGGAGCAATCATCTCGGCGACCAATTTTCCAGAAATCAAAGCTGGAGGAACCCCGGGTCCAGGAACCGTAAGCTGTCCAGTAAAATAGAGACCGTTTACTTTTTTACTTTTTAGTTTGGGTCTTAAAAAAGCGGTTTGCAGCAGCGTATTTGCCAAGCCATAGGCGTTCCCTTTGTAGGAATTATAATCCTCTACAAATTCTTTAACACAAAAAGACTCTGAAAACAGTACATGCTCTTTTATGGACTGACCTGTCAATACCTCCATACGTTCGAGAACAATGTTCAAATATCGTTCACGGAGTGCTGGACCATCTTCAATCCCGGGGGCAATAGGGATCAACAAAAAACAAGCTTCTTTACCTTCAGGAGCCATTGAAGCATCTGATTTTGAGGGAAAATTGGCATAAAACAACGGATCCTTTGGCCATTCGGGCTGATCGTAGATCACTCGGGCGTGTTCTTCAAAATCGACATCAAAAAAGAGCGTATGATGACATATATTTTCCACTTTTTTATCCAAACCGATATAAAATAAGAGTGAGGAGGGTGCAAAAACTTTTTTATCCCAATAGGCTTCGCTATATACTCTGAACGGCTCTTCCAAAAGGGTTTCTGTATGGTGATAATCGGCTCCTGACAAAACAATATCTGCCGAAATTTGCTTTCCGTGAATTTCGATCCCTTGCGCAGTTCCCTTTTGATCCACAAGAATTTTTGTTACGGGAGATTCGGTGTGTAATGTTACTCCCAATGTCTTTGCCAATTGGGTCATCGCTTCAACGATACTGTACATTCCACCTTCCGGATGCCAAGTGCCCAAACCAAAATCAGCATGATTCATAAAGTTATAAAAAGCTGGGGTTTTGGAAGGTTTTGCTCCTAAGAAGAGTACGGGAAATTGAAGTATTTGACGCAGTTTGGGACTCTTAAAAGCCTTATAAACATCTCTTTGAATGGTGCTAAAAAAATAACGGATTTTTCGAATGGTCACGGGCGTAACCAATTCTAGGGGGGAAACTCCAGGACGTCGCACCAAATCGTTGATGGCAATATCGTAATTCTCTTTTGCGATCGCCATAAACTTTTTTAATTGAGCGGCACTTCCTTTTTCTTCGGCCTCGAAAACCGCACAGATTTTTTCCAAATCGTCACCAATATTGATCGTATCGTTTTTTCCGAAATAAACTTGGTAGCCCGGATCCAATCGTTCCAAGGCGTAAAAATCTGCGGTACTTTTTCCAAAATCTTGATAAAAAGATTCAAACACATCCGGCATCCAATACCAGGAAGGGCCCATGTCAAACGTAAAACCTTCTTTTTTGAGTTGTCTCGCTCTGCCGCCTAGGGTTTTGTTTTTTTCATAAACTTCCACCTCGTGTCCTTTTTGCGCCAAATAGCAGGCTGCCGAGAGGGAAGAAAATCCCGAACCTATAATTGCAATTTTCTTTTTCATAGAAGCTCAAAGATATTATAAAATTATTCGAGCCCTATCATTAGTAAAAAATTAATATACGGGATGCATCCAAGCCTCGGAAGCTTCGTATTTACTTTTGGAAGCCCAAAAAATTCCGCGGGTTAGGATTTCCCATACAGGAGCTACATCAAAAATCTCATCGGAATGCCCCAGCGATAAGTAGAAAACACGGCCTTTACCATGGGTTTTTTTCCAAGCCACAGGCATGACTGCATTTTCAATCCAATCATCGTGTTCCTTACTAAAAGTAGTGGTAGCCAATACATTGACATTGGGATCTACGTGCATATAGTATTGTTCGGTCGTCAGGCTAAAATCCGCGATGCCGTTTACTATGGGGTCATCGGGTTGGGTGATTTGAACACTGTGCGCAATTTGTCCCCCAGGGTGATTGACAAATTGTCCCCCAATCATATATTGATATTCTGTATTATTGCGAAAGGAGTCCCCCAAGCCACCGTGACAACCGGCAATTCCAACACCATTTTTCACAGCGTTCAACAATCCTTTGGCTTCATTCATTTTGATGTTGCTCATCGTGATGCTTTGAATGATTAGATCCACTTCAGCCATAACAGTTTCATCGGCATAAATGCTTGTGTCTTCAGCCACAATTACTTTTGCATTATGAGCTTCCAGCCAGCTATTCATGCGTTTGGCAAAAATTTCCGGAGTATGTCCTGGCCATCCTCCGTAAACCAACAACACTTTTTTCTGTTCAAAATCAATTTCCTGAGCTTGCAACGCACCAACGGTAAACACGAAAAGCAAAAGAATTTTACAAAGGACTTGTGTTGTTTTCATAGGGATGTTTTTACAATATTAATAAATTAAAAGATTTCGCCTTCATAAAAGAATATGCTTTTTTCTGCATCTTCGAAGATTCCCAGTGTGCGAAAATTCACTTTGACATAAAACAAGCACGATTTGATGAAAATAGTTGCTTTCAAGGGTGGATTCCGAATTAGATCCAAGAAAAAAGTTAAACTTTCTAATTATTTACTATTTTCATTAAAATTTAAGTAACTGTAAAACAGTAAGTTAGTGGTTTTCACTAGATTTTAATCATAAATTTGTTTAACAAATTTTGTTTTGTATAATTATTTTTAATTAGCTTTAAACAAGTTTAAATTCAATTTGGTTTCAAACGTCTCTGTAGATTACTTCCAATAGTCAAATTCTAAAATCCTTCTCAGAGACGTTTTTTTATTCTTTTTTGTTGTGTTAAAAATTAAACAAGAATTACTTTACCACTATAATCTATAGCATTTTTAATGGCTGAAATTACTACGGTAACCTTCTTTAATTTTAAAAAAAATCGTTTTTGGGCCTTCCAGCAAATGGGTCGCGCCCCCTCTCAAATGAAAAATTTGGAGGGTTTGTCCTTTTTTAAATTTTTGGGTACCGGAGGAGGAAATGGATTTAGTTTATGGCCAGATTTTTCTACCTATGCTTTTTTGGGGGTTTGGGATTCGGCCGCTGTTTTTGAGCAGACTTTTCAGCAACACCCATTGTTTCAGTCCTATTTTTCTAAAGCCAGTCATACACGCACACTGGTGTTAAGCCCCATTGCTAGTCATGGAAAATGGAGCGGTCAAAATCCATTTCAGCCCATTTCTACTGCGGAGGATATCAGTCCTGTGGTTATCATCACCCGGGCAAGTTTGCGTTGGCGGAAGTTACTGTCTTTTTGGAAGCACGTTCCACAAGCTTCGCAAGCCATTGCCCATGCAAAAGGAGTACATTATTTTAAAGGAATCGGAGAATGGCCCCTGGTGCAACAAGCCACTCTGAGTATATGGGAAAATACGGAAGCGGTCCACACTTTTGCTTACAAAAGCCAAGATCACGCCCAAATCGTAAAAAAAACAAAGCAACAAAAATGGTATAAAGAAGATTTATTTGCTCGTTTTCAGTTGCTTTCAGATACTCAAAACTCAACATCAGCATGAAAACAGCAATCGTCATTGGTGCTGGGATTGGAGGTATTGCTAGCAGTATACGGCTAGCGCATTTAGGATATCAGGTCACTGTTATTGAGGCGAATGCCTATCCCGGTGGGAAGTTATCAACCTTCACGCTAGAGGGCTATCGTTTTGATGCCGGTCCTTCTTTATTTACCATGCCTCATTATGTCACTTCCCTTTTTGATTTAGTGGGCGAAAATCCGGCGGATCATTTTACATATCGAAGAAAAGAAATTGCATGCCGTTATTTTTGGCAAGACGGAACCATTTTTTCTGCCTATTCCAATACCGATAAATTTATTGCTGCAGCGGCAAAAACCTTTCAAGTGGAAACCACTCGCTTAAAAAAATATTTGGAGCGTGCCAAAAAGAAATATAGGCTAACCGCTCCATTGTTTTTGGAACGCACTTTACACAAAAGCAGTACGCTCTTGTCCAAAAAAACCTTGGCGGCCCTATTCCATTTACCCACCTATCAATTGGAAGAAACCCTGCATTCCGCCAATAAAAAAAGCTTTAATAACCCCAAATTGGTACAACTTTTTGATCGGTATGCTACCTACAACGGTTCCAACCCCTACAAAACATCGGGGATGATGACTTTGATTCAGCATTTGGAGAGCGAATACGGCACTTTTATTCCTGAAGAAGGTATGGTTGCTATTTCCAAAAGTTTGTGGGAATTGTCCAAACGCCAAGGGGTGTCCTATCTGCTTTCCACAAAAGTGGATCAAATTTTGGTGGAGCATGGAGTCGCCAAAGGGGTTGTAGTTGGTGAAAAAATAATGGCAGCGGATGTGGTTGTTTCCAATATGGATGTATTCCCCACCTACAGACGATTACTCCCGAATGAAAAAGCTCCAGAGAAGATACTGCAACAAGAACGCTCCAGTTCGGCGGTAATTTTTTATTGGGGCATTCAGCAATCCTTTCCCGACTTAGAACTACATAATATTTTCTTTTCTGACGATTATAAAGCCGAGTTTGAAGCGATTTTTTCTTCCTATAACATTGCTGCAGACCCCACCATATATGTGAATATCACCTCCAAAGATGTTCCTGAAGATGCGCCCCAAAATTGTGAAAACTGGTTTGTAATGATCAACACTCCGGCCGATATGGGTCAAGATTGGGAAATATTGGTGAAAGAATTACGGGCTGTGGTTATCGACAAACTCAGTCGTCAACTCAAATGCGATTTGGAAGCGCTCATTGTTTGTGAAAAAGTATTGACACCCCCAGAAATTGCACGCAGCACGCAATCTCATTTGGGGGCACTCTATGGCGCCTCCAGCAATACGGTGGGTTCGGCCTTTCTTCGGCACCCCAATTTTTCAAAGAGAATTAAAAACCTTTACTTTTGTGGTGGAAGTGTGCACCCGGGGGGAGGAATCCCCTTGTGTTTGTTATCCGCTAAAATTGTTGCAGAATTGATAGAAAAAGAGACCCCTTAATGCAAACGGTACCGTTTAATAAATTAAATGCATCCATTGGCTTACTTTGGTTGTTTCACGTTTCCGGAATTATCGGAATCATATATGGAAATGCCCAATGGTTTGTTCAGGCCACACCCATCAATTTAACGTTAAGCTTTATTTTATTGCTCCTCAACATGGGCTGGAATCGCAATTCACTATGGGTTATTTTCACCTGCTATTTTGTGGGTATGTTAGCCGAAATTTTGGGAGTGTATTATGGATTTATTTTTGGGTCCTATTCTTATGGAGCAACTTTGGGACCAAAAGTCTTTGAAGTTCCATGGGTCATCGGGCTCAATTGGTGTATTTTGATTATAATAACTGCGTCTATAGCCCGGGCTTTTTTCACGCATTTTTGGGCAAGCATTTGCTGTGCTGTTGGACTCATGCTCTTTTTAGATGTATTGATTGAACCGATGGCTCCGGTCTTGGATTTTTGGACTTTTGAGACAGGATTGGCCTCTTTACACAACTACTTGGGTTGGGCTTTGGTGGCTTTGCCTCTACAAGTTGTTTACCAACGATATGGGCTTCCTTATAAAAATGCCCTACCTTTTCACTTGTATCTATTGCAGTTATTATTTTTTGTCATTCTTTTGTTGAAAGTAAATTCAATCGGTATTCAATGACTTTTTTTACGAACGTTCGGTTTTCTCTTATTCTGCTGTTTACGCTGCTTTTTGCCTGCAAAAATGAAGTGCAGCCAGAGACAACAGCTACAACTATAGATACCATTACTGTAAAAACATTAGGCGAATATAAAGTCGATCTTAAGCTTTTTCCCGAATCCTTTTTACAAGAGGATGACCTCCAAAAATGGACAGAACTCATTGATTTGCAAAAAAGTATGGTCAGCCTGAAGGATTTAAACCCCAAAGGGATCACAGTAGATTTATTAGCTTTAAACACCCGTATCAAAAAGATGGAGGAGTCTCCCTTTCCCGCTCCTTTTGACACCCCACAAATCAAAAGTCGACTTCGATTGGTCGGCATGCAAGCCAACAAGACACGCTATTTTACCAACTATTATACCGATGATTCGCTCGGCCCAGCCTACCAAAACCTATATCGATTTTACAATGCTTTTGTAGATCGGATTTTAAGTCTTAAAGAAGAAGAGAACACCCTAAAGGAGGAAGCGGAAGATCAATAAAATTCTCTTTTATGGGCAATGTTTTCCAAATGAATCGCGTTTTTTTCAATCGCTAACTCAATCTTAGCGATATGCGCCGCAAAATTTTCCTCTATCCCAAGGGCTTCAATTTCATTGTAAATAGCAATCAAAGCTTTATCGGCTTCCAAACATTTTTGTAAGGCAGATGCTTTCAATGTTTTTATAGAACTGATGATTAATTGATCAAAATTAAAATTGCGAATCGATTGGATCGAAAAATCGGCATCTAAGGTTTGAAGTTTACTGAGGATGTCCTGAAAAATGCGATTTCTTTCAGTGGCTTGATGATTAAAAAAGCGTTTTTTTTCAGAGGAATTGGCTTGATCGGATGCTTTTAGATAGGATAACTTTGCATTTTTCAAATGCAACAGCAATTTTTCTAATTTGGCGATATATAAATTTTCCTTGGCCATCTCTACTTTAAAAATAAGTGCTGTTGCCTTTTCTTTTTAAAGTTTCCTAGAATTTATATCAACAAATTATTCACAGTGTATTGAAAATTGGTATCGCGGATTATTTTTTCTGCTTTGATTATTCGGTGAATCCCCTCATTTCCAACAAAAATTGGAGGAGGGAGTTCTTTTTTTTGCGCCATGAACTCATAATATGTTTTTCGTTCCGGATGGTCGGGACTCACCAAATTATAAATGTCAGAAGTGTTTTTTTGAAGTAAAAGGGAGAGAATACCCTGCACCGCATCCTTTTGGTGGATAAAATTGATAGTGCTTTTGGGATGGGTGGTGGACTTTCCGCTCAAGGGGTGAATGGGATTGCGATTTTCGCCAATCAGTCCCCCCAAACGAACCACTAAAGTGGTAACTGAGGAATTTAAAAACAACGCTTCCGAGTACAGTAAAGCTTGGCCAGCTGCTGTTTCGGGCACGCATCGGCTGTCTTCTGTCCAAACGCCTGCTTTTTTCCCATATACGGCAGTACTGCTTAAGAAGATTACCTTTTTAATTTTCGACGATAACACCAATTGCAAAAGCGATTCCATTCGTTTTTCAAAATGGAGTTGTGGATCTCCAGAATCTCGGGGGGGTAGCGAAATAATTAAACACTCCAAAGACTTAAAAAAATCGAGGTCTCCCTTAACGCTATCGTTTTTCAATTCAAAAGAATAGGGAAGTATACCGTGATTTTTTAAAAGGGCAAGACCCGCTTCTGATCGCCGTGTCCCGGAAACCATAAATCCTTTTTCAACCAGTTGTTCTGCCAGTGGAATCCCCAACCAACCACAACCTAAAATCCCAACCTTTTTCAATATGTTTTTATTTAAAACTTAAAATCGAACTCAGATTCTTCAAAAAAAGCATATAAAATTGAATATTATGTAAGTTTTTGAGTAAAAATTTATTAATTTCAATTTCAACCTCAAAACCGTTAGATTATGCCGATTAAAAGTTTTCAGGGACCAAGAGCCCAAGCCAAGAAAAAAACTGCTGCAAAATTAACTGTCGCAGATATTATGACCGTGAATTTGGTGTTGTTCCAACCCGAGCAATCCATACACGATGTGATGCAAGCCTTTATCAAGTATCGGATTTCAGGGGGACCTGTTGTCAATGAAGCGGGAGAACTCATTGGAATTATTTCGGAAGCCGATTGTATGAAACAAATTTCGGACAGTCGTTACTACAATATGCCCATATTGGATAAATCCGTTGCCTCTTTCATGTCCGCGCAAGTAGACACCATCGATGCTTCCACCAGTGTGTTTGACGCTGCCGCTTTATTCTCAAAAAGCAGCAGAAGACGTTATCCGGTGATGGACAAAAACAAATTGGTGGGTCAGGTCAGCCGAAAGGATATTGTTATCGCCGCCCTCAATATGACCAGCCACACTTGGCGTTAATCAAAAATTGATTGGGCTACTCGAAACGTATTGGCATGGGCTTCAAGTATGATTTTTAGGGTTTTAGAATACCCTCCTCCCATGCTACATTGAACCGGGATGCGGTGTTCTTTGCAAAGTGCAAAGACCATTTCATCCCTTTTTTTACACCCCTCCAAACTCAACGCAATCCGTCCCAACCGATCTGTTTCCAATACATCTACCCCGCTGAGGTAAAAAATAAAATCGGGCTGTTCTTGGTGAATTAAGGCCGGCAGCGTTTTTTCCAAAAGCTCCAAAAAAGTACTATCGGTAGTGCCATCGGGCAAAGGAATGTCCAAATCACTTTTTTCTTTATGAAAAGGATAATTTTTCGCTCCGTGCATGGAAAAAGTAAAGACGCGCTTTTCATTTTCAAAGATTGCTGCGGTTCCATTTCCCTGATGGACGTCTAAATCTACAATCAAAATTTTTCCCGTCTTTTTTTGATCTAATAAATATTGAGCAGCAATGGCTTGATCATTCAATAAACAAAAAGCTTCCCCATGGCCAGCATAGGCGTGATGCGTCCCTCCGGCTATGTTGAGGGCTACTCCGGTGTGAAAAGCTTTTTGACAGCCTTCCAAAGTACCCCCGGCGATGATGAATTCCCGTTCGATTAAAGCTGCGCTAAGGGGAAAACCAATTTTGCGAATTTCCGCCTTATTGAGGTTTAAATCTAATAAACGTTGCACATAGTTTTTCTGATGTACGGCTTCAACGATGGCTCGATCTACTGCTTTTGGGATAAAGAAATCACTTTCTTGACAACACCCTTCATGGAGTAATTGCAGTGGAAGTAGTTCATATTTTTCCATCGGAAAACGATGGTTTTCAGGAAGTGGGAGCCGGTAAAGGGGTGCATAGGCAATGGGGAGTTTACTGCCGGACTCCATCTAAGCAATGCTGCTACCACTGGAAGCATGGGCATCTTCTGGGCCAACAAAAATCAGTTTCCCGTCTTTGTTTTCTCCCAACAATAGCATGCCTTGACTTTCTATCCCTTTGATTTTACGTGCCGCCAAATTGGTCAAAACAGTCACTTTTTTACCCACCAAGGCTTCTGGACTGTAATGCTCGGCAACTCCGGAAATAATGGTTCTGGTTTCTTCGCCCAAAGCAATACTAAATTGCATGAGTTTATTGGTCTTTCGCACTTTTTCTGCACTCAAAATAGTTCCCACTCGAAAGTCCATTTTTTCAAATTGCTCGAAAGAAATATCCGGTTTTTTTGCTGCCAAAGGCGTTTCATGGGCAATATTTTCTGGTTTTTCTTGGGGTTGTAGTTTTAAACGCTGGGCTTCAATTTGTTCGTCTTCTATCTTTTTAAAGAGTAATTCTGGTGCAGCGATCTGATGTCCCGAAGGAATCAAAACCGCTGAAACGGCAAGATCATCCCAGTTTAAGTTAGGATTTAATTGTAAAAGCGATTTTAATTTTTTAGCGGTAAAAGGCAAAAAGGGTTCACTCAACACTGCCAATGCAGCACAGATTTGCAAGGCCGAATACAGTATACCTTCTACTTGCTCGGGTTGGTTTTTGATCCGTTTCCAAGGTTCGGCATCGGCCAAATATTTATTTCCCAAACGCGCCAATTGCATCAATTCCTGACTGGCCTCTCGAAAACGATAACTTTCAAGAGACTTTTCCAATTTTCCAGGAAAGCTTTTGATGGCACTCAAGACGGCTTGATCTTCATCACTCAAATTCTGGGCTGGTGGAACACTACCTTTGTAATATTTTTGAGTCAACACCATGACCCGATTGACAAAATTCCCATAAATGGCTACCAACTCACTGTTATTTCGCGCTTGAAACTCACTCCACGTAAAATCGTTGTCTTTGGTTTCGGGAGCATTGGCGGTTAAAACATAGCGCAACACATCTTGTTGATCGGGAAAGTCATCCAAGTATTCATGCAACCAAACCGCCCAATTTTTGGAGGTTGAAATCTTTTGTCCTTCTAAGTTTAAAAATTCATTGGCGGGGACGTTTTCCGGAAGAATATAGTCCCCTGTAGCATGCAAAATGACGGGAAAAATGATGCAGTGAAAAACGATATTGTCTTTTCCAATAAAATGTACCAATTGAGTGTCGTCGGATTTCCAAAAAGGCTCCCAGTCAATCCCTTGGGCGGCCGCCCATTCTTTGGTGGATGAAATATATCCGATAGGCGCATCAAACCAGACATAGAGGACTTTGTTTTCGCCCCCTTCCACTGGAACGGGGATGCCCCAATCCAAATCGCGGGTCACCGCACGCGCTTGAAGGCCATTGTCCACCCATGATTTTACTTGCCCATAGACATTGGGTTTCCAATCGTTTTTGTGTCCTTCGAGGATCCATTTTTGGATAAAATCTTGGTAGCGATCCAAAGGCAAATACCAGTGTTTGGTCGTTTTCAGACTGGGTTTTCCTCCACTAATGGTCGACTTGGGAGCAATCAATTCGGTGGCATTCAGACTGCTTCCACAACTTTCACATTGATCGCCATAGGCTTCGGGATGCTGACAAATGGGGCAAGTACCCGTCACAAAACGATCGGCTAGAAACTGTTGGGCTGCTTCATCATAGAGTTGTTCCGATGCATTCAATTCAAAGACGCCTTTGCTGTCCAAAATTTTAAAAATCTCTTGTGCGGTTTCGTAATGAACCGCTCGAGAGGTGCGGGAGTAATTGTCAAAAGCAATTCCAAATTCTTCAAACGATGCACGAATGACGCCATCAAAATGATCGATAATTTCCTGAGGTGTTTTTCCTTCCTTTTTGGCTTTTAACGAAATGGCTACCCCGTGTTCGTCACTTCCGCAAATAAAGGCCACGCTACGTCCTTTGGCTCTGAGATATCGGGTATAGATGTCGGCGGGAATATAGACCCCCGCCAAATGACCGATATGAATGGGTCCATTGGTGTAGGGTAAAGCGGCGGTAACAGTATAGCGTTTTGGATGTGACGACATGCTAAATTTTTGTCAAAAATAGCGAAATTCCTTCCGAATGCTGAAGCAAGGGTCTAACTTTAAATACTCATTTTATTGAAACTGGAAAAACATATGCTATTAAATCCTTACCTATGGCGACACATAATGCATTGGGAAAAGCAGCGGAAACCATGGCCGTCCGACTTTTGAAAGAAAAGGACTACACTCTACTGGAACGCAATTACCGTCATGGCAAAGCCGAAGTTGATATCATTGCCTTGAAGGAGGAGGTGCTCGTTGTGGTCGAGGTGAAAGCCCAAACCTCAGACTATTTTGGCGCCCCCGAAAGTTTTGTTACGCCCAAAAAAATTAAACTGCTCGTTCAGGCGGTGGATGCCTATCTTCAAGAGCGAGATTGGGACATCGAAGTCCGTTTTGATATTATTGCCTTTAAAAAAACGGGGCAAAAATGGGTACACGAGCACATTGAAAATGCCTTTTATCCTTTTGGTTAATGTTGTATTTAAAACAATTTGTTTTAAATTACTACTTTTGTATGATAAATCAACATTATGAAAACCATCGCTTCGGAAGTAACCGCCTATATCAAAGACAAACCTTTTTTAGCCTCTTCCTTAGCCCAAGGCATCATCAATTTGACTTCTTTGGCGCGTTTGATCCAACCTCAAATTGAAGCCACCCTCCACAAAAAAGCAAATCGCGGGGCAATCGTGATGGCTTTAAAGCGGATTTCCGATACCATGGAATTTACCTTTACCAAAAAGATCGTTAATGTTTTAAAGAACTTGGGAGATATCACAGTTCGTTCTTCCTTGGTGGATTACAATTTTAAGGTTTCCGAAAGTCTGTTGGTGGTACAAGCCAAATTATTGGCGGAAATTGAAAACAAAAAAGATGTTTTTTATACTTCCTCCCGAGGGGTAGCAGAATCCAATATTATTGTGAGTCAAAACATTGCCCCTTTGGTGGACAGTTTGTTTTCTAAAGAAATTTGTCATTATAAAGAAGAAGATCTTTCTTCCATAACCGTAAAATTACCCACCGAAAACGTTACCATTCCAGGGATTTATTATTTTATTTTTCAGCGGCTTTCTTGGGAAGGGGTCAACCTCAACGAGGTGATTTCGACTTCTAACGAATTCACCATATTGATGGCTGAAAGTCAGGTCAATACGGCTTTTGAAGTGATTAAGAATTTAAAGAAGTTGTAGGACGTTCCAACGGTTTTAGGGCTTGAATCAGTGCTTGTATCGATTGAATATGTTCGATCACCAACAACAAGCGCAAACCACTTTGCGTTTGTTTTTCTTTCAGTACCAGGTCGCCCCCAGAAGTTTGAACTTGCTGTAACAAATGGGTGAAGTTTTCCGATTGATAGAACGGGTGTTCCTGATCGGCAATAAAATACCCCAAACACTTTCCTTTTTTGATAATCAAACGTTCCAGTCCCAATCGAATGGCGAGCCACTTGAGTTGTACACTTTCCAGCAATCCCAGCGTTACTTGAGGAAGGACCCCAAAGCGATCTTGGAGTTGTAGTCGGAAAGCTTCCAAAGCTTCGGGTGTTTTTACACTGCTTAATTCTTGATAAAGACTCAGGCGTTCACTCACAATATTGACATATTCTTCGGGGATGTACAACTCCAAATCGGTGTCGATTTGTACCTCTTTAACAGCAGTTTGAAGACGGTCGTTTTCACTTCCTTGATACAATTCCTTGAATTCGGTTTCTTTTAATTCCTCGATGGCCTCTTGCAGTATTTTTTGATAGGTTTCAAAGCCCATTTCGTTGATAAACCCACTCTGCTCCCCGCCCAACAAATCTCCGGCTCCTCTAATTTCCAAGTCCTTCATGGCAATTTGAATTCCAGAACCCAACACGGAAAATTGCTCAATGGCTTGTATGCGTTTTTGGGCGTCGCTGCTGATAGCAGTCAGGGGAGGGGTGATAAAATAACAAAACGCTTTTTTATTGCTACGTCCCACCCGTCCGCGCATTTGGTGTAAATCGCTCAAACCAAAATTTTGAGCATTGTTGATAAACAGCGTATTGGCATTGGGAACGTCCAATCCATTTTCAATGATGGTGGTGGCCAAAAGGATGTCGTACTGTCCTTCCATAAACCCGAGTAAGGTTTTTTCCAAACGATCGCCTTCCATTTGTCCGTGTCCGATGGCAATTCTGGCATCGGGCACCAAGCGCTGCAACATACCGGCTACTTCGGTTATATTTTCCACGCGATTGTGAATAAAAAACACCTGTCCGCCCCGCTGCATTTCATACATAATTCCATCTCGGATTAAGGTTTCACTGAACCGAACTACTTCACTTGCAATGGGATAGCGATTGGGGGGAGGAGTCGCAATCACAGACATGTCTCGGGCAGCCATCAGGCTGAATTGAAGGGTTCTAGGGATGGGGGTCGCCGTCAGGGTAAGAACATCTACATTGGTCTTCATGGCGCGGAGTTTTTCTTTTACAGAAACACCAAATTTCTGTTCTTCGTCAACGATTAATAAGCCCAAATCTTTAAAAACAACATTTTTGCTCACCATTTGATGCGTTCCGATAAGGATGTCGATTTTTCCGGCTTTCAGATCGCTTAAAATTTGGGTTTTGTCTTTGGCTTTTCGAAAACGGTTGATATAATCTACCCGAACCGGCAGATCTTCCAAACGTTTGCTGAATGTTTTAAAATGCTGAAAGGCCAAAATGGTGGTGGGCACCAACACCGCCACTTGCTTACTGTTGTCAGCAGCCTTAAAAGCCGCTCGGATGGCCACTTCGGTCTTGCCAAAACCGACATCTCCACAGATAAGTCGATCCATGGGTTGCTCCGATTCCATATCCGCTTTTACGGCTGCGGTGGCTTTTTCTTGGTCGGGAGTGTCTTCGTAAATAAAAGAAGCTTCTAATTCGGCTTGTAAATAACTGTCCGGATCAAAAGCAAAGCCAATTTTGGTTCTCCTTTTGGCATAGGTTTGGATGAGGTTAAAAGCAATTTCTTTGACCTTACTTTTTGTTTTTTGCTTAAGATTTTTCCAGGCTTTGGAACCCAATTTATAGATTTTGGGCACGGCGCCATCCTTTCCGTTGTATTTGCTGATTTTGTGCAGCGAATGGATACTCAAATAAAGGATGTCCCGTTCGCCGTAAATCAATTTAATGGCTTCCTGCCATTTGCCCTCCACTTCAATACGTTGCAGTCCGCCAAAGGTGCCAATGCCGTGATCGATATGGGTCACATAATCGCCCACCTCCATTTGGGTGAGTTGTTTAAGGTTCAGCGATGCTTTTCGGGTACTTTCCGAACGCAGGTGGTATTTGTGATACCGTTCAAAAATTTGATGATCCGAAAAACAAGCCCAACGGGCTTCTAAATCTTCAAATCCCTCAAAAATGGACTGTACCCGAGTTTGATAATGGACAGGGGTTTCACTTTCATCAAAAATATCGTGAAAACGTTTGGCTTGTTGCGCATTGACACAAAAAAGCGTGTTGGTATAGCCATCTTTTTGGTTGGTATTGAGGTGCTGGATCAGCAAATCAAATTTTTTATTAAAGGCGGGTTGGGGACTCTGCGGAATCAAAATTTGGTCGGTGGCTTTCAAGTGTTCACTGCGTTGCAGCAGCAGTACCGACTTGTTTTGTACCTCCTGCTGCCACTCTTGCGCATTGACAAACAGCGTATCTGGGGGATACTGTGAAGTGTCGTATAATTTTTGATAGGCAGCTTCCGCTTTTTGATACATTTTCTCCAAAACCTCCAACGTCAAATCCAAGTTTTGGAACATAAAACTGCTGTTTTTCGGAAAGAATTCGAGGATACTTTTCCGTTTGTCCGTAAAATGGATATGCGAAGTATTGGGCAACAATTCGATGCGTTCGTAGGCCTTGATGGAGCGTTGCGTAGTGACATCAAAACTGCAAAGACGTTCTACTGTATCGTCAAAAAACTCGATTCTATAAGGATGTTGATAGGCAAAAGAAAACACATCGATGATGCCCCCCCGAACAGCAAATTCGCCGGGACCCGTCACAAAATCCACTCGTTCAAAACCCATTTCAAACAAGCGTTCATTGATTTGTTGCAAGGGAATTTCCGTATTGATTTCAATAGGGAACGTATTTTTTTTTAGGGTGTGTTGGGAAATGATTTTTTCAAAAACAGCACGGGGATAGCTGACCACCATCCGAGCTTTTTTGGATTGCGTTAGTTTTTTCAACACTTCAGACCGCAATAGGATGTTGGCATTATCGGTCGTTTCCGGTGCATAGGGCTGCCGATAACTGGCGGGAAAAAACAAGACTTCGGAGGGGCTGAGCAGGGCTTCCAAATCATTGAGGTAGTAGGCTGCTTGTTCCGCATTATCGAGGATCAGCAGCAGGTGCTGGCTGTGTTTTTGGAAGGCCGCCGCCAAACGAAAATTTAGCCCCGAACCTACAATCCCTTTCAATTGGACACAACGCTCCTCAAAAAATGCTGCTTCTAGCTTTTTTTGAGAATCCAAGGAATCAAAAACCGTCAATAATGGGTTGATCGTATTTTTTTTTCAAAGATACATTTCCCGTTTTATTTTTCTGCTTTTCGGAGCTTTTGTTTTGACTTTGAATTTATGAGGATTTTTTCAATTGTTTTATCACTGAAATTCTTTTTTGTGGTTAATAACTCGGGATAAAACCTTTTTTATGCTTGATTGAAAATGGGTATTTTCGTCTCTATGTATTTAATTTTTGATACGGAAACGACGGGCTTGCCCAAACGGTGGAATGCACCTCTGTCGGACAGCGAAAACTGGCCCCGTTGTATTCAAATTGCCTGGCAGATTCACGATGCAAAAGGCACCTTGGTTTCACATCAAGATTATTTGATTCAACCCGAGAGTTTTACCATTCCTTATGATGCCGAAAAAATCCACGGCATCTCCACGGCATTGGCCGAACAACGCGGACATCCCTTGCAAACTGTTTTGGAGGAATTTGAAACGGCTCTGGAAAGGGTGGACTTTGTGGTGGGGCACAACATCTCTTTCGACCGCAACATTATGGGTGCCGAGCTGCTTCGTAGGGGGCGCAAAGACGTGTTGGAAGAAAAAGCCATCATCGACACCTGTACGGAAGAAACCGCCCAATTGTGTCAACTGCCCGGAGGTAGAGGCGGAAAGTTCAAGCTGCCCACCCTTTCGGAATTGTATCGTTTTTTATTCGACGAGAGTTTTGAAGAAGCACACAATGCCACGGCCGATGTGGAAGCCACCACACGGGTTTTTTTAGAACTGCTTCGAACCGGGCAACTCCATCCTCAAGCTTTTGAAAACCAAGAGGTTCAAACCGAGGATATCAAAACGCATGCGCCTTTTAGGTTGATTGGGCTGAAACACCCGAATCTTAAAAAAGCTTCGGAAGCACTCCAACAAGAAGAAGAAAAAATCCCTCAAAAACCGATTTCTACTGCTGTAGAATCCGTTTTGGAGCAAGCTCCTTTTGCGCATTTGCACAATCATTCGCAGTTTTCTGTACTCCAAGCGACTTCGCGGGTACAACAATTGGTGGCGGCGGCTGTCAAAAATCAAAATCCGGCGGTCGCCATCACCGATCACGCCAATCTGATGGGAGCCTTCCATTTTATCAAAGCCGTTAAAGCCAGCAATGCGATAAAGTTGGAACAGCCGGAAGGCGAAGCCATCGACAATTTTCAGGTGAAACCCATAATTGGATGTGAATTTTATGTGTGTGAAGATCGTTTGGACAAATCCCATCGGGACGACGGCTATCAAATTGTCTTTTTAGCCAAAAATAAAAAAGGCTATCACAATTTGGCCAAAATGACTTCTATTGCCTATGTAGAGGGTTTTTATTATGTCCCCCGCATCGATCGTGCTGTGGTGGAGCAATACAAAAGTGACCTCATCGTATTGAGTGGGAATTTATATGGAGAACTTCCTTCCAAAATTCTCAATTTGGGCGACCGTCAGGCAGAGGAAGCTTTGTTGTGGTGGAAGGAACAATTTCAGCAGGATTTTTATATCGAAATCATGCGCCATCAGCAAGAAGATGAAAGTCGTGCCAATGCGGTCTTAATCGAACTGGCAAAAAAGCATCAACTAAAACTGATTGCGACCAACAACACCTATTATATAGAAAAGGAAGAAGCCAATGCCCACGATATTTTATTGTGTGTCAAGGAAGGTGAAAAACAAGCCACTCCCATTGGAAGAGGGCGAGGTTTTCGCTTTGGTTTCCCCAATCACGAATACTATTTCAAATCGCCCGAGGCGATGAAGGCGCTCTTTTCGGATGTTCCCGAGGCCATTCTCAACATCGCCGAAATCGTCGAAAAGATTGAGTCCTATGAACTTTCTCGTGAAGTACTCCTTCCCAAGTTTGACATACCCGAAGCTTTTCAACCCGGAGCCGACGAGCCGGACAAGGACGGCAAAATGGGTGAAAACAACTACCTCCGCCATTTGACCTATTTGGGTGCCGAGCAACGCTATGGAGCTCTGAGCGACAGTATCCAAGAGCGTATTGATTTTGAGTTGGAGGTTATTGCCAATACCGGCTATCCTGGCTATTTTCTGATTGTTCAAGATTTTATTTCCGCCGCCCGAGAAATGGGCGTTGCCGTGGGGCCTGGAAGGGGATCGGCAGCGGGTTCCGTGGTGGCCTATTGTCTTAAAATCACCAATATTGATCCCATCCAATACGATTTACTTTTTGAGCGTTTTCTCAATCCCGATCGGGTGAGTATGCCCGATATCGATATCGATTTTGACGACGAAGGACGTAGTAAAGTCATGGATTATGTCATTGAAAAATACGGTTCCAATCAAGTAGCGCAAATCATTACCTATGGCACTATGGCAGCAAAATCTTCCATCCGCGATACTGCCCGGGTGTTGGATTTGCCCTTGGGTGAAGCGGATCGGATTTCCAAATTAGTACCCAATATTTCATTGGCAAAAATTTTCCAATTGGAGGAGAAAAAACTCAAGGAGCAACTGCGTGCCGATGATTTTATGAAAGTTATGGAGTTGTTGAACCTTTCCGAAGGCGATGATTTGGCGGGACAAACGCTGCAACAAGCCAAAGTTTTGGAGGGCTCATTGCGCAATACAGGAATTCACGCCTGTGGGGTCATCATCACTCCGGACGACATCACTCAATTTGTTCCTGTGGCCACTGCCAAAGATGCGGATTTGTATGTGACCCAATTTGACAATTCCGTGGTGGAAGATGCCGGATTGTTGAAAATGGACTTTTTAGGACTGAAAACACTGACCTTGATTAAGGACACGATGTCCTTGGTAAAATACAAACACAACATCGACCTTGATCCCGATCATTTTCCGTTGGATGACGAAAAGACCTATCAATTATTTCAATTGGGGGAAACCGTGGGAGTTTTTCAGTACGAATCTGCTGGAATGCAAAAGTATTTGAAAGACTTGAAACCCACCGTTTTTGCGGATCTTATCGCCATGAATGCGCTCTACCGTCCCGGTCCTTTGGAATATATTCCGAGTTTTGTCGCTCGAAAAAATGGAGAGGAACCCATCTCCTATGACCTTCCGGAAATGGAAGGCTTTTTAAAGGAAACTTATGGGATTACGGTCTATCAGGAGCAAGTCATGCTGCTGTCTCAAAAATTAGCAGGATTTTCCAAGGGGGATGCCGATATGCTGCGCAAAGCCATGGGAAAAAAAATCTTTGCCCTCCTACAAAAATTAAAACCCCAATTTATTGATGGAGGGATTAAGAATGGTCATCCCGAAGCAGTTTTGGAAAAAATTTGGAAAGATTGGGAAGCCTTTGCGGCCTATGCGTTCAACAAATCCCACTCGACCTGTTATGCTTGGATTGGCTATCAAACCGCCTACCTAAAAGCGCACTATCCCGCGGAATATATGGCAGCGGTTTTGTCCAACAACATGAACGATATCAAGCAAGTGACCTTCTTTATGGAGGAATGTCGGCGAATGGGACTAAAAGTGTTGGGCCCTGATGTAAACGAGTCCTTTTATAAATTTACGGTCAATGATGATCACGCCATACGATTTGGTATGGGTGCCATCAAAGGGGTGGGTCGAGCTGCCGTAGAAACCATTATTGAAAACCGCAAGGACGGGAAGTACCAATCCATTTTTGATTTGGTTAAAAAAATAGATTTACGTGCGGCCAATAAAAAAGCGTTTGAAAATCTTGTTTTGGCGGGAGGCTTTGACTCCTTTACTGGGGTGTATCGTTCGCAATATTTTAATCCCGATGGCGATGGCATCACGTTTTTGGAAAAAGCCTTGCGTTTTGGTGCCAAATACCAAGAAAATCTGAATTCAGCCCAAACGAGTTTATTCAGCGATGCCACCAACGAAACCTATCAAGATTTGACCATTCCACCTTGTGAATCTTGGTCTACTTTGGTGCGCTTGAAAAAAGAAAAAGAAGTTGTTGGGATTTATATTTCTTCCCACCCGTTAAGTGATTTTAAACACGAAATGGAACATTTCATCAACCTCCCGCTCAATCGCCTTGCCGATTTACAACCCTATATCAATCGCGAATTGAATGTGGGGGGAATTGTCAATGACGTCCAGCATTTGGAAAGCCGCAACGGAAAGGGTTGGGCGCGTTTTATGGTGGAAGATTTTACAGATCAATACGAGTTTAGGATTTTTGGGGAGGAATACTTAAAGTATCGGCATTTTTTGGTGGTCAATCAATTCATTCGAATCCGTTTGATGATTCGCGAGGGCTGGGCCAATCGAGAGACCGGTAAGGTCGGGGCTGCCCGAATGCAGTATTTGCAATTTGAAATGTTGCAAAATACAATCGAGAATAATGCAAAAAAGCTCACGCTTCAAATGGATATTCATCAAATGGAGGAAGAACCGTTGGAGGCCTTGTATCAGACCCTGCGTGGATTTAAAGGCCAAAAGCCCTTGCTGTTTAATGTATACGATACCGATAAAAAAATAAAACTTACACTCAACAGCAAAAAGCAAAAGATTGCCATCACCCAAGAATTATTGAACGTATTGGACGAACAACAGTGGCATTACAAATTGAACTAAGGCGGTGTTAATTTTTTAATCGTAATTCTTTAATCCGCTTGTCGTTCATGTTTCTTCGGATTTCAAATAGGGCACTTTTGTCCTTCAGTTTTTGTTGCAATTTTATTTCGAGCACTTTGATGGCTTGATTCAGGCGTTTGATTTGAGCCTCATAGGACAAGTCGTAATTTAAAAGGTGCATCAACTCCGGATAATTGACAAAGCTGGGATAACTGTTCAATAAAAGCTCAACGAGTTTGACTTCATCCTCAGTTAAATCAATCAATAGATCTTTGTCGCTTTTCAGTTTTTCTTTAGTCGATCCTTTTGATTTTTTTCTATAACGCAAAAAAACCATGCTTAACACTAAGACAAGACCACTGGCAAAGAGCGGCTTGAAGAAATCTACTTCTTTTTTGTAGAGGGGAAGAACTACCATTTTATTTTTTAATATTTCATTCTCATTTACAATTTTGAAACTAATTTGCGTAGCTCCTTGTGCCATTGCGATAATGAAACTTTTCGATGCTTTTTGGTAATGAATTTTAAGAATATTTTCCATCAAAGGGAAATTCCCCACGAATTTGGTGAGCTCCTTTCGAATAAAATCATAAACCACTAATTCTTTGGTGTCAAAAATCGCTGGTAACTGATAATTTGCAATTTGTTTATAATCGTGATTGGGCGTGTAATTAATTTCCCCTTCATACTCCCATAACTTGGAGTCAAAGTTATACGACATGATTTTTGGATTTAAAGCCTCTTGATCTATAAGGTCATCGCTTTTGCCGAGTGCCACATAAAACAGTTCGTTAATCGAATCATATTGGGCTATGGTGTTGAAGTGGTTTATTTTATTGGCATTGTTGGTTTTTATTTTAAACCAATTATTCAAGGTATTGTCGAAATAAATCAAATTATTTTTCGTGGCAAATAATCCGTTACCCCCGTAGGCATGTATGGTGCCCTCCTTAATAAAATTATTCGCAGTGTATCTGGATTTCCAATCGAAACTTTTGTCGCGTCTTATTAAAACATCATTTGTCAGTTGATAAACTCTACCAATACCTTCACTCACCAAATAAAGTGTATCATTGAGAACGACACTCGTAAACCGGGCATCTTCTATATTTTCTATTTTTTTTCGTCTCCATTGGCTTCCATTTTCTTTTATATATAGGCTTTCGGGAGTTAAAATATAAATTTGTTTTGATCGGAAAAAACAGAGAAATTTGTACTAAACTCAATCGTTGGATCCGTAAGTAGTGATAACTGCGTGATAAATAATAGTAGCATATAGAGCATCCTCAAATGTATGTATTAGCACAGGTAATAAAGATTAACCGATACTGTATCGAATTAAATATATTCAACGAAAACCATCCCTATTTCCAAGGACTTGACAGCTGCATTTTTGCTCTTAAAAAAAAAGAAAATTATTGGGGCTTTCCGGTCTTTTGTAAGGTAGGCTATTTGAGGTCAATACTCTCCATTAATGGGGGTTATTATGCTATAGAATTGGTTTTTCTATAAATAGGACTGATATGGGGTATCCAAAGGGGCTGGGATAGTTAAAACTGATATTATTATAATATATTTTTAGACCTTGGATTTTTCCATTTCGATTATAACTGTACTTTTGTCAAACATTTAACATCAATTGGCGTAAACGTCAAATTTTTAACCTATAAAAAAATATTCATGGCATTAGAAATTACAGACGCTACTTTTAAAGAAGTAGTATTAGATTCAGACCAACCCGTATTGGTTGATTTTTGGGCAGCTTGGTGCGGTCCTTGTCGCATGGTGGGTCCCATCATTGAAGAACTCAGTAGCGACTATGAAGGAAAAGCCGTTGTGGGGAAAGTTGATGTTGATGCCAATCAAGAATTTGCTGCCAAATACGGGGTGCGTAACATCCCCACAGTGTTGGTTTTCCACAAAGGAGAATTGGTAGGCAGACAAGTGGGTGTGGCTCCCAAATCCACCTATGCGGAACAATTGGATGCGATTCTTTAGGACGCACAAAATATTTAAGTACAACCCACTTTTTTAGTGGGTTTTTCTTTTTAGGGCAGTTGCTCCCTCTCTGGAAGTATAAAGTCCTGCCTTCTATACCGTCTTTAGTCTTTTGGATTACTTTCTTGGACCATCATTCCTAGTGTTAAATGCCCCCTTTTATTAAAACACTGCTTGAACTAAATTATACTAAGTAATTATTTGGCAAATTCAAAATGCAGCGTATATTTGCACACGCTAATTAGGTCTGGTAGTTCAGTTG
The DNA here is from genome assembly GCA_018699935.1 of Flavobacteriaceae bacterium. Classification (GTDB taxonomy): domain Bacteria; phylum Bacteroidota; class Bacteroidia; order Flavobacteriales; family Flavobacteriaceae; genus MS024-2A. Next base: position 14,365 of record JABISF010000018.1, on the reverse strand, counting down.
GTTAGAATACATGCCTGTCACGCATGGGGTCGCGGGTTCGAGTCCCGTCCAGACCGCTTAATTAAAGATGTTGTGTGTTGTTAGTTTGACAGTTGTCAATTTTAGCAGCTAATGAGAAGCTTTCCAGTGAAACGGAGGGCTTTTTTTGTTGGAGCAATCAACAAGGACTTAAGTTTTTCAAATAATTATTTTAAAATCAAAGCTTCATCAAGGCGGGCTTGCCATAAAAGCTTTTGACTTAGCTGGATATAGGAACATCCAAGTTTATTTTATTCCATCCAAGCATACACCCGTTTTTTAAAAATGTGATGGCAGAAGCGGACGGGTGCAATATCAATGCAATATTAAGATGAAAGAAAATGAAGTAATACGTTCAACCTCGCTGATGATAGGGTTCGTAATTTCTAAAAAAAGTTGTCGTAATTCGAACTCAATTCAAAACTCAACGCATTGATCGCTTCAACAATCTGTTTACTACTCGTATCATTGAGTGCTCCCAAATAGGTTTGACAGTATTTTAAATAGAGAATTTGCTCACTTTCAATAATTCCAAAATGACCCAAGGGAAGGGATTGATTGATTTTGACGATAACGTCTTTTAAATGAACAAGTTGTTCCTCTGTACGTTCCGAAATTTGATCAAAACCGATGTAGTACTGCAATACCGAAACGCCGTCGAGTTCTTTTTCGATATTGGGAATAAACATCAAAAAAAGCATTAAATCCGGGATGTGTGGATGGTCTTGAAAAACAAGTGATACGCGCAGTTGTTCCAATGCGTTTTCCTCATAACTGAACTTTTCGAGGGCTACGTCATAATATTCTTTTTCAAGTAGGCTTTTAATGGATTCCAATGGATTCATTCGTTTGATTTATATGGGTTGTTTTAAATAGGAGGGTGTTTTTACCAAAACCATCCCTTTTTTTCTTTTTTCTTCTCTTTCACACCGAGTCTTTCCATGGCAGCTTGTCGGGATTTCGTTTCCTTTTCTTCTTTCAATCCCTCGGTAGAAAGCCCTTGGGCAATCCCAATATCCACCTTGCCATAGTCTTTAGTTTGTGTTTTCCATGCTCCAGCCTTCATAGATTCAAACCAATTGGTTGAAGTTTTTGCGGCTTTCCCTTGATCAATTTCATCTCTATCCCATCCTTCATTACCATACTTTTGTTCTTTGGATGCGAGGTATCTGTCACGGCTTACTTGATCTTCATGCCCATCCAATCCCAATTTTTGATCTTCAGATTCAAAACCAGAAGCCCGTGAGAGTTTGGCTCCCCAATTCATGGGATTATACCACGCTCCACCGGTGATGGTTTCATCGCGCGCTTTATTTTTTTTAATTTTATCGTCAACTATTTTATCTCTACTTCTTAACCTTCGAGCCTCTTTGTCTCTTGAAGATTGAACTGCCTTCCCCGTGAGGGAACTCACCCCACTTACCGCCATAGCAGCGCCTCCGAGTGCGGCACCCACCGGGGCTCCCACCCCAGAAAGTGTAGCTGCACCGGCAGCCACTTTTAATCCTCCAGACAAACCTTCACCCGCAGATTTGGCGAGTTTGTCTTTTTGAAGTCTTTTTTCTATACCAAGGGCAATCTGATCTTCTTCACTCAGCTTTTCTTCCCCATTTTGAACATTCTTTATTTTGCTCAAAGTGTCCATACTTTGATAGGCATGTAGCCCACCGGTGGCCAAATTTTTTGTTCCAGTGATCACATCCCCAACACCGGGTGCGGCGTCTGCCAAAGAGGCAATCCGTTTAGCAGTAAATTCAGCTGCTTTAATTCCCACTTCGGCTTTATTTTCTTTGGCATATTCAATTTTTTCGTTGACTTTGTCTTTTGCTGCGGAATAGCCTGCACTTGCCTTGTCTTTTACTGTGGAATAGCCCGCACTTGCCTTGTCTTTTAGCCAATCCCCCCAGCCTTTTTTCGCAGGTTCTGCATCAGGGCTTGCTTCCATCTCTGGAGCTACTACTTCAGGAGTTACTACCTCAGGGGCAGCTACTTCTGCGGGAGCGATTTCTGCAGGGGCGACTTCCGGGGCGGCTGCCGGAGCATTTTTTTTGCGATCTTCAAGCAAGAAAGGATTATTGGTGACTTTTTTCTTTTTTCGTAATTCTTCCAATTCCTGAGTGGCTGCCATTTGTACAACACGATCTCCAGCCAAAGGGGATGCATTGTGCTGCTCTAAGGAACCTCCACTTCCAGACTGATCTGCTTTGAGTTGAAGACTCTCCAATGGAACTGAATCGGCACTTGCGCCCGTATCTTTTTGAGGAGCAGGACTCGCCTTTTTCTTTTTAGAATCTTTCGCTTGTAAAATATGTGCCATCTTGCAAGAATAATATAGTTGATGGTTAAAATTAAGCAATTAAGTCAAGATTTTGTATCAAAATGGAACATTTTAGAGGAAAGGTTCATAAAGTATCCTCAAACGCGCTGCATTAAAATCTTTGATTTATCTTTATTCAACTTTATTTTTTTGAAATAAAATCAATGCGTTCGTCTATTTGTTTGTTCATCTAATTGCTAGCTATGAAAATCTTCGATTTTTTTATTTTATTGGGAACTATTTTGCCCCTTCAAGCACAATTGGAGCTTACGGCTGTTGAATTACCTAAAAAATTAGAGGAAACTTCAGGACTGGAATACCTCGGAACCCACTTCATCACCCACAATGATTCTGGGGATGAACCCAAACTGTATGAATTTTCAAAGGAGGGTACGCTTCTAAAGTCCACGCACTTGTATACCATCAACGCAATTGACTGGGAGGATATTACACGCGACGAAAACTATTTTTATATTGCAGATACTGGGAATAATTTTGGAAATAGAAAGGATTTAACCATTTATGTGGTGGATTCTCATTTCACTCCCGTTGACAGTATTTTTATAAGTTATGCTGCGCAAACAGACTTTCATCTTCAAAACCACCATGCGTTTGACGCAGAAGCACTTGCTGTAGTTTGTGACAGCTTACTCTTATTCTCAAAAAATCGAGAGGACTTATCCACCCAATTGTACAGCATTCCCAAAAAGGGAGGAAGTTACACATTGGCTCCTCGGGCGCAGTGGGAGGTTGGTTCGCTCATTACCGCTGCCGACTACCATGCCGATTTGGATCTATTGGCATTGACAGGCTACGGCTTTGAAGGAGCACAATTTTTTTATACGGTGAGCGACTTTATGAAGAACCCTTGGAATCAACCCGATTTAAAAAAATATACGATCCCCATTGACAAAGCTCAAATAGAGGCTGTAAAAGTAGTCGACGCTCAAAATTTTTGGATAACGACCGAAAAAAGAGGCGGTGAAAAAGCAAAACTCATAGCACTCAAGTTGCTTTTAGAGTCCGATTAAGTATTGAAATTTGACATAAAACTGCGTCTCATCCACCCGAAACGGAGAATAAAATTCGGAATTAAAATCTTCCAAAGAATTTTGATTTCCTCCGATGTAAAATACTGTGGAAGGATTGGGATTCCATTGCATCAAAGGTTGTAGAAAAAAACGCTCCGTAAAGTCGTTATATTCCGATACCAAGCGAATACTCAAGTCGTTATTGAACTGATAGCGAATCGTAAAACGGCCAATGTAACCGTTGAAATAATAGTCCTTGCTGTCCAATTTTCTTAGTCGGGCATAGCGCAACGAGGGGGATAAACTAAATTTATTGCTCAACTGAAAAGAGGGTCTTATAAATAGGCTGAGGTCTTTGCCCACATCTGGAATGTCCTCATTGTAGGCAATATCCTTACCAAAAGTCATATTCATAAACAACGAAAAGGATTCCGAGGGTGTAGAACGGATGTCGAGTTGACTGACGCCCAAATTTTTATAATCCCGTCCTTTAAAATTTTTAAAAACATCAAAATCATAGGTATAGCTGATGTCCGTATTAAAATAGGTTCGGATTTTAAAAATTCCATCGATACTTGCAGACTTAAAATTATTGTCAAAGGTGTAGAGCAAGTCTGCTTTGGAGGCAAGACTAAAAAATTGTAAGGCTTTACGCTCAAAAAAACTTTGATATTCATGATATAAGGTGGTCCACCGGCGATTGTTTTTTACAACAAAGCCAACATCGGCTTGATAATCGGGGGCAATATTGCGAAAAGCAAAAAAGGATTTCCAATGTTCTGTACTCCGAAACGCCTCGACATAGAGGGCATCACCGCTGAATTTTTCACCGTCCAAGGCAGCTGTTTTAGCCCCCGCAGTTTCATCGGTTTCGATCCAGTCGGCGATGGGTTCTTTATTGAAATTCACAAACACTTCATAACTCAAACGCCATTTTTTGGAAAGTAAAAACCAACCGTCTGTTCCCACGAGATTGCCATAACCTCCGTCTTGATGAAAGCGACTGGTGGTGACCAATCCCATTCTGCTGTTTTTACTGAGTAAGTGCTGATAGCGAAATACATTGACAAAAGAATTTCCCCCTTGTCCAAAAAACGAGCGATCCTCGCCGGCAATTTGATAGGGAGTATTTTGATCCCAAGCAGTTAAAAAATAGAGTCTTCCTTTTTTTCCTTGACTCAACAATTTGGAGGAAACCAGCGGATTGTTGATGGAGCGGGAATAAAATGCACCATCCGAAAATTTGACGATATCGGTACCGCGATTGAAAAACGGACGGCGTTCTGGATATTCGAGGGCAAAGGAAGAGTTTACATCTATTTGAGTTACATCTGCTTCCACTTGCGAAAAATCGGGATTAAAGGTAAGTTCCAAAGAGCTGTTTTTATTGAGGTCTAAATTCATTCCTAAACCCGCATTGGGATTGATGGAATTGTAGTTAATGGGCTGGTCTGTGCTTGGTCGTTGTCCGGAAATATTCCCCGCCACATAGGGGAGCAATTCAAAACGTTTGTCGATTTCTATCCCCTTTAAAATCAATCGATCCGTGGTTTGACAAATTTCGCAAGCATTGTCTCGATCCAGAGGTTGGCTGCGCAAAAAGACTTCATTTCCCTGTTGATAGTTTTTTCGAAAAAGGGTAAAGTGCCATTCTTGGTCTTCTCCGTTGGGAAAAGGCAAGGAGGCAAAAGGAATTTTAAATTCTACTTGATAGCCATCGCCAACGATAGTTCCCGCAGATTCAAAGTCTACATTAAAACTAGAATCGAATTGTTCTTCTTCCTTGATGGCGTTTATTTGTCGAATATCGAGCTGGCTGCCCAAGGGATTCACCATGAGCAGATAATTGTTTCTTCCATCGGCATAGGTGTCCAAACGCAACATCACCAAATCGTCGCTCCAAACTCCAAAACTGTCCCGTTGACGAACCGAAGCACGAATGTTTTCGGTCTTGTCTTTTGCATAAAAACCAACGTAAAGGTGCGTATTGGTATAGGTAATGTATCCGGTAGTCTCCACCTTTGGAACCACGTTATTTCCAGGGGAAACTTCAAAATCGAGCACAACAGGTAAGGTATTTTCCCATTCTTTTTCGTCTAAAACACCGTCAATATTGATGGTTTGGACGGTTTTTTGGGGGGCAAAAACCTCTTGAGCAAACAGCACTAATGGGCAAAGCCAAAAAAATAAAGGAAAGAGCGTTCTGAAAATTTTCGCCATTTAGTGCAAGGGTTTAATGTGTAAAGATACAAGCAAAAAGAACTTTTGAATATTAGTAAAGATGTAAATGTTTATTTTTAAAATAGTTTTTGTAATCTAGCTGAAAAATAACTTTAATTTTAATGAGTGATTCCCAACTGAGTATCATAGGTAGCGAGGAGTGGTGTAGTTTTGAGGGATTGAAAATTCCCGCCATAAAAGCACGCATCGATTCCGGGGCAAAAACCTCCTCCATCCAAGCGACACACATCAAAAAATTTAATAAAGGAAAGAATTCGTGGGTCTCCTTTGAAATCAATCCGGTTCAAGACAATTTGAGTATTACCATTGAATGCCAAGCCCCCCTTACCGGAACACGGGTGGTGAAAAGCTCCTCGGGGATTGCAGAAAAGCGCTATGCCGTCAAAGCGGCAATCACCTTGGGAACAGAAACGTTTGATATCGAATTGACTCTTGCCAACCGCGATGGAATGGATTTCCGGATGCTGCTCGGGCGCGAAGCCATGCGCAATCGTTTTTTGGTCGATCCTTCGAAACGCTATCTAAAAGGAGCCATTTCTGATGAAAAGCTGTTTTCAATGTACAGCTACTTGATGCACAAAAAATCAGGTTTAAAAATTGGCTTGTTGGCCACCGACAAAAACTTATACAGCAACAAACGCATCATTGAAGCCGGAGAAGCGCGTGGACATGAAATGCATTTTTACAACATTCAGCAATGCTATATGCGCTTGGACACCAATACGCCCGAAGTGCGCTATCGAGGAGGAACAATTTTGGAAGATTTGGACGCGATCATACCCCGCATTCGACCCAGTATGACTTTTTATGGTTGTGCTCTTTTGCGACAGTTTAAATCCATAGGAACCTATTGCCTAAATACGGACACCGCGATTACTCAGTCTCGGGATAAATTGTTTTCCAGTCAACTTTTTTCTGCCAATAATATTGATATTCCAATCACCGGTTTTGCCAAGTCTCCCTTGGACACCAAAGATTTGATTTCTATGGTGGGCGGTGCTCCTTTGGTGATTAAACTTTTGCAAAGCGCTCAGGGAAAAGGTGTGGTTTCTGCCGAAACCAACAAAGCCGCAGAAAGTGTAATCAATGCATTTAAGAGTTTGCAAGCCAATATTTTGGTTCAAGAATTCATCAAAGAAGCTGCCGGAAAAGATTTACGGTGTTTTGTGGTCAACGGCAAAGTGGTTGCTTCCATAGAACGCACGGCTCCCAAAGGAGAATTCCGATCCAATATCCACATGGGTGGAACGGCCAAAAAAGTAAAAATCACTGCGCAGGAACGAAAACTGGCGATTAAGGCAGCCAAAATATTGAACCTCGCCGTGGCCGGAGTCGATATTATTCGATCCAACAAGGGTCCTTTGTTATTGGAAGTAAATTCTTCTCCTGGACTAGAGGGCATTGAAAACGCTACAGGAATAGATATTGCCAACGAAATGATTATGGCCATTGAGAAAAAATTAAAATACAGCCTGACCTCCACACTAGAAAACTAATTTTTTTTTCAATTTTTTTTAAAAAGAAATCAAAAGCGCCTTGTTCTATTTTGGGGCTAATTGTTTTGCTTTCCTTACTTTTAAAGTCTAAAATCACTCCTCATGGAAACGGTAGTTCTTGTTTTTTCGATACTTTCAGCAATACTCTTACTCTATCTTATTTTTAAGCTTTCCAGTTCCGGCTCGAATTCAGACTTAGAAGCCTCCATAAGAACCCAATTACAAAAGGAGTTTTTGTTAAATCGGGAGGAGCTTTCCAAAAATTTAAAAGAAAATAGGGATGAATTGACCCAAAGTATTCAACGACTGAATGAAACCCTTGCCCAAAAAGCCAAAGAGGATCGGGAGGAACTTCGAACCACCCTAAAGGATTTTGAGGAAACCTTCACCAAAAATGTCAATGCCTTTAATGCGCTTCAAAGAGAAAAATTTGACGCCATGAAAGTGAAACAAGAAGAGATGATTAAAACCACAGAATTGCGTTTGGAGCGGATGCGAGAAACGGTGGACGAAAAGCTTCATAAAACTTTGGAAGATCGATTGGGGAAATCCTTTGAAATGGTAACCAAACAACTGTTGAAAGTGCAAGAGGGGCTTGGCGAAATGCAAAATTTAGCCTCTGGTGTAGGCGACCTGAAAAAAGTGTTGAGCAATGTAAAAACACGAGGGGTGTTGGGCGAAATTCAATTGGGAAATATTTTGGAGCAGGTCTTGGCTCCCGATCAATACGAAACCAATGTAAAAACCAAACAGGGCTCCGATGCCATGGTTGAATTTGCTATCAAATTGCCCGGAAATACGCCCCATGGCAAACCGGTTTATCTTCCCATCGACGCCAAATTTCCCCAAGAAGATTACCTGCGCCTTCAAAATGCCTACGATGTGGGAGATCCACTGGTGATTGATGCTTCCATCAAAGCCCTGTTGCAATCCGTCAAAAAGTTTGCCAAGGACATTTCCACCAAATACATCGACCCGCCCAACACTACGGATTTTGCCATGATGTTTCTGCCCATGGAAGGTCTTTTTGCCGAAGTGGTTCGACAGCCGGATATGATTGCTTTATTGCAACGGGAATACAAAATTGTAGTAACAGGACCAACGACCATGGCGGCGATGCTCAACAGTTTGCAAATGGGCTTTAAAACCCTTGCCATTCAAAAACGCAGCAGTGAGGTGTGGAACGTTTTGGCAGCGGTGAAAAAAGAGTTTAACACCTTTGGAGGAGTATTGGAAAAAGCGCAGAAGAAAATCAACGAAGCCAATAACGAAATCGAACAACTGGTGGGAACCCGCACCCGGATGATGCAATCGAAACTGAAAGGGGTGGAACAATTGGAAACCCCTGCCATTATCGAGCCTCCCAAGCTTTTGGATACGGAGGACTAAGTCCTTGAGTTAAATGGCTTTGTATTCTTCGCTGATTATTTTCACACAATTTTGCAATGAGTGAATGTAATTTTCGATGTCGGTAATCCGATCGTTGAGAACCGCCAATTTGAAAACCAAGACATTTTTTAATTTTTGATTGCGATTTTTGATCAAAACTTCGTTAAAACTGATATCCGTATTGTATTTGTTTTGTTCGCTGACAAACCAATCCAAGACGTTGTTTCCCACCTCTCCGGTAAATAATGCCATGCCCTTAACGCGCTCAGATTGTTTGGTGTAAAGCGACTGAATCTCTTTTGCCAAAGCCGGATTTTTGATGCTCAACAAATCGCCCGAGTTGAGCATGGATTGAAAAAAGATATTATCGGGTTCGAAGGCCAACCAACCGCCCAATAATTGTTCTGTGGTGGAGGGGCTGTATTTTTTTATATAATTGATTTGATTGTTGAGGTCATATACGTGCAGAAATGGATTGTTGTCATGGATATTCTCCAACTCTTTGATGGTAAAGGTGTAAAAATTTGCTACCACAAACTCGTTCATATACCGAAGGTTTTTGACTTGCTGTAGATGCTCCTTGGCATAATCAATATTGGAATAAATTTCTTCGCCCAAAGTAATCACCGCTTTGTCTAATTCATCCAATTCTGCCAGATGATCCCGATAACCGTCAATTTGAAACGAAGCTACGATGGAAATAAAATAGAAAAAGGATTTTAACGCAACGCTCTTCATGATAAATATATTTATGATTCATAGAAATATATTACATTTTTTCAATAAAAGAAAATCTTCGCTTGAGAGTGTGCTTTGGGAGCGGTGTTTACTGCACGATTTTTTTGAGGGTCAACCCTTGTCCTAATATGGTGAAAAGTACTACGCCATAGGTAAGGATAAGGATCAAATCTTTGCCGGAACCATCACCGTCGGGTAGGTTCAGTGCCAAGGCGATGCTCAATCCTCCCCGTAGCCCACCCCATGTTAGGATGAGTGCCGTATTTTTTTCAAATGTTTTTTTGAAAGATAGAATTTTGATGGGAATATAAACTCCAATTGCTCTTGACACCACCACCAAAACAATGACGATGAGGACAATGAAAATGTAGTTGAAATCGAAGTTTTGCAATATGGGGATGATTTCAAAACCGATCAAGATGAACAGTATAGCATTTAGGGTTTCATCCAAAAGATGCCAAAATTTATAGACGTATTCGCCCATGGCTTTTTGCACCCCGTCTGTTTTTTTATCGGCATCAATATTTTGGTTGAGGAACAAGCCCATGACCACTACCCCTAGAACGGCAGAAAAGTGAAATTGTCTGGAGATGACAGGAAGCAACAACACCAATGAAAGGGTGATCAACACCTCCAATTCGGTATGCTCGTTTTCTATATACTTGACGATTTTTAATCCTAAAAAACCCATAATAGCCCCTAAAAAAACACCGCCCAAGACTTCTGAAGCAAACAAGCTGATTACACTTTGGGCACTCACTTGATCAATCCCTTCTGTTTTCACACTCAACAAGGTCAAAAAAACAACCACCCCAATCCCGTCATTAAACAGCGACTCCCCGGCGATTCGTGTTTCGGTTTCGGAGGATAAATTCATTTTTTTAACCATGGCCAAAACGGCAATAGGATCGGTGGGGGCAATAAGTGCTCCAAACAACAGGCAGTCCACATAGTCAATTCCCAAGTCGTTGACCCCGAGCAGGGGTTGTTCAATCAACCAATAGAGTCCGGAACCCACGGCGAAAGTTGAAAAAAGGATACCCACACCCGCCAAGAGTAAAATGGTGAGTTTATCTTTCAATAATTTGTGAACGTCCACACTGATGGCTCCCGCAAAAAGCAAGAACGGCAGCATGATGTTGACCAAAAGATCACTAAAATCGAATTGCTGCGTAAGGGTGGTCACAAAGGCTAAAAATTTTGGAGAAATCAATCCTCCCACCAAAACGGCCATGGACAAAGCGATCGCCAATGTCATCAAACCGATGGTTTGAGGCAGTTTGAGAAGCCTTAGATTGATGATTGAAAAAACGGCTGCAAGGGAAATTAGCAGGGTAGTAAGATCCAATAAACTCATGAAAAATTTTAGCCAAAGATAAAAATTAACAGGGAATAAAGATTAATACGGGAATTGCGTCTGAATCTACAAACTTGGGCTTTTTGTTTTATTGAAAAAGATAATTTTTATACGGTGGTTTTAAAAATCCTTGTGATGATTGTTATCTTTGATAGCGAGGCATTTTTTTTCTTTATTAAATGAACTAAATTTTTAAGCAATGACAACAATCAAAACCACATTAGGGAGACGTGCATTTATTCAAAACACTAGTTTAGCAAGTGGGGGACTTGTTTTGGGCTTTAGTTTTTTAAACTCCTGTCAATCCCTCTCCGACGGAGCTATGGAAAAAGAGTTGCCGGAGGAATGGTTTGAAATCAACAGTTATTTAAAAATAGGGGAGAACGGATTAGTCACCATTTTATCTCCCAATCCCGAGGGTGGGCAAAACGTAAAAACCTCCATGCCCATGATTGTGGCGGATGAGTTGGATGTCGATTGGAGTGCTGTGCTTGTGGAGCAAGCTCCATTAGACACAGCGGCTTTTAGTTTTCAATTTATCGGAGGAAGTCAGGCCTTGCGGAGAGGTTGGTCGGGCTTGAGGATGGCAGGTGCCAGTGCTAAAACCATGTTGATGGAAGCTGCGGCGGAACTTTGGAACGTCGGTCTAGACGAGCTGAGTACCCAAAAAGGCAGGGTATATCACCAAAACCAAGGAAAATCCATGGGCTATGGCGAACTCGCTTCTTTGGCAGCCAAAAGAGCTGTGCCTGAAAAAGTAAATTTAAAAGCAATAGCAGATTTTACGATCATTGGGAATTCTCAAAAAAATGTAGAAACCAAAAATATTATAACCGGCAAACCCCTATTTGGAATAGATGCCCAACGTGCAGGGATGCTCACCGCGATGATTGTTCATCCTCCGGCTTTTGGGCTACAGCTCAAAGCCATCACAACGGATCGAGTGAAATCGATGCCGGGGATCAAAGATGTGTTTATTATCAAGGTTTTTAATGATGACTTTGAAAAACAATTTTTTGATACCAGAACGTTTAATGAGGTTGCAGTAATTGTTGGGGATTCCACTTGGGAAGTGCTGCAGGCCAAAAAGGAATTGCAAATCGAGTGTGCACCCATTAAAAGTTCCACCGAGACCCGAAGTCGATTTGGGGTGAAGTGGGAACAGCATACACCAGCCGGATTGGAAAACACGGACGATCACTATCGTCAAATGGAAGCGAGAGCGCAACAGCCCGCACAAGTAAGAAGAAAAGACGGGAATCCAGAAGCGGCCTTTAAAAGAGCAGCAAAAGTGATAGAAAGCACCTATACGGCTCCTTTTTTGGCGCATAATTGTATGGAGCCTATGAACTTTTTTGCCGATGTGAAAGGAGGCAAAGCGGAATTGATCGGACCACTTCAAAAACCGGAATTTACTGAACAAACCTTGGCTGCCCGATTGGGGATTCCTTTAGAAAATATCGATATTAAAATGTCTCGTTTGGGTGGAGGTTACGGACGTAGATCCTATGCTCATTGGTTGGTGGAAGCCGCTTTGATTTCTCAGAAAATGGAAGCCCCTGTCAAATTGGTCTATACCCGAGAGGATGATATGACCGATGGGATATATCGCCCTTCCTATCAAATCAAATACAAAGCCGGTTTGGATGCCCAAGGCAACTTGATTGCATTTCATGTTAATGCAGGGGGGATCCCAGAGAGTCCTTTGTCGGAAAATCGATTTCCCGCCGGAGCCGTTCCCAACTATTTGGCAGAAGATTGGACGATAGACACCAATATAACCGTAGGTTCTTTTCGGGCCCCTCGCTCCAATTTTATGGCTAGTGCCGAACAGTCTTTTTTGGATGAGGTGGCTGCTGCCGCCGGGAAAGACCCAATTGATTTTCGTTTGGAGTTACTTCTAAACGCACAAACAAATCCCGTTGGAACTAATAATGATTACGACCCCAAACGCTATGCCGGGGTATTGGAATTGGTTAAAGTAAAATCCAATTGGGGAACGTCAACCGATCAAAAACACCGTGGAGTCTCTTCCTATTTTTGTCACAACACCTATGTGGCACAAGTTTTAGAGTTGACCGTGGAAGCAGGTGTTCCAGTGGTTCATAAAGTGATTTGTGGCATCGATTGTGGAATTGTAGTCAATCCCGACAGCGCCAAAAATATGGCCGAAGGCGGCGTAGTTGACTCGATTGGTACCGCCTTATACGGCGAATTGAGCTTTGAAAACGGAGTTCCTAATAAAGATAATTTCCACAATTATCGAATGATTCGTATGAAAGAAGCACCCAAAGAAATTGACGTCTATTTTGTCGAAAATCAAATCGCTCCCACCGGTTTGGGCGAGCCCACCTATCCTCCCACCTTTGCGGCTTTAGCCAATGCATTACACAAAGCCACCGGAAAACGGTATTATAAACAGCCGTTTCTTTCTTGACAAGGGTCTTATTTTTATGTGATTTTATTTAGTGAAAATTTTCCAAAGGTTATTTGGGTAAACACCGGAAGCTCATAAGTGATTGATTTCCAGCTGAACTTTCGGTTTATCCTCACTGTAGGTTACCCCGAACCATTTCGCATTGGATTTCAACGTTTTTACTGTTGCTTTTCCTGATTTTAATAGTTCATTGACAATTGAAGGCAAATAATACTCTGCTTTACTATTTGATTTATTTTCTTCCAAAAACTGTTCAAACAATTCTTGTCCAAACTCAAAACATTTTGGAGTAAGCCCCCAAAAGTTCATGGAAACCATCGTATTTCCTTCTATAGTTTTGAAATTGTTTTGTCCATCTTTATAAATGAGTTTCTCTTTTGATTTCTCAATTTGGGTTATTTCATTTACGCTTGCAAGGTAGTTTTTTGAGTCCAGGACACATTTTCCTCTTGAAACAAAGCCATAGTCGGATACCGTATTTTCCAATAAATAGGCAATCATACCAAAATTATAGGTAGTTGAATCCGTTTGTTTTAAAAATGAAGCCATGGATTGAAAAGCTTGTCTCCTATAAAAATCATCAGCATTAATTATGGCAAAATTTTCATTTATGGCATTTTTGCATAGTAACATCGCATGACCCATGCCCCAAGGTTTGGTCCGTTCATGATTTATATATTTTTTCGGTGCAGACTAGATTTTACTTCTTCCCAAGAAAATCTATCATCGCTAGCATTATCCGCTTCTTCTTCGCGTGCTTTCAATATTCCAATATGTTCCTTTGAAAGCTCCCAACGCTCATTCATCATTAAAATTTCGATCTGAAACTCCTCAATACTTTTGAAATGTGTCTTGGATAAATTTAATTCGTTATCTATTGTAATGGTCGTCATTGGTTGCAGTTTATACTTAAAGATAGAAAAAATCAAATTCAAATGATTTTTTCGTTTAATTTTAGCTTGTTGAACTGGAAATAATTCCGAAAAAATTGTCTCCCTAAAATAAAACCAACCTTGTTGGGAGTTATTCTATTTCAATAATGCCGCATTCAGGGTTTCCAAAGGCACTCCTTTGGCAAGTGTAATTTTAGCGAGAAACGAAAGTTTCCGGTAAAATGAATGCGATCTTTTGGCTAAAAAACTCATAAAATCAAAACTCGAATTTTTTGAAATTAAAAAGCCTCTGTTTTATAATTTTCACTTATTATTTTGATTGATATTCAACCAATACCTAGCACTTTTAAAATTTCCTGTTTTATTCAAAATTTCTTTTTGAACTAAATCTGCTAAATCTCTGGTAGCGGTTGATTCAGATGTTTTAGCAATTTTTACATAGTTTTTT
>JABISF010000017.1 GCA_018699935.1 Flavobacteriaceae bacterium | reverse complement strand
TTTCTTTATTGGAATAGATAATAGACACCCCATATCCGTCATAACCCATTTCTGCCGATTTCCATACAAATGGAAAAGACAATTCCCCTTTGATGATTCCTTCTTTTACTTGGTCAAGGTTTTCAAACTCATCGAAGGACGCAGTGGGGATATTATGATTTCTATAAAACTTTTTTTGAAGGCATTTGTTTTGTATGGTCTTTAGAACATGAGGCTGAGGATAAACTTTAACGCCTTCTTTTTCTAATTTTTCGAGTGCTTCTACATTAACTTTTTCAATTTCGATGGTCAAAACATCCAAACCTTTTCCAAATTCATATACCGTTTCAAAATCAGTTAAACTTCCCATGACAAATTCATCACACGCCAGTCGGGCAGGTGCACTTTCGCTGGGATCTAAAACCTTGGTTTTGATGTCCCATTTTCGGGTGGTGTAGAGAAGCATTTTGCCTAATTGTCCTCCCCCCAGTATGCCTAAAGTTTTTGTTGTTGAAAAAAATTCCATCCTGAAGTTTTTTACAAAAATACACATAACTTTTATGCTTGGAAAAAAACAATACAATTTGGATATCTTTGTGACAAATATTATATAATGATCAATATAGTACTCTTTGGAAAACCAGGAGCGGGAAAAGGAACGCAGGCGGAATTTTTAAAATCTAAATATCAATTGTTTCATATCTCTACTGGAGATCTGTTTCGACACCATATTTCTAACAAAACCGATTTGGGGATGTTGGCACAGTCCTATATGGATAAAGGGGATTTGGTTCCCGATCAGGTAACCATCGACATGCTGAAAGATGCGGTTGAAACCCATTCGGAAGCCAAGGGGTTTATTTTTGACGGCTTTCCCAGAACGAGCAAACAAGCGGATGCACTCGATACTTTTTTGAGTGAAAAATCCATGCAAATTTCAGCTACAGTGGCTTTGGAAGCCGATGACGATGTGTTGGCAGAAAGATTGGTCAATAGAGGAAAAATAAGCGGTAGGGTTGATGATCAGGACGAGGAAAAAATCAGAAATCGATTTGAAGAATACAATAATAAAACCGCGCCTTTAAGAGATTTTTACGAGGCACAGGGAAAATTCCACAGCGTTGACGGTATTGGTGGTATTGACGAAATTACCCATAGATTGACCACACTGATAGACGGTTTACTCTAAAGGATGACCGAAGCTAATTTTGTTGATTACGTAAAACTCAACCTCAAATCGGGGAAAGGAGGCAAGGGCTCTGTGCATTTGCATCGAGAAAAATATATTACTAAAGGTGGCCCCGACGGGGGAGATGGTGGTCGTGGAGGACATATCATTGTTCGAGCCAATCTCAACCTTTGGACCCTTTATTCTTTTAAGTTTACCCGGCACTATGCAGCTGGTCACGGAGGTGACGGTAGTAAAAACCGAAGTAGTGGCGCTCAAGGAGAAGATGTATACATCGATGTTCCATTGGGAACAGTGGTGAAAAGTTCGGAAACCGAAACCGTACTTTGTGAAATTGTAGAAAAAGATCAGGAATTTGTTTTGTTAGAAGGAGGAAAAGGAGGACTTGGAAATTGGAATTTTAAATCTTCTACCAACCAGACGCCCAGATATGCTCAACCTGGAATATCAGGGCTGGATTTGCAGATTACTCTTGAGTTGAAGGTACTAGCCGATGTTGGTCTTGTAGGTTTTCCCAATGCTGGTAAATCTTCGCTTCTGGCGTCTTTGACTGCCGCCAAACCTAAAATTGCAGACTATGAGTTTACTACACTAAAGCCCAATTTGGGCATTGTTCCTTATCGAGACTTTCAATCCTTTGTGATGGCTGATATTCCTGGAATTATCGAAGGAGCTGCTGAGGGAAAAGGCTTGGGGCATTACTTTCTCAGACATATTGAACGTAATTCTATATTGCTTTTTATGATCCCTTCCGATACACCTGATGTTAAAAAAGCGTTTGATATTTTGATGGCCGAATTGAAGAACTATAATCCTGAAATGATGGACAAAGACTATGTGGTAGCGCTTTCCAAGTGTGATTTGTTGGATGATGAACTCAAAGCGGAGTATGCCGAGGAAATGAATAAAAATTTTGGCAAAATACCACACTGTATGATTTCAGCAGTAGATCAGTCGGGCTTGTTGAACCTAAAAGACATTATTTGGAAAATTTTAAACACCCCTCATGAATAGAATGCAAGGGGCTATTCTTTTTTTTATTTTTCCCTTAGTATTGATTTCACAAGTGAAAACTCCTTTTGTAACCTATGATTACCAAAGCGATAGTCGCTACAAAAAAGAGCTAGAATTTTTAAAAAAGAAGGAAAGCGGGAAATCTACAGCAGTCATCCGATCCATTGCCGAATTGTCCTACTATTACAATGATTGGGACACCGCTATTGACTATTATAAGGGCCTAATTGTTAATGTACCTACAGCTGAAAATTATTTTAAGTTGGGTGTTGCTGCCGCCAGAAAATCCTTGGAAGTTGCCCAGTTTTTTTCTGTTTCTTACGTGGTTAGTGCTAGAAAATCGGTTCTTAAAGCGCATGAGATGGAACCCAGAAATAAAGTGTTTTTAAATTTACTGATTCAGTTGTATGCTGAAATCCCAACCCTCTTGGGAGGCAGTATGGCTTTTGCAGAAAAGAAAGCCGATGAATTGATGGCGATTGATTCCCTTGGTGGCAGGATGATACAGGGCTACCTTTTTGAGTTGAAAAATGATTTTAAAGCATCGAAGTCCCTATATATTGAGGTATTTACTGATCTTAAAAAAAAGACCACCGATTCACGGGAATGGATATCACAGATCGAAAAGGATTTGATATTCAAATTGGGACGTGCCGCTGCCGAATACAAAATTGAATCGGAAAGCGGTGTTGCCGCTTTGAATCATTATATTGAAAATTTTGATTTCTCAGACATTTACCCTTTGGAATGGGCCTATTATTATCAATCAAAAATCTATTTTTACGAAAATCAACCCAAAAATGCATTGTTGTCAATCCAAAAAGCACTGGAGATCAATTCTGATTTTGAGGAAGGTTTAGCGTTTTTAAAAGCAGTTACATTTGAATAAATACCATTTTATTGCTATCGGAGGGAGTGCTATGCATAGCTTGGCTATTGCACTCAAAAACAACGGTCACCAGATCAGTGGCAGTGATGATGCCATTTTTGATCCTGCATTAAGCCAATTGCAGAAAGCTAAAATTTGTCCAGAGCAAATGGGCTGGTTTCCCGAAAAGATTTTGCCCCAACTCGACGCAGTAATTTTAGGTATGCACGCAAAAAAAGACAATCCCGAGCTTTTGGCAGCACAAAAAATGGGTTTATCGGTGTATTCCTATCCAGAGTTTATAGCCCAATATGCGCAAAATAAAACCAGAGTAGTCATTGCTGGAAGTCACGGTAAGACTACTATTTCTGCTATGGTGCTTCACGTTTTGAATTACCATCAAAAACCTGTAGATTATATGATTGGTGCTCAGTTGGAGGGTTTTGAAAATTCAGTTTTTTTGTCTGAAGACAATGAATTTATCGTTCTTGAAGGAGATGAATATCTGTCTTCTCCTATTGATTTAAGACCTAAGTTTCATCACTATAAACCGCAAATTGCTTTGATCAGTGGAATTGCATGGGATCATGTCAATGTTTTTAAAACCCTATCTGATTACAATCATCAATTTGAGTTATTTATTG